>CAYGUB010000150.1:0-7146 GCA_964352845.1 uncultured Rhodobacterales bacterium | reverse complement strand
CCATTGAAGCTGATCTCATTGATCCGGTTCTGAATCTCCTGCGGTGTTTTCGGCACGCTGTCGCGGTGAAGCGGGTTGATATTTACGACCACAATATCGCGCGGCAGCCTTTCGCCAAAAAGCGGGAACAGCGCCGGGTTGCCCATATAGCCGCCATCCCAATAGGCATCGGTGACGCCGGTTTCGGGGTCCGTGATCTCGACGGCCTGAAACACTGTCGGCAGGCAGCCCGAGGCCAGAATAGCATCTGTTGAAATCGTGGATCGTGTGAAAATCTTGATCTTGCCGCTGCGCACATTCGTGGCGCAGACATAGAGCGACGGGCCATCGGTGCCGCAGACCTTGTCATAGTTGAATTTCTCGACGATGCGTCGCAGCGGGTTCTCGTAAAGCACCCCGAGGCTATAGGGGCTGGAGATGCGCGACAGGGCATCAAACCACATAAACATCGGCGAATGTTCGAGCGATTTGGACACCGAAGACGGCGTCACGCCAACAAGTCCCGACACCCAGGGCGCCATGGCGGGGTGCTCCGCCGCGCCGACCTCGCCCCAGAGCCAGGCCAGCTTGTCGAGCGCCCCTTGCCGTCCATTCTCAATTATACCCGATTTCAGCGCAGCCCCGTTCAAAGCCCCGGCCGAGGTGCCCGATATGCCAGCGATCTCGATCCGCTCATCTTCCAGCAGACATTCCAGCACGCCCCAGGTGAAGGCGCCATGCGCCCCACCGCCCTGAAGCGCCAGGTTGATCTGCTTGCTTTTTGCCTTGCGCGCCATCAGCTGTCAGCGCCCGGGGTTATACGCGCGGATTGAACCTTGATCATAGCGCCGTCCAGCCGCCATCGACCGAGATCGTCGTGCCGGTGATCTGGGTTGCCGCCTCAGAGCACAGGAACGCCGCCACACCGCCAAGTTGCGCGGTGGTGGCAAACTCCTTGGAGGGCTGGCGCTCCAGCATCACCTCCTTGATAACGGTTTCGCGGTCCATGTCGTATTTCTTCATCGTATCGGGGATCTGGCTTTCGACCAGCGGCGTCATGACATAGCCAGGACAGATCGCATTGGCGGTGATCGGCTCTTGTGCTGTCTCAAGCGCCACCACTTTGGTCATACCGACCACGCCGTGTTTCGCCGCAACATAGGCCGATTTATAGGGCGATGCTGTCAGCCCATGCGCGCTGGAGATATTGATCACGCGCCCCCACCCAGATTTGCGCATCATCGGCAGGGCGGCAGCGGTGGTGTGAAAGACGGAGGAGAGCATGATCGCGATGATCGCGTCCCATTTCTCGGGCGGAAACTCATCTATCGGGGCGACATGCTGGATGCCCGCATTGTTGATCAGAATATCGGCCTTGCCCGCTTTCTCGACCAGCGCGCGCGCCGCATCCCCATCGGAGAGGTCCGCCTGAATGTAGCGCGCGTTGGTGCCGGTCTCCTTGCTGATCTCCTCGGCCAGCGCGTGATCTTCGTCACTGTCTGTGTAGGAGTTCAAAACGACGTCAGCGCCCGCGCGCGCGAGCTCTTGTGCGATGCCCAGACCGATCCCGGAATTGGACCCGGTGATGATGGCGGTTTTTCCTTGAAGTGTCATTGTCGCAGCCTCTTTGATACGTTGGGCGCAACATAGAATGCTGCATCTGCAAACAACAGAGACAATCGGCCGTGAAAGGAGCTGTGATCGGCGGTGAGCGATCCGCGCGTCGCAAATGATACTTTCGCGCTTGGAACTTATGCCAAAAAAAAACGCCAGCACGAAGCTGGCGTTAAGTTATTGAGGCAGGTTTCATACAGGCAAGAAACCTATCGAGCAGTAACTACTTTATAAGCAACAGATCGCTGCTCGCCAAGCTAAAAGTTTGATATCGCTCAAACTCCTCTTTATCGTCAGAGAAAAGAAAAACAGGGGCTGCGAGGATTGTTTCAGATATGAAATCGGTGTTTTTCCATTGCATCAAGGCAGCAATTGCCGGGCTGTCAATCGCTTTCGCAGGCACAGCCCTGGCCGAGCCCACACATGGCATAGCTATGTATGGAGACCCTGCATTGCCACCGGATTTTGTGTCATTGCCATACGCAAACCCCGACGCGCCCACTGGCGGCCGGGTTGTCACCGGTGAGGTTGGCAGCTTCGATGCACTCAATCCCCATGTCCTGAAAGGCAGAGTTCCGTGGCAGCTGCGTTTTCTTGCGTATGAGAGTCTAATGGGGCGAAATTATGACGAACCTTTCGCGCTCTACGGCCTTCTTGCTGAGACAATCGAGACTGATTCTTCGAATCGCTGGGTTGAATTCACCCTTCGGGAGGAGGCCCGATTCTCCGATGGAAGTCCTGTGACGGTCGAGGATGTCATCTGGTCCTACGAGACCCTCGGCAATCCCGAGATCGGCCATCCGCGTTATCTCGGCAGCTGGAAGAAGGTCGAAAGCGTCGAGGCGACAGGACCACGTTCCGTGCGTTTCAACTTCAACACCGAGGACCGGGAGCTTGCCCTGATCATGGGGCTTCGACCGATCCTGAAAAAGGCCCAATGGCAGGACAAGAATTTCGCTGACAGCGGTCTTGATGAGATCCCGATTTCCACGGCTCCCTATGTCGTGACGGATTTCGAAGCGGGCCGATATGTGACCCTAACCCGCAATGCAGACTATTGGGGGCGCGATGTGCCCTACCGTCGCGGCACCCATAATATCGACGAGATCCGGTTTGAGTTCTTCACCGATGCAACCGCCTATTTCGAGGCGTTCAAAGTGGGCATCATCAACACCTTCCGCGAGACCAATGCCACAAAATGGCGCGAGGAATTCAACTTTCCCCGCGTCGAAAATGGCGAGATCGTCAAGGCGGAGATCCCGCATCAACGCCCTTCCGGGATCGACGGGTTTGTGATGAACACGCGGCGCGATATCTTTGCTGACTGGCGGGTGCGTGAAGCGATGATCGCGGCCTTCAACTTTGAGTTCATCAACGAAAAGCTCACCGGCGGGACAGAGCCGCGGATCACCTCCTATTTCTCCAACTCGCCGCTTTCGATGCAGCCGGGACCTGCGGAGGGGCGTGTGGCCGAATTTCTTGCGCCTTTCGCCGATAGCCTTATCCCCGGCACGCTTGAGGGCTACAGCCTGCCTGTCTCAGATGGCAGCGCGCGCAACCGCTCTGGCATCCGCGCGGCGTCAAACCTGCTTGATGAGGCGGGCTACACGCTCAAAGACGGCGTGTTGACCGGGCCCGATGGCAAGCCCTTCGTCTTTGAAATCCTCCTGCGAAATGGCAGCGCCGAGCATCGCGCGATTGCCAATATCTATGTGGAAAGCCTTGAACGGCTTGGCATATTCGCCACCATCTCCAGCATCGATTCCGCGCAATACCGCGAGCGTGTGGACAGGTTCGACTTCGACATGACCACCTTCGCGCGCGGATTGTCGTTGAGCCCGGGCAATGAGCAGCTGACCTATTGGGGCATCGACGCCGCCGATGCGGAAGGCTCCCACAACAAGATGGGGGTCAAATCGCCCGCAATTGAGGCAATGGTGGCGCGTATGTTGAACTCGGAGGATCAGCAAGACTACATCGCCGCTGTGCGTGCGCTCGACCGGATTTTGACCGCTGGTCGCTATGTCGTCCCGTTCTGGTACGCGCAGGTCTCGCGGATGGCCTATGAAAAGGATCTGAAATACCCCGAGAAACTGCCGCTTTACGGCGATTTCCTCGGGTTTCATCCTGATGTCTGGTGGTCCGAGCCGTAGAGCGTCATGCGAAAAGCTCAATCACGTAGCACTGCCTGAAATCACAGATTTCGGGCGCGTTACCTGCTTGGGGATGTTTGAGGTATTTCGTCAGACGCTATAGGCGGGTTGATCCCGCTCAACGCCCCCGCGCCGGAGCACGGGAGCGCAAACGCCGCCTGCGCGGGTCGCTTGTGGCTCAAAGCTTGCAGGTTGAGATGCCGACAATTCTGTAGAGCGGGCAAAACCCGAACACAGCGGTAAGCGCAAGCACCGCTCCAACCGCCATGCTGCCATAGGCCAGAGCAGCGCTGGACCAGATGGCCGGGATATTCAGCAGCGGCAGAATGAACAAAGCGGCACCGATGATGGCTCTGATCAGGCGGTCGGGACGTCCGATATTGGCAGTCATTTTTCTTTCCTCTCTGTGGTTTGTGTTGTCTTTTCCATGATCCCCGAGGGCGGGTCTGTGATTAAGTCACCAGACCGCAGCACCGTCACACGGCATTGGCCAATCGCCCGATGGCCGCATCATCACGCAATTCAATCACGCTCCGGCTGAGCGTCAGCCAGCCACGCCTTTCGAACTCCTTCAACTGCCGCGAGATGACTTCCCGGGCCGTGCCCAGTTCTACGGCCATTTGTTGATGCGTCAGATGCAGCCTGTTATGGGCATCGCGCAATTCCAGCAGCTTTTGTGCCACGCGAATATCCATCCGCTTGAAGGCGATCTCTTCGATCACCATGAACAGCTCCATGATCCGTTTCGAATAGGCCCCGAAGACGAAAGCGCGGAATTCCTTCGAGATCGACATCAGCTCGTCAAAGCTGTCGCGCGGTATCAGGATCGCCTCGATATCAGTTTCTGCAATGCCCTCGGCCGCGTAATCCTCAAAAGCCAAAAGGCAGGCTGTGGTCAGCACGCAGCTCTCGCCTGCATGTACCCGGTAGAGCACAATCTCGCGGCCAGCCTCGGAGAGCTGCTGAACCCGGACAGTGCCCGACACCAGAAGCAAAAGGTTTTCGGCAGGCATGCCCGGCCCAAAGATCACCGCGCCTTTCTTGAGTGCCGTGAAGACCGCGCGCTGATCAAGCAGGTCGCAAAAGCGCTCCGACAGGCCCGTCAAACCGGGAAATTTGTGCCGCCATGTAAGATGTCTGAGCATATCTCATTCCGTTTTGGACATCCTAGCGGTCTGAGCATTGGGGGTCATTGATTTTTGTCAAAGGCTCATCGCGAATGAAGGGGCACGGTCGCAACCACCAGTGATTTGGCAGATCAATGGCACCCGCTGCGGGACGAGGCAGGCAAGACCCGATCACGGCCGCGGGTTCAGCACCAGGGGGAGCATTTCGGCGATGTCTTCGGCAATCAGCCCAGGGCCGAATTGCTCCGCGCATCGAAAATGCAGATCGGCGGCCAGTGCTGCTGCGTCAAAACCATCAAAGCCGCGGGCCAGCAGGCCGGTGACAAACCCGCTCAGTACATCGCCCGATCCTGCCGTAGCCAACCAGCCCGCATGCGCACGCCCGGCTGAGGAGACGATCGTGATCCGCTCATCCGGCGCGGCCACGACCGTGTCAGGCCCTTTGTACAAAACACAGCAGCCAGCCTTCTGCGCCGCCGATCGGGCAAGCGACAAACGATCATCGGTTCGCAAGAAGCAGTCGGGGATATAGCGCCTCAGCTCTCCCTCATGGGGGGTCAGGACGCTGTGTTCCTGCGCCACAGGGGGCAGGTCGCGCGCCGCATCGCTCATCAACGTGATCGCATCGGCATCAAGGCATATTGGCAGGCCAAGAGACAGGCAATGGCGCAGCAGATCTGCAGCCCTTTGATCAAGACCAAGGTTCGGACCCGCGCAGATCGCATTGGCCTTTATCGACCGCAAAAGCTGCGGCAGCCCGTTCGCGTCGCGATAGGGCTTGACCATGATCGCGTTCAGCTGGGCTGCATGTTCTGCCAGGCCATCTCGCCCACAGATCACGCTGGCCAGCCCTGCACCGATGCGCAACGCCCCGCGCGCGGCCAGCCGCGCGGCACCGCCCTGCCCGGCCGGACCGGATATGACCACTGCATGCCCGTACTCATATTTGTGCCCCGGCCCGGTTTTGCGCAAGGACGCCCAATGCGCGCCGCTCATCTCAAATCTGGGGGCAGTCGTTGCAGGCGGGATCATATTTGGCCTTTTGGGATCGTCATACGTAAACCAGTCTGACTTGGGCATCTCGCGCAGGACTTGAGGTGGATCAATCTTTTGGCCCCGCCAGGCAATAGAAGGCCCGTTGACAGGAGCATGTTGTGCCGGATGTTGTTTTCAAAACGCAAGGGGTTACGAAAACCTATGAAACGGGAGATGTCAAAGTCCATGCCCTCGATGGCGTCGATTTACAGCTTTAAAGAGGGGAGCTGACGGTTCTGCTGGGCCCGTCCGGCAACGGGAAATCGACGCTTCTGAACATTCTGGGCGGTCTGGATCATCCGACGGGCGGGCGCGTCTGGCTTGGCGAGGCAGAACTGACGCATCTGCCCGGGCGGGCGCTGACCAGATACCGGCGCGATCACGTGGGCTTTGTGTTTCAGTTCTAAAATCTGGTGCCCAGCCTGACCGCGCGCGAGAATGTGCAACTGGTCACCGATGTCGCCCCCGATCCGATGCCCGCCGAGCAGGCGCTTGAACTGGTCGGTCTTGGCGCGCGCATGGATCACTCCCCGTCCGAGATGTCGGGCGGTGAGCAGCAGCGTGTCGCCATCGCGCATTGCCCTCATATCCTGTTATGTGATGAGCGGACCGGCGCGCTGGACGGCACGACCGGCGTGCAGGTGCTCAGCGACATCAATGAACGGTTCGCAACCACCACGGTCATGATCACGCACAATACAGAAATTCAGCGCATGCCAACGGCTTTACTGAGGGCGGTGTATTCAGCGCGAACCTGCGCGGCTCAAAGCGCGCGTTCACAATCGTCGGAGCCGTCGTGTCGCCGGAATTCATCAACACAATCGGCCCCGGCGCCCTGATGCCCGATAACGCCGCCTTTGGCATCATCTGGATGCCCCGGCGTGCAGCCGCAGCCGCCTTTGACATGACAGGCGCGTTCAACAATATTTCGCTGTCACTGGTGGCGGGCACGCAGAGACCCGCGGTGATCGAGGCGCTGGACGGGCTGCTGACCACCAGCCTTGGGGCCGCGCAGGCCGCGCTTAAGGCCGCACGTCTCGCCCCGGCCATCGCGATGCAACCCCCCTGCCCCGCCCCGCTTCAAAGCGTCATGGATTGATCGGGCCATGGCGCGGGCGGGGCTGTCTCAATCCACCGTGATGATCCTGCGCTCTCTCCTGCGCTGGCCCTTGCGCAGTTGCCTGACCGCATTGGGGCTTGCCCTCGCCGCAGCTTCCATCATCGCCGCAACCTTCATC
>CAYGUB010000149.1:0-7147 GCA_964352845.1 uncultured Rhodobacterales bacterium | reverse complement strand
CCCCAAGCCCCTCCGCGAAGCCCGACCCAGCGCCCCATGGAGCCGAAGACCACAAAGAACAGAAGCGTGACCGGCAGGATGATCACAAGAAACATCAGCCGCTCGAAATCCAGTGCGACGGCCAGCGCAAGCGATGCCAGAAAGCTCGCGCGCAAAACAAGCCGACGCCAGAGCGGGGCGCGCCCAGCCTCGGTCAGCAAGCTGTCGGCCAGCATGAACGGGACGGCCCCAAGGCTGATAAGCGCGAACACGCCAAACCGCTCGGGGCTCAGCGCGAAGCTTGCGACATATCTATCCAGAAGCGCGCCGAAAGCGACGATGCCCGACCCCAGCACCAGAAGCGCGGCGGCAGAAAAGGTGCCTGCGGGCGACAAAGGCCGCAGGCCCGCCCACCACAAGATGAGTAGCTGCACCGCACCCAGAAGCGCCAGATGCAAGGTGACGTAATCCGCGACAAGAACCGGCAGAAGGCTCAGCTCAATTCGTGTGGCAAGAAACGGGACGAGGGGGGCGGCAATCACCGCGCCAAGAAACGCCGCGAGCGGTACGTGCCGCGCATGGCTGCGTTCCGGCACGACGCCTGCAGCCGCCCAGACCAGAGCCACCACGCAGCCCAGCATCAGCGCAATCGTGCCGCCGGTCCGGGCGACTGGCGCATTGCCGGCGGGGCGTTGATAGGCTGCGTCGAACCAGTCGACGGTCTCGCGCAAGGTGGTCGCGCTATAAAGCACGCTGACATGCTCGCTCATCGGGGCCACGACGGCGCGTCTGAGCACACCCGGAGCCGTTGCCGTCTCGCCCTCCTCAGCCTGCGGGTCAACCAGCCGCAAAGCGCGCAACGCCTCGGCCCGCAACCGGGTCTCCCATGCGCCGGTGACAACCAGCAGGTTGGGTGGCTCGGTTGGCGAGACGGCGCCCGAATACATGGAGACGGCGACAACCGGTCCTATCCCCGCATCCTCAAGGCGCGCGCGCACCACGATGTCGGAGGCCATCGAGTGCCCGATCAGCCCGACCGGCCCGCCCCAGCCACTAGCCCTGCGCCCGGCCTCCACGACTGCGCGCAGCTCAGCGATCAGGCGGGCGGTTGTGCCCTCGATCACGTTTACATCCCCGCCCATCGCGACCGAATTGCGCCCATGGCCTTGCAGATCATAGGCCAGCGCGCTGTAGCCTGCGCGGGCAAGGCTGAGCGAGAAGGCCTCCATCAATTGCCGTGAGCCTGCAAAGCCATGGGCGATGACAATGAGCGGCCCCTGCGCGCCGGGCTGCTGGTAGAGCGTCGCAGGGCTATCACCTGCCATAACCTCCACCCGTTCGATGCCTGCGCGAAACCCTTCCAGCCGCAAAACCGCAAGGGCCAGCAGGACCAATGCGGCGGCGCCCAGGATCAGGCGCGCGAAAAGGCGGCGGTGAGGATAGGCCATCTGATCTCCCTTCAGGCGGTGCGCGGCAGACAGCGCAAGCCTATTGCGAAAGCGCGGTGGTTAGAGTGTAGTTGCATCCAGACGCTCTTCCATAACCGGATGCAACATATGTCCTCGAAACCTCTCGGGATTGACCCGGCGCTTTGTTTTATCGCCAATTCCTGGACCCCGCCCGAGGGTGGCGAGACGCTGGAGCTGATTGATCCGTCCGATGGCACTGTTCTTTGCGATATCGCGCGCGGCGGTGCGAGCGATATAGACCGCGCGGTGCAGGCAGCGCAGGCGGCTGTGGCAGGTACATGGGGTCGGGCCACGGCTGTCGAACGGGGCCGGGTGCTGGCGCGGATCGGTGCGCTGGTGCGGGAGCATATCGAGCCGCTGGCCGAGCTGGAGGCCCGCGATGTGGGCAAGCCGCTGACGCAGGCGCGGGCCGATGTCACAGCCCTTGCGCGCTACATGGAATTCTATGGCGGTGCTGCCGACAAGTTCCATGGCGAGACCCTGCCCTATCTGGATGGCTATACGGTCTACACGCTGCGCGAGCCGCATGGGGTCACGGGCCATATCATCCCGTGGAACTACCCGATGCAGATCATCGGGCGCTCTGTCGGCGCGGCGCTGGCAGTGGGCAACGCGGCCGTGCTCAAACCCGCAGAAGAGGCCTGCCTGACCGCACTGGCCTTCGCAGAGCTCGCCCTCCGCGCGGGGCTGCCAGATGGTGCGTTGAATGTGGTGCCGGGCCTCGGGGCTGAGGCCGGTGCAGCGCTGAGTGCGCACCCGTCGGTCGATCATCTGTCCTTTACCGGGTCGGTCAGCACGGGCAGGAAGATCCAGCAGGCTGCCGCGCAGAACCTGATCCCGGTCACGCTTGAGCTTGGCGGGAAATCTCCGCAGCTGGTCTTTGACGATGCCGATATCGATGCCGCCCTGCCTTTCTTGATCAATGCGGGGATCCAGAATGCGGGCCAGACCTGCTCGGCCTCCTCGCGCATCCTCGTGCAGCGGGGTGTCTATGATCAGGTGGTGTCCCTTATGGCCGCGCGCTACGCCCGCCTGCGGGTGGGGCCTGCGCTGGGTGATCATGATCTGGGCCCGCTGATCTCCGCCCGGCAGAAAGCGATCGTGGAGCGGTATGTGGCCCGGGGCGCGGATCTTGAGTGCGTGGCCGAAGGCGCGCTGCTCGATGATCTGCCTGCCGCAGGCGCCTATACCGTGCCGAAGCTATTTGCCGGAGTGGCACCGGGTCATGTTCTTGCGCAGGAAGAGATCTTCGGGCCGGTTCAGGTGATCATTCCCTTTGAGACGGAACAAGAGGCGGTCGAGATCGCCAATGGCACACCTTACGGTCTGGTCGCCTCGATCTGGACCCGCGACGGTGCGCGGCAGATGCGGCTGGCAAAGCGGCTGCGGGCAGGTCAGGTCTTTGTCAATAATTACGGCGCTGGCGGCGGGGTGGAGCTGCCCTTTGGCGGGACCGGACATTCCGGCCATGGGCGCGAAAAAGGGTTTGAGGCATTATATGGCTTCACGCGGCTTAAGACCGTCGCGGCATTTCATGGCTAAAGGAGCGCGCAGATGCGACTGAGCGGGCAGGTAGCGATCATCACGGGTGGAGCGTCGGGTTTTGGCGCCGGCATCGCGCGGAAATTCATCGCCGAAGGTGCGAAAGTGATCCTTGCAGATATCAACATCGCGCTGGCCAAAGAGCTCTGTGCAGAGCTCGGAGCGGATTGCCGCGCCTGCGAGACGGATGTGGCCGATGCAGGCTCGGTCGAGGCGATGACGCAGTTTGCGCTGGCTCAGTTCGGGCGGATCGACATTCTGGTGAACAATGCCGGGATTACCCATCTGCCTGCCCCGATGGAGGAGGTCAGCGAAGAGGATTTTGACCGCGTTCTGGCGGTCAATGTGAAATCGGTGTACCTGACGGCCCGCCAGATCGTGCCACTGATGAAGGCCCAAGGCACTGGCGTGATCCTTAACGTGGCCTCGACCGCCGGGGTCAGCCCCCGGCCCCGGCTCAACTGGTACAACGCCTCGAAAGGCTGGATGAATAACGCGACCAAAGGCATGGCGGTTGAACTGGCGCCGGATGGTATCCGGGTCAATGCGCTCAACCCTGTGGCGGGGGAGACGCCGCTGCTGGCCAGTTTTATGGGCGAGGACACGCCCGAGATGCGCGCCAAATTTCTGGCCACGATCCCTTTGGGCCGCTTCTCGACACCGCAAGATATGGGCAATGCGGCCTGTTTCCTGTGCTCGGACGAGGCCAGCATGATCACCGGCGTCTGTATGGAGGTTGATGGCGGGCGGTGTATCTAGGCTTCCACCTCAGCGCGATGCGCCGCGACCAGCTCAGACATTGAGTTGAACACCATGTCACAGCGCGGCATCTCGCCGGGGTGCATCGTGGCCCCGAAGCCGTCCTGCGCGTGGCGGCGGTAGATCCAGCAATTGGCAAGACCGAACTTATTGGCCGGACCGTGGTCGTGAAACATGCTTTCCGCCACATGCAGAATGTCGGACCTGCCGATCCCCTGATGTCCAAGATGCTCCAGCATATAGTCAAAATTGCGCGGCGCCGGTTTGTAGGAGCCGATATCGCCCGCCAGATATGTCGCATCAAAACCCGGGCCCAGTTTCCCGACACTATGGGCAAAGCCCGCGCGGTCGACATTGGACAGAACGGCGAGCTTCAAATGATCCTTGAGATAGTCCAGCGCATCGGCACTGTCGGGAAAAGCGGGCCAATCGGCGACCGACCCGCCATAGCGCGCGCAATCGGCATCGCTGGTGCGCAGGCCCCATTGCTCCGCCAAGCGCCGGTAGACCAGTGCGAGGATATCGCTATAGCTTTTGGCGGGTGTGTATCGTTGCGCGGTGGATTCGTAGAGCGCATGCGCCTCGAGAATCGCGTCACGTGTGGGCGCAGAGCTCAGCCGGTCGGTCAAAGGTTTCAGCCCGTTGATCATGCCGGTTTCCCAGTCGATCAGAGTGCCATAGACGTCGAACGTCAGGATTTTGAAATCGGAAAGCCTCATCCCTCCCCCGGCCGCGACAGCGAGAAGACTTCGCACACATGGGTATAGTCGCGATAGCCAAGCCGGGCGAGCGGTTGAAAGGAGGTGATATCAAACATGCCGTCGCGCAGACAATCGTCGCGCATATGGATGCCGGTGACTTCGCCAAAAACCGTGATATTGGCCTCGCCCGGCAGATGCACGACCTGTGTGAGCTTGCATTCCAGATTGGCCGGCGCAGCTGCAACGCGAGAGCAGGCAATGGTCTCGCAAGGGGCGCGGTCTATTGCGGCCAAATCGAACTCGTCGGTTTCGCGGGGGTAATTGCCGGAGGTCACGTTCATTGCATCACGCATCGCATATTCGACGATGTTGACGCAGAACACGCCGGTCTCGATGATATTTGCCACGCTATCCTTGCCCTGCGCCTGATCCGCCTTGCCGCTGGTCGAGGCGAACATGACCTGCGGCGGGACATAGGCCACTGCGTTGAAAAACGAATAGGGAGCCAGGTTTTCCGTCCCATCCTGCGCGCGGGTCGAGATCCAGCCAATAGGGCGTGGACTGACAATCGCGTTGAACGGGTTATGCGGCAATCCATGACCGGCTTCGGGGCGGTAGAACATCGTGGGGCTCCTGCTTGTCTTGCCCACACCTAGCGGTCTCGCGCGGGCTGCGGAAGTGGAAATATTTGCGCCCGCAGCGCTGCCTATGCTAGCCCGCCAGCCATGCAGGCCTGAAGGGGTGCGGGGGCAGTGGAGATACGGCAGGAGACAGCGGATGATGTCTGGGAGGTGGAGGCGCTTTATGACCTGTGCTTCGCGCCCGGACGGTCTGCGCTGTCTTCCTACCGGTTGCGCGACGGGGTCTTGCCGGTGCGCGATCTGTCGCTTGTGGCGGTCGATGGCGATCTGATCATAGGCGGGGCCATCCGGGTCTGGCCGGGGCGCATCGGTGCGGCCGAGGCTTTGCTGCTTGGACCGATCGCGGTCCACCCGACGCGTCAGGGCGAGGGTCTGGGCAGCGCGTTGATCCATGAAGGGCTCGCGCGCGCGCGCGCGGCCGCGTGGGCACGGGTCCTTTTGGTGGGTGACGCGCCCTATTACAGAAAATTCGGGTTTGAGCGGTTGCCGCGCATTGTGATGCCTCCGCCGACCAATCCCGATCGCGTTCTGGGTTTGGGCGACTGGGAGGGGCTGGCGGGCCCGGTTCGACGCTATAAGAGTTGAAAACCGCGCGCGCTTGACACAGATAAAGGGCTATGACGCAAGAGATCCTGCCTCCCATCCGCAAAGCCGATCCCCCCAAAGAGATCCAGATCCGCGCGCTTGCGAAGCGCTACCGCAATGCCCGTAACGGGGGCATGAGGCTGTTTGGCTTCATTGGGGGCCATGCCGAAGGCGCACTTGACCGACTGCCCGGACCTGTTCGAAGCGGGCTGGAAGCGGCGACAGGGCGGGCGTTGGAGATTTCCTTTGATGCGGCCTCCCAGACCCGTGGCAGCTTGCCCGATACGGGCACATGGACAACCCGCGCGATGGTCTCGGCCACGGGTATGGCGGGCGGGTTTGGCGGCTTGCCCTCCGCGCTGGCCGAGCTTCCTGTGACAACCACGATGATCATGCGTGCCATTCAGGGGATTGCGGCTGAATATGGCTTTGACCCCGACGCAGCCGACACCAGGGCCGAGTGTTTGCAGGTCTTTGCTTCGGCCGGGCCGTCTGACGAAGATGACGGCACCGATCTGAGCTTTCTGGCCTTGCGCACCACGTTGACCGGGGCCGCGATGCACAAGATGATCGCACATATCGCCCCGCGCCTGTCTGTGGTTCTGGGCCAGAAAATGGCCGCGCAGACCGTGCCGGTTCTGGGGGCTGTGACAGGGGCTGCGGTGAATTACTCCTTCACCGGGTATTTTCAGGAGATGGCGCATGTCACCTTCGCGCTGCGGAAATTGGCCGAAGATACCGGGCAGGATCGCGCCGGACTGATTGAGGAGTTTCGCCAAGCCTTGTAAGATTTGGGATGGGTTTTTGTGGCGAGATGCGACGCCTCCGGCGGGGATATTTCTCGCCAAAAGAAAGGGTAGTCAGCTGCGGCCTGTTAGCCAGTCGATCACCGCAGGACGGACCGATTGTGCGCCCGAGCCGCGCGCCAGATCGACGACCTCGCGCGCCTCATCGAGATCGATCCGGCGCAGCAGGCTTTTCACGGGGCCTATCGAGGCCGGTCGCATGGACAGGCTGCGCAGGCCAATGGCTGCAAAGCACATGGCCTCGACCGGGCGGCCGGCATCCTCACCACAGAAGCTCAGCGGCGTGTTGGTATCCGTGCAGCGATTTGCGATCTGCTCGAGAAGCGTCAGGAAGCTTACATTGAGCGTGTCATACCGGCGGCGCACGCGCTCGTTTTCGCGGTCGGCTGCAAAGAAGAACTGTTTAAGATCATTGCCGCCGATGGAGATGAAATCTGCCATCTCGAAGAACTGGCGCGGTGCGAAGGCGAGCGATGGGGTTTCCAACATGGCGCCTATCTCCACTTTGGCGGGGAGCACATGGCCGAGCTTGTCCTCGCGCTCCAGCTGGTCGAGCAGGTGTTGGCGGGCCTCGCGGAATTCGTCGAACTGGGCGATGAAGGGGAACATCACCACAAGGGGGCGCCCGGCGGCACCCCGGATCAGGGCTTGCAGTTGCATGCGCA
>CAYGUB010000148.1:0-7149 GCA_964352845.1 uncultured Rhodobacterales bacterium | reverse complement strand
GGACAATGGAAAGCCGGTCATGGCCGACGACTGGATGGTCGCCGCGGCCAATCCACTGGCCACAGAAGCGGGCGCGAAGATCTTGGCCGAGGGCGGAACGGCCGCTGACGCGATGGTCGCGGTTCAGGCGGTTCTGGGGCTGGTCGAGCCGCAAAGCTCCGGGCTGGGCGGAGGCGCGTTTCTGGTCTGGTATGACGCCGCAACAGGCGAGATGACCACGCTGGACGGGCGTGAAACCGCCCCCATGACCGCCACCCCGCGCCTGTTCCAGGATGAAGCGGGCGAGCCTTTGGGCTTCTTTGATGCTGTGGTCGGTGGGTTATCGGTGGGCACGCCCGGCACACCAGCCCTGATGGAGCTTGCCCACCGCAAATGGGGCCGCGCCAATTGGGGCCGATTGTTTGAGGATGCGACCGCGCTGGCGCAGGACGGCTTCATCGTCTCGCCACGGCTGGCTACACTGGTTGAAGGCGACGCAGAACGGCTGGCCACACAGCCCGCAACCGCAGCCTATTTCCTGCCCCAAGGCACGCCCATTGCCGAAGGCAGCACGCTGAAAAACCCCGCCTATGCCGCGACGCTGCGCCTGATAGCCGAACATGGCACCGCCGCCTTCTATGAGGGCCCTGTGGCCGAGGGGATTGTGGCGGCAGTCCAGAACGCGGCTCTGTCAGGCCAGCTCAGCCTTGCTGATCTCAAGGCCTACCGCATAAAGGAGCGCGAAGCGGTCTGCGCGAGTTACCGCGCGCATGAGGTCTGCGGCATGGGTCCTCCCTCCTCCGGGGCGCTTACGGTGGGTCAAATCCTTGGCATGCTTGAGGGCTACGATCTGGCTGCTTTGGGCGCGGATGATGTTGAAAGCTGGCGGCTTATTGGCGACGCGTCACGGCTCGCTTTTGCCGATCGCGGCCGCTACATGGCCGACAGCGATTTTGTGCCCGTGCCCGTCAAGGGGCTCGTAGATCCGGCCTACCTTGCCACCCGTGCCGAGGCGCTGGCAGGCGATGCGGCACTGGGCGACGTCGCCCCCGGACTGCCCGCCTTTGATCATGCGCTGCTCTGGGCGGATGACATTTCGCTGGAGCTTCCCTCAACCTCGCATATCTCGATTGTCGATCAATATGGCAATGCGCTGTCGATGACGACCACGATCGAGAATGGCTTCGGCTCCCGCGTCATGGCGCCCGGTGGGTTCCTGCTCAACAATGAGCTCACCGATTTCTCCTTCGCGACCCACACGGACGGCATTCCCATCGCCAACCGGGTCGAGCCCGGCAAGCGCCCGCGCTCTTCAATGGCACCGACCATCGTGCTGAAGGATGGCGCGCCTGTGCTGGTTGTAGGCTCCCCCGGTGGATCGCGCATTATCGGCTATGTCGCCAAGACCATCATCGCGCATCTGGACTGGGGCATGGATGTCCAAGAAGCGGTCAGCCTGCCGCATCTGGTCAACCGCTTCGGCACCTATGATGTGGAGGAAGGCACGACCGCCACGGATCTGGCCGATCCGCTGACCGCCCTGGGCTATGAGGTAAACCCTCGTGCGCTGACCTCCGGGCTGCATGCAATTGCGATCACGCCGGACGGGCTTGAAGGCGGCGCCGATCCCCGTCGCGAGGGCATTGCCATTGGCCGGTAGTCTCTGAGCCAGATGCTCGCCGCGTCCTGGCCTGCCATCGTCTTTGTCTTTGCCGGGCTGTTCTCGCCGGGGCCGAATGTGGTGCTGCTGACCGCATCAGGTGCGCGGTTCGGCTTTCGCCGCACGGTCCCGCATCTGCTGGGTGTTCCCCTGGGCACAGCGATGATTGCAGCCCTCGCGGCGCTTGGCGTGGGCAGCATTGTCCTTGCCGAGCCGGCTTTGGCGCTGGCGTTCAAACTGGCCTCTGCGGCATGGATTTTGTGGCTGGCCTGGCGCACGGCGCAGGCAGGCCGCGTGGGTCGCAGCGCTGACCGGGGTCGCCCGCTTACCTTCCTTGAAGCCGTCTCGTTTCAGGCGATCAACCCGAAAGTCTGGGCGGTGGCTTTTGCGGCCTCTGCGGGCTTCGGGATTGGCCTGTCCCCGTGGGCCGAGGCCGCGCGTCTGGCGGCGATCTTCGGCCTGCTCAATATAGGCGTCTGCCTGTTCTGGAGCTATGCCGGGCATCTTCTCTCCGGCCTGCTGTCAGATGAGCGGATCTGGCGACGTTTCATGCGCCTGATGGCGGGCATCATGGCGGCGACGGCCGTGCTGATTTTTCTATAGAAAGTCCACTTCGCTGCCCGGACGGGCGGCATTGGACAAAAGCTCAAACGCGTAATCAGCGACGGAGCTGAAACAGACCAGCTCAATCGCTTCGCCATTCATCCAAAACGCCGCAGCTGCCTGCGCCATCCGTGTGCGACGGGCCATCCCCGGACCAAAGACCGCCGGCGACAGGTCAACCGGGACCAGCTTGGCCAAAACATCGCGGGCATGGGGTCCCGCGATCTGAAATATCGCGCGCGCGCCGGTGACATCGGCGATCAGCGCGTGATCGCCCGCAACTGCGTCCTCAAGCCGGGACAGGATAGAACGCAAATCAGACGCAGGGAGCATCAAGAGCAACTCATCCGGGCTCATCCAGGCCACGCCATACTCACCGTTCACCTCTGCCGCGCGCGGCCCGGGGCAGGTAAAACCTGTGGCCATTTTCACCACCGCATGAATGCTACTGCTCGCCAGATCACCCCGGATCGTGATCATGCCGCGCGGGGCGAGCCTGCTGATCGTGGCAGCACCTTTGTAGATGAACTGGACTGCTCTAGCCATCATCGCCCTCCTGTTTGCGGTTCTCGGGGTCATAGAAAACCGGGCTGACGATCCTGGCACGGATCACGGTGCCGTCGGTCTCGGGGAAGTTCAGCACCTCTCCCATCCGCTCTGGTCCATGCGCCACCAGCCCCAGTGCAATCCCGCGACCCAGAGTGGGCGAATGGTAGGTCGAGGTCACCCGCCCTTCCACATTGCGCTGCCCATTGGCATTGCGCCCGTCTGTCACCGCATAGGCCCCATCGGGCAGGACCGAGCCATCTTCGGTCTCCAGCCCCACCAGCTTCCAGCGACCGGGGTCGGTCATGTGGCTGCGCTGCTGCGCGCGTTTACCAAGGTAGTCGTCCTTCTTCTTGCTCAGCGCCCAATGCAGCCCCAGATCCTGCGGGATCACGGTGCCGTCGGTCTCATCTCCGATCATGATGAAGCCCTTCTCGGCGCGCAGGATATGCAGCGCCTCGGTGCCGTAAGGTGTCGCATCATATTGCGCGCCAAGCTCCATCAACGTCTCCCAGAAGGCGCGCCCCTCATGGGCGGGCACGGCGATCTCGTAGCTCAACTCGCCCGAGAAGGAGATCCGGAACACGCGGGCCGCAAACCTGCCCAGCTTGCCCTCGGCCCAGCCCATGAAAGGCAGGGCCTCTTTGGAGACATCCATACCGCCCAAAGCCTCCAGTACACGGCGGGCCTTTGGTCCGACCACGGCAATCTGGGCATAGCTTTCGGTCAGATTGGCGGTGTAGACCTTCCAGTCCCACCATTCCGTCTGCAGCCATTCCTCCATATGTCCATGGATATGATCCGCCCCGCCTGTCGTGGTGTGGCACAGCCAGGTATCGTCGGCCATCCGCGCCACGACCCCGTCATCCATCAAAAACCCGTTTTCGTTGCACATCAGTCCGTAGCGGCATTTGCCAACGGGAAGCGTGCTCATCATATTGGTGTAAAGCATGTCGAGAAACTTGCCCGCATCCGGGCCCTTTACCACGATCTTGCCAAGGGTCGATGCGTCCAGCAGCCCCAGAGAGCCGCGCACGGCCGTGACCTCACGCGCGACCGCCTTGGCGACGCTTTCACCATCCTTGCGAAAGCAATAGGGCCTGCGCCACGAACCAACCGGCTCCCAATGCGCGCCATGCGCCTCGTGCCAGTCATGCAGGGGCGTTTTGCGAATGGGCTGGAACAACGCGTTCTTCGCCTCACCCGCGATAGAACCCATGGAGATCGGCGTGTAGGGTGGGCGGAACGTAGTGGTGCCCACCTGCGGGATATCCGCACCCAGACTGTCGGCCAGAATGGCCAGCCCGTTGATGTTGGACAGCTTGCCCTGATCCGTCGCCATCCCCAGCGTGGTATAGCGCTTGGTATGCTCGACACTTTCAAACCCTTCCTGCGCGGCCAGCTCCACATCGGAGACCTTCACATCGTTCTGAAAATCAAGCCACATCTTCGCGCGCAACTTCCTGCCCGCGCGGTCGGGCATCTTCCAGACCGGCGCCATGGGGGCCTCGTCAATATCATCAGAGGCCGCCGGTTGGCCCCGGGTCGGCGCGAAACCCAGCCGAACGCACAGCATCTTGGCGGCGGCAGCTGCATCAACCAGCACATCCCCCGTCCGCATCACACCATTGGCCGTGCCTGCCACAGCGACAAAGGGCAGACCATCGGCGCTGGTCGGCGCACGATCAGGGTCGGGGCGGAAATGGTGATGCGTCTCATCCCAGATCAGCTTGCCCCCGCAATGCGACCAAAGATGGACCACCGGAGACCAGCCGCCCGACATGGCCACAGCGTCGCAAGCCACCAGGCGCATCGATTTGCCATCCGTATCCTGACCGCAGATCTCCACCCCCGTGACGCGTTTGCCGCCATTGACCCGGGCGATGGCGGCACCGGTCTCGACCCGAATACCCAGGCCCTCCGCCTCCCGCGCCAGGGCACCGCCACCGGTCGCGCGCGCGTCTATGATGATCGGCACCGTCAACCCCGCCCGGTAGAGCGCGAAGGCCGTCCGGTAGGCGTCGTCATTATTGGTGACAATCACCGTTCTCGCGCCCGG
The DNA here is from genome assembly GCA_964352845.1 of uncultured Rhodobacterales bacterium. Taxonomy (GTDB): domain Bacteria; phylum Pseudomonadota; class Alphaproteobacteria; order Rhodobacterales; family Rhodobacteraceae; genus Litoreibacter. The sequence continues at coordinate 2,302 of CAYGUB010000148.1, read as the reverse complement.
GCTGATCGCGTGATTGACAACGTAATCGCGTATGGCAGAGGCCAGCATCACCCCCGGAATATCATTGCCCGCAAAGCTCAGGGGGCGCTCGATTGCACCGGTCGTCGTCAGGATCTGGCGCGCCCGGATGCGCCAGAGCCGGTGGCGGGGCAACTCGGCGTCCGGCGCGTGATCGCTCAGTCGCTCATAGGCCAGCGCATAGCCGTGATCATATACCCCGGCCCCCATGGTGCGGCGACGCAGCTGCACATTTGGCAGGGCCTCGAGACGTTGCAAAGCCTGCACGATCCATTCCTCTGCCGATTTGCCATCAATCACCGCGCCATCGACCGGCGCGCGACCGCCCCAATGAGCAGTCTGCTCGATCAGCAAGACGCGCACGCCTGCCGCACCGGCTGTCAGGGCTGCCTGAAGACCGGCAATGCCGCCACCGGTGATCAGAAGGTCAACATGGGCGTAGTAATGCTCGTAGCGGTCAGGGTCGGGGCGGTTTATAGCCTGGCCCAGACCTGCAGCGCGACGGATGAAGGGCTCGAAAAGGTGCTTCCAGGCGGCCCGGGGGTAGATGAAGGTCTTGTAATAAAATCCCGCAGGCATGAGTCTGGCGGCGTAATTGTTAATGACACCGATATCGTTTTGCAGCGACGGCCAGTGGTTCTGGCTTTCAGCATAAAGCCCGTCAAACAGCTCTGTCGTGGTCGCGCGCGCATTGGGCTCGCGCCGCGCGCCCTTGCCCAGATTGACCAGCGCGTTGGGCTCTTCGGCACCGCTGGCGACAATGCCACGCGGGCGGTGATATTTGAAGGACCGGCCAACCAGCATCCGGTCATTGGCCAGAAGGGCCGAGGCGAGCGTGTCACCGGCAAGCCCGTGCAGATAGGTATTGTTGAACTGAAACTTCACAGGGCGGGACCGGTCGATATGCCGCCCGCCCGTTGCCAGACGTGTGCTCATCGCGCGCCCTCCCAATCGGCAAAGCTCCACCCGGAGCGCCGCTGCGCGATCCGGGCCAGAAGCTCTTGGGGCGGATGGGTCACTTGCGCGCTATAGGTGCCAAACACCTCAAGGCTGACCGTGCAGCGCGCGGCGTGAAACCACTTGCCGCAGCCATAGACATGCCGCCAGCGCTCGAAATGGACCCCTTTGGGATTTGCGCGCGTGAACAGATAGCTCTCAAACGCTTCATCGGAGGATCCGATGCTCTCTCGCGTCAAATGCGCCTGGCCACCGGCTTGCAATTCAGTCTCGCAGGCATCCGCTCCGCAATAGGGGCAGGTCAGGATCAACATGGCACTCTTCCATCCAATGCGCTCGGCGAACGAAAAATGGCAGCCCTTGCGATGCAAGGACTGCCAGTCATCGAGGGGTAACGAGTCGTGTTTTTATTGAGTTGGTGCTGGTGCTGCGTCATCTGTTGCGGCTGGTGCCGCGCTGTCAGTTGCAGCCGGTGCGGTGCCATCGACCGATGTCGCTGGATTGGCCGGGCCGCCATCACCACCGCCCATGAAGGCGAGGCCGAGAATAAACAAACCGATAAGGATAACGGCGACGACAAGCCCCTTGGCGCCGAGGCCTTCCGATTGGGATTGGTAGTCTGACATAATGTGTCCTCCGTTTGAGTGTCTCTACCCAAACGAGCTCTGTGCGAAATTGTAAGCGCCGAGCGCAATCGAGCTGAATTTCGGCAAAGCCAGGCCGGTTTTGCAAGGCCCGATTGGCAAGAGACCGCCAATGCTGCGGCGCTGCTGACTGCCCTTGGAACACGCGGTATCGCCGGCGCCTTGCGACGCCGGCTATGCAACGTATCGTCCTTACCGCTCGCTTTTGTCGCGTGGCTACTGGCTGGCGGTTTCCGTCTGCGATGCAGCTGCATCTTGTTCGACAACACGCTTGAGCTCACGGTCCGTCTCAAGGCCCAGTCCGGCAAAAAGGACGTAGTAGAGCACGCCCACCAGAACCAATGCCTTGAACAATCCACCGAGCCCCAACGTCTGCCGCTGTAGGGTTTGGTCCGGCATAAGGATTCCTCCTTGTGCCCGCATTTTACCGGCTCGCCCCCCGCGCAGACCAACCCATTCTGCCGCAGGTTCAGTATTGCGCGGTTTTTGGCGAAACGGCGGGGGACGGATCGGCTAAAATTGGCCACCGCCCCTGCAGATAACGGCGTACGCCGCGCTGATGCGGACGGCTTCGCTGGAGGCTGACGGGTCAATGTGCCACCCCTGCTGCCACGCTTTCATCAATGAACCGGCCTTCGCGGAACCGCTCCAGCCCGAATGCATCGGTGAGGGGTGAATGGCCC
>CAYGUB010000147.1:0-7156 GCA_964352845.1 uncultured Rhodobacterales bacterium | reverse complement strand
ATTGAATCAGCCAGCGCCCCACCGATCAAGGAAGACTTTTTCAACGGAATCAGCCGGAACAGCCTGCCTTTTGCGCTTGCGGCGATTGCTGAGGCAGAAACCCATCGTAACTGGAGCGTCAGTTGTTTGGCGGCGCGGTGGAACAGGCTATGAAACGACGCTGCTCTCAGCAGAATTCAATGGGTCCCCTCGTTGCATCCGACCGTACCATCCCAAGCCCGACGTTTTTATCTCTGCGGGCATTGCAATGGCGCGAATGACCAGCACGCCTTCCTCTTTCCATCGCGCGTGATTGCGACGAGCTATCGCGTGTGAGAGCCTGTCGGCGGTGGCTTGTCTCATGCGCGGCTCACCTTTGCGATTTCAGCGCGCCTCGCCTTGGCCGAAAGAACGACGGCGGTGGCAATCGCAAGTGCTCCGGCGATATTGGGGACCCAGGCAAGAGGCCAATAGGCGCCAATGCCACCTGCCACGAAGAGCGGGACGGTCGACCAGCCAATCGGGCCTTCCGCGTACCACTGGATCAACGCGTAGGTCGCATAGATCCCAAAAAGCGAGAAGAAGCCGATCTGCAGAACCTGCGAGACGTCACCTGAGATCAGCGGGGTGTAGGCAAACAGCAGCGGCACCACGTAAAGCCCTTTGGCGATCTTCCAGCTTTCAAACCCGGTCGCCATCGGGCGGGACCCCGCGATGCCTGCGGCTGCAAATGCAGCAAGACAAACGGGCGGGGTCACATTGGAATCCTGGCTCAGCCAGAAAATGATCAGGTGTGCCGTCAGCAGGAAGGTCAGCTGCAATGCCGGATCAACCAAAACGGGGCGCATGGTCACTGCGATCTCGAAGGGCACTGCTGACATCAGCTCCCAGGCTTCGGCCTTGGTCATGCCTTCGGAAACCTGTGCGGCCAGGGGATGCTCCACAAGGAAGAACAAGCCCGACTTTGCCGGGTCTGTAATGCCGTTGATCAGTTGTTCGACAATCAGAGCGTCGGCCATGATGCCCGCCAGCGCCGGTGCGGTCAGAATGGCAAGAATGATATAGGCAGCCGTCACCGGCAGCCCCATGCCCAGGACCAGCGAGGCCAGCGCAATCAGAACAATGGCAAGCGCCATCGAGCCTTGCGACCATTGTGCAATCATCAACGAGAACCCGTTGCCAACGCCACTGGTCACAATCGCGTTGTTCATGATCCCGATGGCGGTCAGCAGAATCGCTGTCATGACCGCGGACCGGATACCGCTGGCCAGCGCCTCGGAAATCTTCGTAATGCCCATATTAACAGGTTTGAACGACCCCTCCTTTCCAATCCGCGCCAGAAGGCTTGTGGTCCAGGACGTGCCGATCACGGCCGCAATGGCCCAACACGCCGCATATGCCGGCGTCACGCCCGCCAGAAGCAACCAGATCATCACAGCCAGCGGGATCACGAAAACCAGCCCGCCCGACATCAGCTTTCCACGGTCAACGGTCAGGTCCATCTCGGCACCCGCATCGTGTTTGACAGCCTCGATACGCACGATGAACGCGACCGAGAGAAAGTAGAGAATGGCGGGCACAACAGACACCGCCACAATCGTGCCGTAGGGAATAGAGGTATAGCTGGCCATAACGAAGGCCCCCGCGCCCATGATGGGCGGCATCAGCTGTCCCCCGGTCGAGGCTGCGGCCTCAACCCCGCCCGCAAATTGCGGTCGAAAGCCATTGGCCTTCATCAAGGGGATGGTGATGACCCCGGTAGAGGCGGTGTTGGCGATCGCAGATCCGGAGATTGTGCCGGTTAGCGCAGAGGAGATCACAGCGACGAAGGCGGCCCCGCCTTTGATCCGGCCTGCGACGACCTTGGACAGCTCAATGACAAAGTTGCTTGCGCCCGAGACAACGAGGAAGCCACCGAAGATCATGAACAAGGTGATGTTGGCGACGGATATTTGGGCGAGGATGCCGAACATGCCTTCGTCATTGTAGAGCGTGCGGAACAGCACATCATCCACAGGCAGGCTGGCGGCACGGAAGACGCCCGGAAGCATTGTCCCCAAAAACAGAATATAACTGAGCGCCAGGACAATCAGAATGGGGATGACCCACCCCGCAACCCGGCGCGACAGATCAATACAGGCAAAGATCAGCAAGAGCCCTGCGGCCCAATCCACAAACGTGAACTGCCATCCCTGGCCCGTCACAGCAAGCGACCTTTCGTAAAGGCCGGATTCCGCGTAAGCCACCCAAACTGCGGCAGCAGCCACAGCAAGGCCATAAAGCGTGTCGACAACCCAGGCCCAGGTCTCATCCGACCGCCTGCCCCAGGGGCTGAGCGTGACAGAGGCGATGAAAGCAAAACCCGCAAAGTGAATGGCGTTCTGCCACAGACCCGGCTCCGTCAGGTAGACATTTGTCAGGATATGCCAGATCGCAAAGACAAGCGCGAAGATCAGGACAAGCTGGCGAGGGCCCCACCGGCCTTGTGGCATGTCCAATAGCGCATCACGCCGTGACCGCGCAGTGTCCGGTATCTGTGTCATTTCAAAGTCCCCTCCCGGACGCCGAATGAGGTGGGGCCGCCGGAATTCTGGCGGCCCCTATCCTTAACTTTGCGTTACTGCGCGATCAGGTTTTCCGGAATTTCCAGACCCATTTCGGTGTAGTATCGCGCGGCACCGGGGTGCAGAGGTGCTGGCAATCCGGCCATCGCTTTTTCCAAAGCCATTGCCTTGGTGGCCGGGTGGATCGACTGCAGGAATGGCAGGTTTTCGAACATGGTTTTGGTCAACAGGTACACATGCTCTTCGTCCACACTTGCATTCACCGCCAGAAAGTTGGGCTGTGCAATCGTGTTCACATCTTTTTCCTGACCGGGATACGTGCCTGCCGAAATCGTGTAGGGCACCCAGAGATTGCGACCCGCGTCCATGGCGGCGGCTTCTTCGGCTGTCACATCAAGGATAGTGAACTTGCCCTCGTTCGATGCCATCAGTTTGGTGATTGCACCTGTGGGTGGACCAGAGGGGATGCCTGCCGCGACGGCCTGACCATTGGCCAATGCATCCGCTGTCGGGCCGTAGCCTGCGGAGATATTCGTGAAGTCGTCAAGTTTGAGGCCAAGACCCGCCAACAGAACCGAATTGGACCCGATCGTGCCCGAGTTCTCGCGGCCCATGCCGACAGACATGCCCTTGAGCGCCTTGAGGTCCGAGACCGTGCCGGTCGGTGCTTTGTCAACCGGAACAACGAACTGTTCCACATTCTGCCACAACATCGTGATCGAGCGCAGGTTTGTTTGCGGGTCACTTACCGGGCCGGTGCCAGTGACTGCGTAGGATCCATAAAGGCCTTGCAGAATTGCGAAATCCGCTGTGCCGGCGGACAGGGCCTGTACGTTTGCGCCCGAGCCAGCCGAATTCACTGCTGTCAGAGAAAAGTCCTCTGCTGGCAACAATTTGACTTTTGACAAGGTTGAGATCGCTGTGCCGACCGGGTGGTAAGTGCCGCCCGTGGACGCTGTGTTCAAGACATAGTCGGTGCTTTGCGCATGCGCATGACCGGACATGACAAGACCTGCGCCGAGAACCAGCGCTTTGAGCATTTTCATGGATATTCCTCCCTAGGATTTTGGTTCGAATGTCGAACTGGGCCCTTCATGGAGAAAGCCTGCGCAGTGCGGTATGAAGCAAATCGCCAATATGCAAAAATATGGCCTGCGGTTTTCCGCAGGCTGCGGTCAATCGTTCAATAGAGCCTCTTTATCAAGGCCCAGTTTCACGATCTTCTCGTTCAGCGTCCGCCGTCCTATGCCCAGCAACGCAGCAACATTGTCCATGCGCCCCTCTTCTTCCTTGATGGCGCGTCCAATCAATTCGCGCTCAAACGCGGCCACGGCTTCGCGCAGCGTATCCGGGACAGATGGCTGCGAGCTTTGCAATGCGATGGCCCGGCGCACGGACCCGCCTCCGCGCCGTTCGGCCAGAACACGGCGCTCTGCCACGTTTTGCAATTCACGCACATTGCCGGGCCAATGATATGACATCAACGCCGCAATATCGTCCGGGGTCAGCTCAGGCGTTGGCAACTCGTAAAGCTGACTGAGCCGGGCCATGTAATGGCGGAACAACAGCAAAACATCTTCTCCGCGTTCGGACAGTTTGGGCAGTGTGATCACCAGGGTATTCAGGCGAAACAGCAAATCCTCACGAAAGCCCGGGCCTTCTGCGTCTGACAAAATATCTTCGGTCGCAGCACTGATGACGCGCAGGTCGACCGAATGCATCTGCGGGTCTCCCATGCGTTGATATTGCTTGGTCTCGATTGCGCGCAGGAGTTTTGATTGCGTCTCAAACGGCATGGACCCCAGCTCGTCCAGAAACAGCGTGCCGCCATCTGCGCCACCCATCAGCCCATCCGGGTTTTCGCCTGTCCCGAACACAGTCTCTTCAAAGCGCTCCGGCGGGATTGCGGCACAATTGACAGCAACAAAGGGGGCGGAAGACGACTCCCCCAGATCATGCAAAGCACGCGCCACCAGTTCTTTGCCCGATCCGGTTTCGCCAAGGATCAAGACACTGGCCTTGCTTGCTGCAAAATCAAAAATCGTATCCCGGACTGCGACGATCTGCGGGCTGTTGCCAATCAGTATGCGCTCCAGATCTGTGAGCTCCGCCAACCGATCCTTGAGTATCGTGGTGTTGTCGATCAGCCGCTTCATCTGGACCGCGTTTTTGAGTATGCCAAGCAACCGGCGCGGCTCAAACGGTTTTTCGACGAAACTGTAGGCCCCATCCTGAAGTGCGGCGACGGCCATCGGAATATCGCCGTGTGCGGTGATCAGGATCACAGGAACCCGGCAGATATCCCGGACCTTCAGTTGAAATTCCAGACCGTCCATACCGGGCATGCGAACATCACTCAGGATCGCGTCGGGCTTGCCAGAGTGGACCAGATCAAGCCCATGACGGCCGTCCTGCGCCATAAGGACGTCATAGCCGGCACTCTCCAAAAGATGGGTCAGGGATGCACGCATCTCCCGGTCGTCATCCACGACAAGTATCCGGGCCTTGTTCATTTTGCTTCTCCACGCGGTAAAACGGGTAGCGAGACGACAAACTTCGCCCCCTTGTCAGAGGGCTCAAGGGTCAATTCTCCACCATGATCCTTGATAATCTCTGTTGCGATTGCCAGACCAAGACCCATCCCGATACCCGATGGCTTGGTGCTGAAAAATGGCTCCTGAAGGTCTGCGAGATTAACCCCGTCAAGGCCCGGACCGTTATCGGAAATCCGAACTTCAATGCGGTGGTCCGCCAATGTCACATCAACGCGGACTTCGGGGCCGGGTTCGTTTTCAACCGCGTGTAAGGCGTTGGTCAGCAGGTTGGTCAGCGCCTGTTCGAGCATGACCTTGTTTGCCTGTACTTGTACGGGCGTCTCCAAAGCGGTGATGTGCAAGGTAACGCCTTCAGCCTCAAAATCGGCGCGCAAAAGATGGTCAACCTCGCCAAGGATGTCCGCAAAATCAACGCGCGCCTTGTCACTTGCTGTTCCGCGGGCGAAATACCTGAATTGTTTTGTGATGGCTTCCATCCGCTCGACCAGCTTGTTGAGGCTTTTGGCGGTGCTGGGCGAGGTGATTTCGCCGCCCATTTCTGCGGCGGCAAGGTGGTTGCGAAAGGCGCTGATGGGCTGACCCAGCTCATGCGTGACAGAGGCTGCAAGTTGTCCAAGAGCGGATAGTTTCGCACTGCGCGCAAGCTCGGCCTGCGCCTGCTCAAGCTGGCGATTTATCTGTGTCAACGCCAGACGCCGGCGTTCTGATGCGGCGTATGCGAGGCCGATCCGGCGTGAGCGCAGGAATGTTGCGAAGCCGACCAGCAGGGCAATCAAACTCCCGAACAATACCGTCGCCACAAGGGTTTGACGTGTGACCTTGGATTCGGGTTGCAGATAGACCACAGACCACTCCCGCCAATCCGACTGTCCCCTTGCTGCGATGTAAGACGTCCCGTCGATCACGGTTTTTGTGTCGCCGCTTTCGGCCCAATTCAGGGGCAGAAGTGGTTCGTTCCCGAATTGCCGGCTGTTCAGGATCGTCTGTCGGAGGTCGGGCGCAAGCTCAATGACAGGTCGATAAAGCCAGTCCGGGTTTGATGACAGAACAATGATGTTGTCTTTGTTGATCGCGACGACCGTCTCGGCGCCGCTCTCCCATGAACGCTGCAATTCGCTGACATCAAGCTTGATGGCAATGACGCCTCGTTGAGACCCCGAGGTAAAGGCCACCGGCTCAGCAACGAAATACCCGGGCCGTCCAGAGGTTGCACCGATTGCAAAATAGTCACTGCGCTGACCCGCAAGCGCTTCCTGGAAATATGGTCTGAACCCATAGTTTTGCCCAAGAAAACTGTCCGGCAACCCTGCGTTTGACGCCGCCAGCACCACTCCTGAGGCATCCATCACATAGATCGCTTCAAGTTTTGCCTGCCTTGCGAGTTGCGAAAGTCTGACATTGATTTCTGGCTCTACCGCGCCAGGGTCAAGGGCGCTGGAGTAACGTGGATCTCCTGCCAACACGAAGGGCATGTGTTGATGCTGGCGCAACGTTTCATTCAAGGATCGCAGGTACAGCTCCATCCGGTTGGACGCAGCCGTTGTTTCAAGCCGTTCAAAATATCGATGTGCGCCAAGAAAAGTAGCCAGGGTTGCGATTGCGACGGTTGCGATCAAAGCGCCCAAGACGCTTTTGCGCATGTGCCCGTTCGGACTGTCAATGTCGGTCTCTTCCATCAAAGGCTCTCCCTGACCAATACTGTGGTACAAGGCGATGCAGGGTGTAAATGGCGCGAAGAGGCGCCGGATTATCGTGTCTGCGGATATCCGCAGGGCATCCCTGCTGATATGAACGTCTGTCATTATCAAACGAAATGATCAAAAAGGCTGATGGTTCAGACAGAGGATAGAAACCAAAAAACCTCGCACGCATTGTATCGGATGCTCACCTTTATCAGGCAATTTGTGGATAGGGCTGGATATCGTCGCTGCGCGCGTGCGTCGTAAAACATTTCAATTCCCAGGTTGGGCTCACAACCGCCGTTCCGGTTGAACCAGTTTGCGATGACATCCTGCGATAGAGTGGGTGAACTCACCCGCTCTACGGGCTGCGCACTGT
>CAYGUB010000146.1:0-7163 GCA_964352845.1 uncultured Rhodobacterales bacterium | reverse complement strand
TCTTGTGATCGCAGAGTCCGAGATCAGCCTCGCGATGACCGGCCTGTCCCGCGCTCTGGCCGAGGATGGCCATAACTGAGCGGCCTGACTGGAAGGTGGCGTCCTGGAGGTGAGCCTTCAACAGGTGCTCAATCCGGCGAAATACCTGGCCTCATGCGGTTTCCCCACGGCAGACATGTGCCAGGCAGGCTGTGGTCAGTCGCAGCGCGCGTCAAAGCACGAAGACCCGTCCGGACGCGATCTTGCAGGAAGCTGTGGCCGGGGCTGGTGGCGGGGGTCGGGACGCCCTTGTGAACGCTCCCTGCGCGTGTATTGATGCGGTGAATTCGGCCAGGGAGAGCTCAGTGATGGATCAGCAGACAGGCGGGACGCTACGGCTTGGCGTCAATATTGATCACGTCGCCACGGTGCGCAATGCCCGTGGTGGCAGCGTACCCGATCCTGTCCGCGCGGCGAAGCTGGCGGAAAAAGCCGGCGCAGACGGGATTACGGCGCATCTGCGCGAAGACCGGCGTCATATCAGCGACGCCGATATTGATGCGTTGATGGAGGCGCTGTCGGTTCCGCTCAATTTCGAGATGGCCGCAACCGAGGAAATGCGCGAAATCGCCCTGCGCCATAAGCCGCATGCCGTCTGCATCGTGCCCGAGAAGCGCGAAGAGCGCACCACGGAAGGCGGGCTGGAGGTCGCGCGTGAGGAAAACAAGCTGGCCCACTATATTGCCCCGCTGCGCGAGGCCGGCTGCCGCGTATCCATTTTCATTGCCGCGGAGCCCCGCCAGATCGAGGCCGCCGCGCGCATCGGTGCTCAGGTGGTTGAGCTGCACACGGGCGCTTATTGCGACGCCCATAGCGCTGGTGATTTTGCCGCGCGCGACGAAGAACTTGGCCGCCTGCGCGAGATGTCGCGCTTTGCGCACAGTTTGGGTCTTGAGGTCCATGCAGGCCACGGGCTGACCTATGACACGGTCTCCTCCGTTGCAGCATTCCCGGAGGTTGTGGAACTCAATATTGGACATTTCCTGATCGGAGAGGCGATTTTTCTGGGGCTACAGCCAGCCATCGCCGAAATGCGCCGCCTGATGGACGCCGCGCGGGCCTGAGCTTAACCCGCCAGCCTCTTATAAAGATGCCATGTCGCATGACCCAACACCGGCATGGCGAAAAACAGCCCCAAAAACAGCGGTGTCATGGAGGCGAGCGTCACCACGGCGATAAACAGCCCCCAGAGCAGGAACAGGACCGGGCTCGCCCGGACCGCCGCCATCGAGCCGATCATGGCCGTCATGAAATCCACATCACGGTCCAGCAGCATCGGGATGCCAAGCACGCTCATGGCAAAGATAACTGTTGCAAAGACTGCGCCGACGGCTGTGCCCAATGCGATCATTGCCAGCCCGTTCGGCGTGAGCAACACCTCTAGAGATGTTGAGATATTGGTCATTGGAGCGAGGCCCAGAAATAAGGCGAAGATCATGTGACCCAGGAAAAACCAAAACAGGAAGACGACCACGATGATCACTGCCAGTAAGGGCAATTGCCCGCCTTTATGGGACCACACCACGCCGATGATCTCGCCAAAATCCAAGGGTACTCCCTCGGCCCGTCTGCGGCTCGTCTCGTAAAAGCCAAGCGCGGCAAAAGAGCCTACCAGCGGAAAGCCCAGCACCGCGAGCACCAGCCAGAATGTATGGCCTGTCGCATAAGTGATCCAACTCATGGCCAATCCGGAGAAGACGAAGAAGCTGGCGAAAAACAGATCATGCAAGGGGGTGCGCAGAAAATCCTGCACGCCCTGCGACAGGCTTGCGTTCAGATCTTCAAATTCGAGGCGCCGGAACCGTGGCGCTCCATGAGGCCGGGTATGCATACGCCAAATATACCCCGCAGGGCTGCGCCAAGTAAAGCTGTGTTGGAAAAGCCACCGCCAGATCCGGGGTCACAGACCTTGCCAATGGGGCGCAGAACAAAACATGTCGTGCGCCGCAGGCGCTCATTTGGGTCAAGCCACCCAATCTGGTGCAGCCGCCGGGATGCTCTGGCAGCGGGGGGCAAAACGTGGAAGACTGAACGCATGACAGAGATTGATCTCAGTGCTTTGCCGCTCACACGTATCGGGCCAGTGATCGCCATGACCCCGCAGGGCCGGGCCGTGGCGCGATGATCCTTGGCATTGGCACGGATCTCGCCAATATCGAGCGGATCGCAGCCACTTTGGAGCGTTTTGGTGACCGGTTCCGCAACCGGGTGTTCACGCCGGTCGAGCAGTCCAAGGCAGAGCGTCGCCGCGACGTCGCCGGGACCTATGCCAAACGCTGGGCCGCCAAGGAGGCCTGCTCCAAGGCGCTGGGCACGGGGTTGCGCATGGGTATCTCATGGAAGGACATGGCGGTGAGCAATCTGGCCACGGGCCAGCCGGTGATGAAGGTCACAGGCTGGGCGGCAGAGCGGCTTGCGGCCATGACGCCGCCCGGCCATGAGGCGGTGATCCATGTGACCCTGACCGATGATCACCCCTGGGCGCAGGCCTTCGTTGTGATCGAGGCACGGCCCAAAGCAGCCGAGCACAAGAGCGCCGGGCGCCCTTCGGCTTGACTTGACCGCAGCCAATCCGCATGTAGCCTTCAACCTTTGCAAAACAGAGAAAAACGCGATGACGAGCAGTGAAGAGCACAAGGACGGTATCGTCGAGAATGTGAAGACCGTGGTCTATGCATTGCTCATTGCAGGCATCTTCCGCAGCTTTTTCTTTCAGCCTTTCTATATTCCCTCCGGCTCCATGAAGGACACGCTTTTGATCGGCGATTTCCTCTTCGTCAACAAGATGGCTTATGGCTATTCGGCCCATTCCTGTCCCTTCTCGCTCTGCCCGATCTCCGAACGGCTCTTCGGTTCAGAGCCCGAGCGCGGCGATATCGTGGTCTTCCGCCATCCGCGCACCAATCAGGACTACATCAAGCGCGTCATCGGCCTGCCGGGGGATACGGTTCAGATCCAAAACGGTATCATCATCCTGAACGGAACGCCCCAGCCTCAGGAACGGATCGAGGATTTCTCGGAACCGTTCACGACCCAATACGGATCCATGAACTGCACCAATGGCGCGGTGCCGCTTGGCGGCGCATGTCTCAAGGAGCGCTATGTCGAGACGCTGGAAGGCCATGGCCCCCACACCGTTCTCAATGCCAGAGACGGTCTGTCAGTAGACAATACCCCTGTCTTCACAGTACCCGCAGGGCAGTTTTTCTTTATGGGCGACAATCGCGATAATTCGCTCGACAGCCGGGTGCCGACGGCTGCGGGCGGTGTTGGTTTCGTGCCGTTCCGCTATCTTCTCGGGCGGGCCGACCGGGTAATGTTCTCTTCTGCCGGATCGCGGATGATCTTCTTCTGGACCTGGCGCAGTGACCGCTTCTTCAAGTCGGTTGAGTAGCGCGAAATGGCGCGCAGTGGCAGCTCGATCCTGTTGATGATCCTGACGCCTTTCGTGCTGATGATCGTGCTGATCCTGACCATCTTCCGCGCTTACTGGATCCCCTCGGGCTCGATGAAGCCATCGCTTCTTGTGGGCGATTATGTTCTGGCCAATCGCGCAAGCTATGGCTTCCCGGCCCTTTCTTGCCGCCTCGGGCTTTGTGCGGGTGATATGGGCCCCCTGGGCAAGACCATCGCGCGCGGCGATGTCGCCACGTTCCGGCATCCGATCAATGGTCAGCATTATGTCAAACGGATCATCGGGTTGCCCGGTGATCGGGTCCAGATGCGTTTCGGGCGGCTCTACCTCAATGGCACCCAGGTGCCTCAGACAGATCAGGGCACCTTTAGCGAGATATTTCGCGCGGGCCAAGGCGTGATCATGTGCTCGAATGGGCCGGTCGCCGATGGCAAGCCCTGCGAAAAGACGCAAGCTACAGAGCAGCTGCCAAATGGTGTATCCTATCAGGTTCTCAACATCCGCGACGATCAATCGCTTGATGATACGGGCGAGTTTATCGTCCCCGATGGGGCCGTCTTTGTGATGGGTGACAACCGTGACAACTCGGTCGATAGCCGGGTCATGCCTGAGCGGGCTGGCGTGGGCTTTGTGCCGCTTGACCACATAATCGGGCGGGTCGATCTGATTGTCTTCTCGCTCACCGGCCAGCGGGATCGGTTTTTCAGGTGGGTGCGATGAAGCTCTCGTCAGAGATACAGGCGTTTTGTGCGCGGATCGACTACCGGTTTTCCGATCCGCAACTGATCACCCGGGCGCTGACACATGCATCTTTCTCTTCGCCGTCGCGCGGGGATAATCAACGACTGGAATTTCTGGGCGACCGTGTTCTGGGCCTTGTCATGGCCGAGGCGTTGCTGGCCCATGACAGCGAAGCGCAGGAGGGTATTCTGGCCCCGCGCTTCAATGCGCTGGTGCGCAAGGAGACCTGCGCCGATGTCGCGCGCGAGATTGACCTGGGCTCTGTTCTGAAGCTGGGCAAATCGGAGACGATGTCCGGCGGGCGTCGCAAGAACGCCCTGCTGGGCGACGGGATCGAGGCACTGATCGCCGCCATTTACCTTGATGGCGGATTTGAAGCGGCCCGCACGGTGGTCCTGCGGCTCTGGGGTGACCGGATCTCCAGTGTGGCCGATGATGCACGCGACGCGAAGACCGCTCTGCAAGAGCTTGCACAGGCGCGTGGGCAACGCATCCCGATCTATGAGGTCGTGCGCCGCACCGGCCCCGATCACGCCCCGGTATTCACAATCGCTGTATCGCTGGAGACAGGCGAGCGTGCGCAGGCGGATGCGGGATCCAAACGGCAGGCCGAACAATCGGCGGCTGACATTCTACTCAAGAGGCTGACCGATGGATAAGACGACGCGCGCGGGTTTCATCGCCCTGATCGGCGAGCCCAATGCGGGCAAATCAACATTGCTCAACCGTATGGTGGGCGCGAAACTGTCGATCGTGACCCATAAGGTGCAGACCACGCGGGCCCGCATCCGCGGCGTCGCGCTGGAAGGGGCGGCGCAGTTGGTCTTTGTCGATACGCCGGGGCTCTTCAAGCCGCGCCGCCGTCTCGACCGCGCCATGGTCGCCGCCGCCTGGAGCGGCGCGTCCGATGCCGATATCGTCGTGCTTCTGATCGAGGCGCATCGCGGTATCACGGATGGGGTCAAGGCCATCCTTGAGGGCCTGGCGGAGCGCGCTGGTGAGATGCCTGTCGTGCTTGCGATCAACAAGATCGACCGGGTAAAATCCGATGCGCTGCTTGGCCTGACCAAAGAGCTCAATGACCTGTTCCCCTTCACCGAGACCTTCATGATCTCGGCCGAAAAGGGCCACGGCGTCGATACGTTGCGGCACTGGCTGGCGGGCGCCGTGCCGGAGGGCCCGTGGCTTTACCCCGAAGACCAGATCGCGGATCTGCCGATGCGTATGATCGCCGCCGAGATGACGCGCGAGAAGCTGACGCTGCGGCTGCATCAGGAACTGCCCTATCAGCTGACGGTCGAGACCGAGAGCTGGGAGGAGAAGAAGGACGGCTCTGTGCGGGTGGTTCAGCTGATCTATGTGATCCGGGACGGCCATAAGGGGATTGTCCTGGGCAATAAGGGCGAGACGATCAAAGCGGTCAGCAAAGCTGCGCGTGAGGAGATGGCCGAGTTTCTGGGCCATCCCGTCCATCTGTTCCTGCAGGTGAAAGTCCGGCCCGGCTGGCTGGAGGAGAGCGAGCGCTACACGGAGATGGGGCTCGATTTCAAGGACGGGAATGTCTGACCGGCTGACCTCGGATTTCTGGGTCTCTGCCTATCTGGCGCGGCTGCGTCTAAGCGATATTCCGGCTTTTGTTGTAGCGAAGGGGGATGCTACGGCCGGGGCGGTGCTGGTCAAGCTCAACACGCTGGACGGGAGGGCCGTGGCCTATCAACGCTCGTTTGACCTGATATCGGGGGAGCGGGTCTGGGTGGTCCTGAGCGAAGGGGCGGAGGATGAGGTCGATGCAGCACTCGTCAAGCAGCGCAGCTTCGATCCGGATCTCTGGGTTATCGAGGTGGAGGACCGCGCCGGGCGTCACTTGCTGGATATGCCGGGGCTTGGCTGATGGAGTGGCGCAGTGAGGGCATTTTGCTGTCAACACGCCGCCACGGGGAAGGCTCGGCCATTATTGATGTGTTTACCCCCGATCACGGACGTCACTGCGGTGTCGTCCGAGGCGGTGCATCGCGTAAGATGGCACCGCTTTTACAACCCGGCGCGCAGCTTGATGTGACATGGCGCGCGCGACTTGAGGATCATCTGGGCAGCTTCACGGTGGAGCCCATCCGGTCCCGCAGCGCGCCGGTCATGGATGCCCGCCGGGCGCTGGCGGGGCTGAATGCGATCTGCGCGCTGCTGACCTTTTCGCTGGCCGAACGCGACCCGCATCCGGAGCTTTACACGCGAACTCTCACGCTGGTCGATAGCCTCGGTCTGCGACCCGACTGGGCGCAAGGCTACGTAGCGTGGGAGCTGGCATTGTTGGAAGATCTGGGCTTTGGGTTGGATCTGAGCAGCTGTGCTGTGACCGGCACGACGCAGGAGCTCATATTTGTGTCGCCCAAAACAGGCCGGGCGGTCTCTCGCGGAGCGGCGGGGGATTGGGCGGACAGGCTTTTGCCGCTGCCGGATTGTCTGCGTGGTGTGGGCGATGGTGGGCAAGGCGAGATAGCGCTGGCGATGCGCACGACTGGTTATTTCCTGTCGAAATGGGTGGCGCCGGAGCTGGGGAACAAACCGTTGCCTGCCGCGCGGCAAAGGCTGGTCGACGCACTTGGCTGAGAGCGTGGGATTTGGATATTTTTAGCCAAAAGAAGCCCTTGTGTCCGTACCCAATAGCGTCAGACGCTATAGGAGTGCGTCTGCCGGGCCCGGTAGCTGTTGCAAGGCGCATCGCCCGAGACGGCGTCGGAGAGGGCGGCGCCCGACGTGGCGCGGGCGGTGAACGGGGCATCGTTGGGTGAGGCAAGCTGCCAGCGATGCGCCGCACCCACAGGAGCAGCGGTCTCATTGGGGTGCCGGCAGCCCTGCAACGCGGGCCTGTCCAGGATGGCTGTCCGGCACATGATGGATCTGTATGCGCCGCGCTCTATAGCGTCTGACGAAATACCTGAAACATCACGCATCACGTAACGCGCCCAAA
>CAYGUB010000145.1:0-7174 GCA_964352845.1 uncultured Rhodobacterales bacterium | reverse complement strand
ATTTCAACGCGTTACGTGATACGGGATGTTTCAGGTATTTCGTCAGACGCTATAAAACAATGAACGGCGCTTCGGTCACAAGACCGGGGTGCCGCGACCCCCGGCAAAGCTGAGCCTGGCTGGCGGCGTTTCTCGCTCCAATGAACTATTGTATTTGGCGGCTCCAGATGCGCGCCCCCCCCGGCCCGCGCTTTTGACGGTTTATTCACGCTGAAAATTTCTCATATGGCTTAACGTAGGCTTAAGGGAAGACTGGCGCATTGAGGGGTGCGCCATGGTCTCAGGAACTGAGATTTTTTGCTGGGGAACCTATGCTATTCATTACGGACCGCAAGACGGTCGTCGTGGCCGATGGTGACGGTCAGGAACAGATGCGCGGCGAGAATTTGCCATTGTCAGCTGCCTGCGGATTTCTCGACAAATCCGTTTTGTCTTTTGAGGCCGGGTTCGGCGCGTTCGCCTATTATTTTGGTCAGGCGGGCCATGCGTCTTGTGATCCGCGTGGATCGGATGCGCTGGATGATCTGGCCAGCGTCATGGAAAGTGATGCCTGCACGGTCCCCTCAGAGATCCCGCCGGTCTTTTCCTTCTTTGCCCAATTCATAGAAAATGACATCTCCGCCCCCGTCGATATGGTTGCCGGCCTGTCAGATATTGATGTGCCGGTTCTTGAGCCGCTGGGCCGCAATGCGGTGACGCGCGGGGCCAAGAACCTGCGGCGCGGCAAACTGTGTCTTGATGCGGTCTATGGCGAGACGGCGGTGCGCGGCCCGATCGCCGAGAGTTTCCGCGCCGCGCTGCGCAGGCCCGACACGCCTGCCAAGCTCAGCATCGGAACGCTTCAGCCCAGTGCGTTTGGCACTATACCGATCCCGGCCGCCTCCGATGACACGCAGCGTGATCTGCCACGGCTGGCGCAGGTCGCAGATGATCCCGACACCGTGCTCGGGCGCAGTCTGTTTGCCGGGCTGCCGGCCCCCTTGCGTTCGGTCTTTGAGGCCAGTGACCAGCGCTGGCGACCGCAACGCGCCATGATCGGTGATCTGCGCAATGATGCGAGCTTGCCTTTGGCGCAGTTCCATCTTGTCTGGTTGCGGCTGCATAACCGCTTTGTGGACCACCGCAAGAAAGAGCAGCCGGGCAGCAGCGATGCAGAGGCGTTTCTTTGGGCGCAGCAACAGTTGCGCTGGCATTACCAGTGGCTTGTGATCAACGCCTTTCTGCCCGCGATCTGTGATCGCGCGGCGCTGAGCGCTGTGATGAAACGCGGCCCGGTGCTGTATCAGCAACTGGCGCGTGCGGCGCGTGATGTGCCGCATATGCCCTTGCCTTTGGAATTTTGCGCCGCCGCTTTTCAGATCGGGACGATCAGCATGCGCGAAAGCTATGACTGGAACCGGTTTTATGGGCGCGGGACAGGGACGGGGCCGCGCCATGATGCAAGCCTCGATCTGTTGTTCCGCATGACCGGCAACGCTGATGTGCCGATGACGCCCAGCGAAGAGATCCCCTCAGCGCTGAGCCTGCCTGCCCATTGGCCGATCGAGTGGGACCGCTTTGTGTTTCCCGTCGCACGGGCGGGCGCAGACCGCTCGGCCCGGCGCATCGGTCCGCATTTTGCCCGGCAGGCCCGTCTGGCGCCGCATCCCGCTATTTTACAGGGCTCTCCGATGAGTGGCCGGGCGCGCGGCGATCTGCGGCGTGGGCTGCGTCTGAACCTGCCTTGTGCGCAGGATTGTATCGCGATGATCAATCAGCGCCACGGGATCGGGCTTGCGCAGCTCACGCCCGGTCAGCTCGGCAGTGGAGCGACCCGCTATGCCGTTCAGGACGCGCATTTTGACGACTATACCCCGCTTTGGTTCTACATTCTCAAAGAGGCCGAGATTCTGGGCCGTGGCGGCAGGCTGGGCCCGTTCGGCACGCTTCTTGTGGCCGATACGCTTCTGGGCCTGATCGCTATGGATCGCGATAGCTATTGGCATCAATCAGGCCAGGTCGGGCGCTGGCGGCCGCGCGACGGGGTCCGTATTGACGGGGTAGAAATCAACTCCATGCCTGCGCTGATGCGGGCTGCGGGGTTGATGTAGCTATAGCTCGATCCAGATCGTCGCGGGGCCGTCATTGACAAGGCTCACCGACATATAGGCGCCGAATGCCCCGGTGCCGGTCACGATCCCCAAACCGCGAAGCTGGGTGACGAAATCGAGGTAAAGCACCTCGCCCTCGGCAGGCGGGGCCGCTTTGGAATAGCTGGGGCGATTGCCCGATCCCGTTTCGGCGGCCAGCGTGAACTGGCTGACCACAAGGGCCGATCCCCCGGTATCGAGCAGCGAGCGGTTCATCTTGCCCGCCTCATCGGCAAAGATGCGCAGCCTGGCGATTTTCCGGGCGAGCTTTTCGGGCAGATCGGGCGTGTCGCCTGCCATGGCACAAAACAGGATCAGCAGCCCCGGGCCGGTCTGTCCGACCGTTTTGCCGTCAACGCTGACGGATGCTTGCGTGACGCGCTGGAGCAGTGCCCTCACAGCTCATGGGCCCAGGGCGGATTGGCCCCGGCACGTGAGACAGTCACCGCCGCACAGCGCGCCCCGGTTGCAAGCGCGTCGCGCAATTGCCCGGCGCTGATCTGCGCGATGGCCTGTTTGCTCAGACAGCCTGCCTTTTGCAGTGCAAAGAGCACGCCCGCATTGAACGTATCACCCGCGCCGACCGTATCGACGAGGCGCACCTTTTGCGCGGGCACTGCGACCTCGTGATCCTTTGTAAAGCCTGTGGCTCCTTCACCGCCGCGCGTGATCAGAACCAGTTTCGTGCCGCGCTCCAGAATGCCGCGCGCGCGCTTGGCGATATCGCCGGAGCCTTCCAGCCAATGCAGATCCTCATCGCTGAGCTTCACGATATCGGCCGCAGCCATCATATTCATGATCCGCGCGACATATCTTTCCCGGTCGGTGATAAAGCCCGGACGGATATTGGGGTCGATCATGCATACCGCCTTGTCGGCATGCGACAGCATCAAGGCCTCGAAGCTTGACCCGCAGGGCTCGCCCACCAGAGAAATCCCGCCGAAAAACATCGCATCAACAGTGTCGGGTATCTTTGGAATATCCTCGCTGCGCATCTCCGAGAGCGCTGTGGCCTGGTCATAAAACTGGTAGCTTGCCTGACCGTCGCTCAGCCGCACAAAGGCCAGTGTCGTCGGCCGGTCACTGCGCGGGGACAGCCCGGGGTCGACATCGGCCTCTTGCAGCGAGCGCTCCAGCATCTGACCGAACGGATCGCGCGACAGCCCGCACAAAAAGCCCGGCTTGGAGGTCAGCCGGCCCAGTGCGATCGCCGTGTTGAACACCGCGCCGCCGGGATACGGGGCGAAGGCTTCCTCGCCCTCGGTTGTCTCCCGAGGGAGCATGTCGATAAGTGCTTCACCGCAACATAGGATCATGTGTCACCGCCAGGATATAGCCAATGACCCCAGCAATAAGCGCCCCTGCTATAACTGCAAGGGCGATCTTGATCGTGGAGTATGGCCGTTCTCCCTTCACGGCGCCGGTTTGACCATTGACAATGAAGCGGTACGTCCTGCCGCGATATTTATAGGCTGCCATCCAGACCGGCAGCAGGACATGTTTGAATGTGATGTTGCTGATCTGGGTGTTCGCGTCGTGGATGCGTTGCTTGTCGCCGCCAATATCAAAGCGGATATCGCGCGAGATCCGCCGGTCCATCAGCGCCCGCGCCACGTCAAACCCGTCAGGCAGGGCGATTGTATATCCCTCCGCCCGGAAGCCCGCGAGATATTCGGGATTATACGGTGTCAGCTCGGACAGGTTCCAGGGCGCGATGGCATCGGTGAAGCTGCGCGGCAAAGACTGTGAGCCCAGCACCAGCACGTCATCAAAGAAGCGCGCCACCCGGCCAGAGACCGCCCGCCAGCGGGTCCGCGCGACGCGGCGCTGCACCCGTTTGCCATCGCGGATCACGGTGCGGGTCTCATAGTAGATCGTGCCGCGCTCGCCCATATAGCTGGTCTGTGTGTCGGCATCATAGGTCCAGTAGGGAATATAGATCCCGTCAAGCCTGCGTCCCTTCCTGGCATATTGCTGCAGGCCGCCCGGCGCGAACCAAAGCTGGCCCAGCCACTCGGTCATGGCCTGGCGTGCGCGGGTCTCGTCAAGCTCGAAGGGCAGGACGGCATGGGGTTTGATCTGGCGATGCGTGCCGGTCCCGATCACGACAGGGGTCGCGCAGAACGGGCATTGGGTGGCGTGGATATCCGGGTCGAACTCAACAAGTGCGGCGCAGTTGGGACAGCTGGAGCTGCGCGTCTCCTCCATCTCCGCCTCCGAAAGCGTATCGGCCAGCGCGGTCTGGAAGTCGCGTTCGCGAATGGATTGCGCGCCCGCCGGCTGCATGGAGACCGTGTTGCCACAGTGATCGCAAAGCAACTGGCCCTTGTTTGGATCGAACCTCAGATCCGACCCGCAATTGTCACATGGAAACCGGTGCTCCTGCATCACAGGATTGCGTGCAGCAGCTTGGGCAGGATGATCCGCAGCGCACCGTCCAGAAGCACGGTATGGCGCCACAGATGAAAGACCGCATGCAAAGCGCTGGCCCCGAAAAGCGCGATGATCAGGGGCCGAAAGGGCAGTTGCAGGCCCAGCAAGCTGCCCGCAGCGGCCAGACCAGCCGCACCGATCAGAAGATACAGCGCCCGGTGGCCCCAGATATGGCCCGTGCGGGCAAGCCCTTGCAGCTTCGGCCCCGGTTTGCCCGACAGGCCGCGCGTGGCGGCTATGCCGCTCCATAAAAGCGCGGTGACGGCAAAGATGGCGGTCAGCGCAGGCGTGTTGCCCGCGATGAGCAGCAGCAACACCAAAAGCGCGTTTGACCAGTGAAGCGCGATCGTGATCCTGCGCCGCGTCATTCAGGCACCGGGGGGAGGTGGCGGCAGGATGGTGAAGAGCCGGGCAAGCTCCATGACATCCTCGGCGCGTTGCCAGCCATCCTGGCCTTCGGTCCAGACATAGCTGTCGCGGCTCAGCTCTCCGTCGCGCGCCATGCGCCCAAGTGCTGCCTTGGAGAACGGCCCGGAGGTCTCGCCATCCTTGGCGATATGCCAGACATGCTCGATCGTAGGGGGCGGGGGCGGCGGTGTCGGACGCGCCATCTGGCCCGCCATCTGATTGGCCATTGCCATGCCCATGCCCATGCCAAGCCCTGCGCCCATATCCCCGCCATGCGGGTTTGCAGCGGCCACCGTCATCGCTTCGGCGGCGGAATATTGCGTGTAGCGACCCAGATCGCCTGCGATACCAGTTGAGGTGCGCTTGTCCAGCGCCTCCTCGACGGCCGCAGGAAGCGAGATGTTTTCGATATAGAATTCCGGGATCGTCAGGCCATATTGCGCCACGATGGGGCTGATCGCACTGGCAATCAGCTTGCCCAGATCGGCGGTGTTTGCTGCCATATCAAGCACCGGGATGCCGGAGCTTGCAATCGTGCGTGAGAAATCCTGCACGATAATGTTGCGGATCTGATAGCTGATCTCATCCATGGTGAACTCGCCATCGGTGCCCACGATTTCGCGCAGAAAAAGGGCCGGATCACTGACCCGCACGCTATAGGTTCCAAAGGCGCGCAGGCGCAGCGGTCCGAATTCCGGGTCGCGCAGCATGATCGGGTTCTTGGTGCCCCATTTGAGATCGTTGAAGCGCGTTGTATTGACGAAATAGATCTCCGATTTGAACGGGCTGCGAAAGCCGTGATCCCAGGAATTGAGCGTGGTCAGCACCGGCATGTTATTGGTCTCAAGCATATAGAGCCCCGGGGTGAACACATCGGCCAGCTGGCCCTCATGGACAAACACGGCCGCCTGACCTTCGCGCACGGTCAGCTTGGCGCCGTATTTGATGGCGTGGCCATGCCGCTCGAACCGCCAGACCATCGTGTCGCGCGTCTCATCGGTCCAGTGGATGACGTCTATGAATTCGCCGGTCAGGAAATCTAGGATGCCCATGGTGTTGGTCTCGCTCTGGTTGCTGTCTGGGGATGGCACTGCGCCTGTCGGGGCCTTGGATGATCTGTCATCAACTCTCGCCTCCGATCAATTCGGACGCGATGGCACGGATCACGGGCGCGGCCTCGCTCAGGCTGGTGCCCGGTGTAAGCCGCCGGTCATAAAGCATGCGCAACAACAGCTCGTCATGGCTGGTAAGAAGCGCAAACTCATTGTCATCGTTGAAGATCGAGGGGCGGGCACGTTCGCTGTCATTGGGAAGGCCCAACCCCTGGGCGATCTCTTCGTGATAGCAGCTGTCGCGCAGAAGGTTCGGATGTTCGGCACGGATGATCGCGATGGCTGTGATGATGGCGTCGGGCGCGCGCGCATCCGAGAACGTATAGACCGCACAATAGGTGTTGCGCGGCATCTGGGTGATCTGCTGCGCAATCGAGGGCTGCAGATCTGGCACCAGCGCCAAAAGGCGCGGGCCGAACGCGCCCAGCTCATCGGCGCTGAGCACGGCGACATGGAAATTCGCAGTGCCCTGACTGGCCGCCATGGAGATCGGCGCGCCGGAGACGCGCGCAAGGCGGCTGACATAGGCACTGACGCGGGGCAGGTCGCGGCTTTGCATCTCCTGCGGGACGGACGCCCCAAACTGCACTGAGACATTGATCGGCCCGCTCCAGCGGCGCAGACGGGCCTGCGTCTCGCGCGCCTCATAGCGGCCGGCCACCAGCGTAAGTTCCTCAAACAGCGCGATGCGGGTGAAGTTATCGGCCAGCTGGCGCGCGGTGAAGGGTGTGTCAGGCCCGCCGCCATCGGTGCGCAGAAGGTCTTCGACGAGCAGCATGCGCTCGACTTCCGCATAGTAGCTGGCCAAGGCCCGGCTGCGCGCGGATGGCGCCGCAGGCGCTACGGGGGCTGCGGCCTGATCGCGTTGATCCGGCCTGGAGGGGCTTGTCGTCGTCAGCGGATCGCAAGCGGCGAGCGCTGCGACAAGGCTCAGAGCCCGTATGAGACGCCAGCCCCCCATAGCCTGTCAGGCCTTTGACCTTGCGGCAGACAGCGCGTCGCGCAGATCCGCCTCCAGCTTGATCAGATCAGCCTCGGCGGCGGCGCGTTTTGCCTTGCCGTCATCAGCGATCTTGAGCGAGTCCTCTATGG
>CAYGUB010000144.1:0-7196 GCA_964352845.1 uncultured Rhodobacterales bacterium | reverse complement strand
GTGAAGATCTCGGTGAAGTCCATCACGACAGGGGAGGCACCCAGACGCTCAAAGATCATCGTCTCCATGCCGGGAGGGGAGCGGAATTTCCAGCCCTTCAGATCCTCGGTCGATGCGATTGGGCGGGTCGAGGCAAAACTCTCCTGACCATATACCCACCAGCCCACAAGCTGCATGCCATAGAGGTTGTAGAGCTCCTGTGCCGCCTCAAGACCGCCCGCGTAATACAGCCAGCTGAGCTGTTGGTAAGGCGTCTCATAGCCGCCCATGATGTCGCCCACGAACTGGAAGGCCGGATTTTTGCCGGTCTGATAGCCGCCGCCATGCATTTCGCAGTCCAGAATACCAGTTGCCGCTGCATCGAAGCCTTCGACCGATTTCACGACCGATGACGACCAGAACATCTCGATCTCGATCTCGCCATTCGACATGGTCTGCACATTGTCGACGAATTTCTGGATCAACTGTCCGGAGTTGTTTTCAGGCGTGTAATGCGTCTGCACGCGCAGCTTGGTGCTGGCATGACCATCGGCCAGCGCGCCTGCCGCCATGACGGCCAGAGCTGCCACAGATGTCGCGGCGGTTTTCAGAAACTTCATTTTGTCCTCCCAGAACTCTTCGTTTTCGCTGCGCCTCTCAGAGTGTCGGCGCCGTGCGTAGAGCGGAGCCTAGCAATCGAATCCTGACCTGCCAAGAAAAAGCTCGTGATTTTACAGAATTTCGAAATTTCCTTGAAATTCGAAATTTTATGCGGAAGATGAAGGCCGTCAGTGGGGGCCAGAATGGACCAGACGATCAGGAAGATGGACACGCCAACGATCTACCGGGACATGCATGACCGGCTTGTATCAACCGAGTTCAAGCCGGGCCAAAAGCTGAAATCAGACGACCTGCGCCAGCTTTATGGCTGTTCTGCCAGTACGATACGCGAAGTGATGCTGCGCCTGTCATCGGTCGGTCTTGTCACTTTTGAGGACCAGCGCGGGTTTCGCGTCAGCAATCTGTCAGATGACCGGCGCGATGATCTGACCCGGTTTCGAATCCTGCTGGAACAAGAGGGAGCGAGCCTGTCGATGCAGCATGGCGGGCTGGAATGGGAGGCGCAGTTGACCGCCGCCCATCACAAGCTGCGCCATATCGAAGGCAAACTGGCGCAGACCGGGGATGTGGAGGACAGTCTGGCCATCTGGAGCAGCGCGGATTGGGAGTTTCACGAGACGTTGATTTCGGCCTGCAAGTCGCCTCTGCTGCGCAAGACCTACCAGACGATCTACAATCAATTCCGCCAACAGCTCGTCAGTCAGCGGAGCAGTTTCAGCCCGGCATATTTCCACATGATCATCGCGGAGCATCAAGATATCCTCGACGCCGCCCTGTCGCGCAACGCCAAGACTTGCCATGCCGCGATCTACGACCATCTGAAGCGCAACTTCGCCTATGGCGCCTGACGAGATTTAGTTTTTTAGAGCGTCACGCAGACGTCCTTCGGTCGTTTCGCATGCCACTTCAGCCACCCATCTCATCTTCCATATAGACTTGGATGATCTGCTCGAAACGCGTCTCCGCCCGAAAGCCCAGATCGAGCGCGCGGGCGGGCTCGAAATTCCGGGGCCAGCCGGCGACGATTTTCGCAATCTCAGGGTCTGGCACATGTTTGATCCGGGCCACGACGTCATTGCCGGCGAGACTGCGCAACGCCTCGATCTGCTCGGCCACAGTGCAGGACACACCCGGCAGGTTCAGCGCGCGCCGTCCGGCAAGCCGGTCTGTGTCAAGCTCTGCTGCATGTATCAGAAAACCCACAGCAGAGCGCGGTGATGCGTGCCAGTGCCGCGTTTCGTCACTGACAGGCAGGATCGCCTCCTGACCGTTGAGAGGTTCGCGGATGATGCCCGAGAAGAAGGATGAGGCAGCCAGATTGGGCTTTCCGGGACGCACGCAAATGGTGGGCAAGCGGATTGATATCCCGTCCACGAAGCCCTTGCGCGAGAAATCCGAGATCATCGCCTCGCAGATTGATTTTTGCGCCCCATAAGAGGTTTGCGGAGCCGACAGGAACGTGTCGCTGATCGTTTCCGGATAGGGCCCGCCGAACACGGCAATGGAGGAGGTGAAGACCAGACGCGGTCTGTAGCTACCGCCCGAGGCCTCGTGTTCCGCCCGCAGCGCCTCCAGCAGCGCCCAGGTCGGGTGCATATTGATCTGCCAGCCTTTCTCGAAATCTGTCTCAGCCTCGCCCGACACAATGGAGGCGAGATGAAAGATGACGTCAAACCGCTCTGCCGCGAGCGCTGCCATGGCGCCGGGATCGGAGATGGAGCCTGTGCGTGTCTGCGTGACCGGAGCACCATTTGGCGCAAAGGCCATATCGTGGAGAACCGGATCGCAGGGCACGCCGTTCAGCCCTTTTTCCAGCAAGGCATGCGCAAGCTTCTGGCCGATCATGCCGCCGCCAGCCAGGACAAGTAGTTTCATCGACGATTCTCCCCCCAATCGGCCGGGCATGGGGACCCGATGCCCGCTGATCGCGACACATTAGGGCAAGTTCAGCGGAGTTAAAAGCATTGCCGCGCGCGATGATAGGACTTAGGAAGTTGGCAAGCGGCGGAGCAATCCGCGCATATGCGCGCAGCGAAGTCTGGGGGAGGTTTTGCGGGATATGGGACGACTGGACGGCAAACGGGCCCTGGTCACGGCAGCCGCGCAGGGCATCGGGCGGGCCTCGGCCCTGGCAATGGCGCGCGAGGGGGCGCAGGTCTTCGCGACCGATATAAATGAGGACGCATTGGCAAGTCTCGCGCATCCGCTGATCACGTGTTTTGCGCTGGATGTGCGCGATGATGCATCTGTGGCCGCAGGCGCCGCGCGGGCCCGGCCGGATATCTTGTTCAACTGCGCGGGGTTTGTTCATACGGGCTCTATCCTTGAGGCAAGCGACGATGACTGGGATTTTGCATTTGATCTCAATGTGAGGTCGATGTTTCGCACAATCCGCGCGGTTCTGCCGGGCATGTTGGAGCGTGAGGGCGGATCGATTATCAACATGTCCTCGGCGTTGTCATCGATCATCGGTGCGCCGAACCGGTTCATCTACGGCACCACGAAAGCCGCGGTGATCGGCCTTACGAAATCGGTGGCGATCGAATATATCAAGCAGGGTATCCGCTGCAATTGCATCTGCCCCGGCACGGTCGAGAGCCCCAGCTGGCATGACCGCGTCAAGGCTCTGGGTGAGCAGATGGGCAGCTACGAGGCGGCGCTGGAGGCCTTTGTGGCGCGACAGCCCATGGGGCGGGTTGCCACGGCCGAGGAGATCGCAGCACTTGTGGTCTATCTTGCCTCTGACGAGAGCGCCTTTACCACCGGCCAGCCTCATGTGATTGATGGCGGGTGGTCTGGCTGAGGGCGGGAATTTTTTTCCGTATTTGAGGACCAAAGAAACACATGGTCGCGCCTGTCCGGTAGACCGCGCGCATTAACCTTAACGGGATGAGAAGATGGTGGATAAGTCTAAACTACGCTCGCAGAAATGGTTCAATAATCCTGACAATCAGGAGATGACGGCTCTCTATCTGGAGCGCTATCTAAATTATGGTCTGACCCGTGAAGAGCTGCAATCGGGCAAGCCGATTATCGGGATCGCGCAGACGGGAAGTGATCTGAGCCCCTGCAACCGCCACCACATTGAACTCACCAAGCGCGTGCGCGACGGGGTGATTGCGGCAGGCGGCACGGTGATCGAGATCCCGGTCCATCCTATTCAGGAGACCGGCAAGCGGCCCACGGCGATGCTGGACCGCAATCTTGCCTATCTGTCGCTCGTGGAGACGTTGTTTGGGTATCCGATTGACGGGGTCGTGCTGAATATCGGTTGTGACAAGACCACGCCGGCGCTGTTGATGGCTGCGGCCACGGTCAATATCCCTGCGATTGCGCTGAGTGTCGGGCCGATGCTCAATGGCTGGTTCAACGGCGAGCGGACGGGTTCCGGCACGATCGTATGGAAGGCGCGCGAGATGCAGGCGGCGGGCGAGATTGATGATGACGGGTTCATGGACCTTGTCGCTTCTTCCACGCCATCGGTAGGCTATTGCAACACCATGGGAACGGCGACCACGATGAACTCGCTGGCCGAGGCTTTGGGGATGCAGTTGCCGGGCTCTGCGGCGATCCCTGCGCCATACCGCGAGCGCGGGCAGATCAGCTATCATACGGGCAAGCGGATCGTGGAGATGGTGCATGAGGATCTGCGCCCCTCTGACATCATGACACGGGAGGCGTTTGAGAATGCTATTGTGATCAATTCGGCCATTGGCGGGTCCACCAACGCACCTATTCATCTCAACGGGGTGGCCAGACATCTGGGGATCAAGCTGAGCAATGACGACTGGCAGGCTTTGGGCCATAAGGTGCCGCTGCTTGTCAATCTGCAGCCGGCGGGGAAATATCTGGGCGAGGATTATCACCGCGCGGGCGGCGTGCCAGCTGTGATCGGTGAATTGATCAATGCCGGTGCCCTGCCTCATCCCGATGCGATTACGGCAAATGGCAAGACCATGGCACAGAATTGCGGGGATCTGTTGACGGGCAATCCCGATGTGATCCATTCCATGAGCGCACCCATGCTCAAGGATGCGGGCTTCATCAATCTTAAGGGCAATCTGTTTGACAGCGCGATCATGAAGACCTCTGTGATCTCCAAGGAATTCCGGGACCGCTATCTGTCAAACCCTGATGACCCGGAAGCCTTTGAGGGGCGCGCGATTGTTTTTGACGGGCCGGAGGATTTTCATCACCGCATTGACGACGAGAGCCTCGGGATTGACGAGAATTGCATCATGATCATGCGCGGCGCGGGGCCGAAGGGCTATCCCGGTGGGGCGGAGGTCGTGAATATGCGCCCGCCCTCCTATTTGTTGAAGAAGGGCATCCATGCCCTGCCCTGTGTGGGCGACGGACGACAATCTGGAACCTCGGGCAGCCCGTCTATCCTGAATGCCTCGCCCGAGGCGGCTGACGGGGGCGGGCTTGCACTGGTGCAGACCGGTGATCGGGTGAGGATCGATCTGCGCAAATGCACGGCCGATATGCTGGTGGATGAGGCAGAGCTGAAGGCGCGGGCGGAAAAGCTTGTCGGAGGCTCGATCGAGGTGCCCGACAGCCAGACGCCATGGCAGGAGATCTTCCGCGATCTGGTTCAGCCCTTCAGTGAGGGGATGACATTGAAAGGTGCTGCAAAATTCCAGGATATCTCGCGCAAATATATGCCGCGCGACAATCACTAGGGGGACGATATGAAACTGCTGCGATACGGCGAGACAGGTGCCGAGAAACCGGGCCTGCTGGATGATGACGGGGTGATCCGGGATTTGTCGGGGGTCATTGGCGATATTGAGGGGGCGACCTTGTCGAAGGCCGGTCTTGCGAAACTGCGCGCCCTGAGCCCTGATGATCTGCCCAAGGTAGACGGCCAGCCGCGCATCGGGCCTTGTGTCGGATCGATCGGGAAATTTATGTGTATCGGGCTCAACTATGCTGATCACGCGGCAGAGTCCGGCTTGGATCTGCCCGATCATCCGATCCTTTTCATGAAAGCGAATTCCGCGATTATCGGGCCAAATGATACCGTGATGATCCCGCGTGGCTCGACCCAGACCGATTGGGAGGTCGAATTGGGCGTGGTGATCGGTGAGACCTGCAAATATGTCAGCGAGGCGGATGCGCTGGATTATGTGGCGGGCTATTGCGTGATCAATGATGTCTCGGAGCGGCAATTCCAGACAAAGCTCACGGGTCAATGGACCAAGGGCAAAAGCTGCGACACGTTCGGGCCGACGGGTCCCTGGCTGGTGACGCAAGATGAGGTGGGCGATGTGCAAAACCTCGCCATGTCGCTTGATGTCAATGGACAGCGGATGCAGACCGGCAATACGAGCACGATGATCTTCACCGTGGCGCAGATCATCGAGCATCTGTCGCAGCTTATGACATTGCATCCGGGCGATGTGATCTCTACCGGGACGCCTCCCGGTGTGGGGATGGGCATCAAGCCGGAGCCTGTCTATCTTGCAGCGGGGGATGTGATGGAGTTGGAGATCGAGGGGCTGGGCAAGCAGCGCCAGGAAGTGGGGCAAGATGACTGATCTGCTGGTAATTGGCGGCATCACGGATGTGATGCGGGCGCGGATGGAAGAGCAGTTCACGCTGCATGATCTGTCGAGCATTGCGGATTTTAAGGCATGGGCGGCCGAGCATGGATCGAAGATCACCGCTATTGCAACCAACGGCCATGATGGTGTGAAACCCGCGATCATGGAGGCGCTGCCCAATCTGAAAGTTATCTCGTGCTACGGGGTGGGATATGACGCGATTGACACTGCCGCTTGTGTGGCGCGGGGGATCAGGGTCTCTCATACGCCCAATGTGTTGAACGCAGAGGTTGCCAACACGACTTTGCTGTTGCTGCTTGCTGGGTTCCGGAACTTCTTGCATGACGAGGCGCATGCGCGTTCCGGGGCATGGGAGCGGGAGGGCAATGCGCCCTTGTCGCGCTCGCCTGACAATCGCGTTATCGGCATCCTCGGTCTTGGCCGGATTGGGCTGGAAATCGCTGAGCGGCTGTCGATACTCAACCCCACGATCCTCTATCACACACGCAACAAGAAGGATGTGCCCTACAGCTATTTCGACGATTTGACGGCCATGGCAGCGGAATGCGATGTCTTGATCTGCATCACGCCGGGTGGCGCTGCGACCAACAAGATCGTCAACAGGCAGGTGCTGGAGGCACTCGGTCCAGAAGGGATGCTGATCAATGTCGCGCGCGGCTCGGTCGTCGATCAGGAGGCGTTGGTTGAAGCTTTGGAGAGTGGCAGGCTGGGCTGGGCGGGACTGGATGTCTTCGCCGAGGAGCCCAAAATCCCGGATGCGTTAAAGGCGATGGGAAATGTCGTGCTGCTTCCTCATGTAGGCTCCGCAACGGTGGAGACACGGGCTGCAATGGGGGCCCTTACTGTCGACAATCTCTTGCAGTTTCAAAAGGATGGTACTGTGCAGACCCCCGTCCCGGAATGCGCGGATATGTAGGATCCGTTATCGGATAAATGGGATCGGTTGACGGGGGCTCTGCCCCCGCGCGTGCCGCGCTCCCCCGGGATATTTTGTGCCAAAAGAAGTTACTTGAGGCGTTCTGTAAA
>CAYGUB010000143.1:0-7202 GCA_964352845.1 uncultured Rhodobacterales bacterium | reverse complement strand
GTTCAGCCTGATCTGAAAACCGCTCACCGCCCCCGCCCCCGGTGGATCAGCCATTCCGAGACCAGCAAGGCACCGATGGCAATGGCGATGGCCACAAGCGTCAATGCGATCGCCGCGCCCTCCCCGCCGGGGACCTGCAGAAAGGCATAAATCGCCGATGGCACGGTCTGGGTCTCTCCGGGGATGGCCGCAACAAAGGTAATCGTCGCGCCAAACTCTCCCATCGCCTTGGCGAAGGCCAGCACGCCGCCTGCGATGATTGCAGGCCAGATCAGCGGCAGGGTGACGGTGCGAAACACGTGCAACGGGCTTGCGCCCAACGTGCAGGCGGCTTGTTCGAGCTTCGGGTCGACCGCCTCGATCCCCAGCCGGATGGCACGCACCATAAGCGGGAAGGCCATGATGCCTGCGGCCAGAACCGCGCCTGTCCAGCGAAAGGCCAGCACGATCCCGAATTGCGCAAGGATACTGCCCGCCCAGCCCTGTGTGCCAAAGGATAAAAGCAGCAGATACCCTGTCACGACAGGTGGCAAAACCAGCGGCAGATGGACCACGGCGTTCAGCACCTGTTTGCCGGGAAAGGATTTCCGCGCCAGCAAATGCGCCACCCAGATGGCCAGGGGCAGGCTGAGCAGGGTGGCCCAGAAAGCGACCTTCACCGACAGCGCAACCGCCTGCCATTCCTGCGGCCCCAAGCCCAGCATCAGGCGGGCTCAAACCCGTGGCGGTCGTAAATCGCGCGCGCCGCGTCAGAGCGCAGATGCGCCACGAGTGCTGCGACAGCCCGCTGCGACGCGCCCTCCCGCCAGAAGGCCGACTGCGCGGGCATCACCATCTCATAGAGGATCTTCGGATGGCTCTCGGCCGGAAAGCGCGCAAGCACATCCACCCGCGGCTCGGCCTGCGCGTCTGTTGCATAGACCACGCCAAAAGGCAGCTCACCGCGTGCCACAAGCGCCAAAGCTGCGCGCACATTATCGGTCTCGACCACGCCGGGCGCGATCCTGTCCCACAGGCCCAGCGCCTCGAAAGCGGCCTTGCCGTAAGTGCCTGCGGGAACAGCGCTGACAAGGCCCATGACGATGCGCGCACCTTCCGGCAGATCGGCCGGATCAAGCGGCGCGCTGCCTGCCGGGCCCACCAGAACCAGACGGTTGGACATGAGCGCCACCCGCGCGTGCTCCGGCCCGGGCGGCAACGCATCGATCCATCTGGGATCGGCGGAGATAAACAGATCCGCCGGTGCGCCAAGCGTGATCTGGCGCGCAAGCACCCCGCTGCCCCCAAAGGAGATCGCGGCCTGCGGGGCTGCTGGCAGGGCCATCACCTCATCAAGCACGTTTTTCAGGCTGGCGGCAGCAAACAGGATCAGACGCGATGCGCCCTGCCCCAGCGCCGGGCGACAGGCCAGTGCGCAGGTAAACGCGAGCATATCTCGTCTGGTTAATCTCATGGAGCTCGATTGTGACGCGCCACAACCCGGGCGCAAGGATAAAACGACGCTTGCCCCGGTGGTCGCGCTGGCTAAGCTGTGCGCCATGATGACATTCACCCGATCCGATCTTGAGGCGGCCGCAAAGCTCGTCCACCGCCACATGGCGCCGACCCCGCAATATAGCTGGCCGCTGCTCAATGCGCGCGTCGGCACGCAGGTCTGGGTCAAGCATGAAAACCACGGGCCCACCGGTGCGTTCAAACTGCGGGGCGGGATCACCTTTATCGACTGGCTTACGCGCACCAAGCCGGACAGTCCGGGCATCTGTACCGCCACGCGGGGCAATCACGGACAGTCGCAGGCCCGGGCGGCCACGGCGCACGGGTTGCGGGCGCTGGTCTATGTGCCGCGCGGAAACTCGGTCGAGAAGAATGCCGCGATGAGGGCCTTCGGAGCGGAGCTGGTCGAGCATGGCGATGATTTCGACGCGGCCAGGCTGGAGGCGTTCCGTGTGGCCGAGAGCGAAGGCCTGACGATCGTGCCGCCCTTCCACCCGGAACTCGTCCGGGGCGTTGCAACCTATGCGTTCGAGCTGTTTTCGGCCCAGCCCGATCTCGACACGGTCTATGTGCCGATTGGCTGCGGCTCCGGCATTTGCGGCACGATCCTTGCGCGCGACGCGCTGGGGGTGAAAACCAAGGTGGTGGGCGTGGTCTCCGAGCTTGCGCAGACCGCGAAATTGTCGTTCGAGCGTGGGGAGCTGACCGAGACCGACAGCGCCAACACATTCGCCGATGGCATGGCCGTGCGCGTGCCCGTGGCCGAGGCCTTTGAGATCTATGCCAGGGGTGCGGAGCGGATCGTGTCGGTCAGTGATGACGCGGTGGCCGAGGCGATCCGGGCCTATTACCACGACACCCATAATCTGGCCGAAGGCGCAGGCGCGGCCCCGCTGGCAGCCCTGATGCAGGAACGCGACCGGATGGCGGGCAAGCCCTGCGGCGTGATCCTGTGCGGCGGGAATATCGACACGGAGTGGTTCCTGCAGGTCATGGCCGGCAAGACGCCGAAAGCGGCCTAGGAGGTCCTGATCAATTGCGCAACACGGTCGCGTAGGCCTTCGGATATCGCCCCCTCGCGCGTGCGGTCTTGCAATGTGGTGAACCAATGCTCGGGCGGGTTCCGACCGCGTCTGTTGCCTTCAAAGCGCAGCGCGCGCAGCACGGCTTCGGCCTGAAGCGGCAGTCGGTTCGGGGTGGCATGACCGTTGAGCAGCCCCCAGACGCCGGTCCACAGCCTGCCCACGGACCACGGGTTATACCCGCCACCGCCCAGAACCAGCAGGCGCGGGGCAGCACCCATCACAGCGCGGATCACGGCCAGATGGGCGTTGTTGGACAGGGAAAGATGCGATTGCGGGTCCTCCTCCACCGCATCCGCGCCGCATTGGATGATCAGCGCATCGGGGCGAAAGGCGTCGATGCGCGGCGCGATGATCTGATCGAGGATAAAGGCCATCTCCGTATCATTGAGCCCGGCTGGCACCGGTAGGTTGATAAGGCTCTCGCCGCCAGCCAGACCGCCGGTGCGCGGCCAGAGCCCCTCTTCATGGATGGAGATCATCAGGCAGTCCGGGTCATCGCCAAATGCATGCTCCACCCCGTCGGGATGATGGGCGTCAATATCAAGATAGGCCAGCCGCTGCACACCCTGGCGACGCAGCGAGAGCATGGCGAGCACCGGATCGTTGAGATAGCAAAACCCCCCGGCCCGCGCGGGCATGCCGTGATGCGTACCACCAGCGGGATTGAAGACAATCCCGCCATCGCGCAACAGCTCTCCGGCAAGCAGCGAGCCCCCGGCAGCGGTCGCCGGGCGGCGGTAGATCTCCGGGAAAACCGGGTTCGAGGCGGTGCCGATATGGTAGCGGGCGCGCGTCTGCTCATCGACGCTCTGGCGCCTCTCGGCCTCTTGCAGCGCGTCGATATAGTCGCGCCGGTGCCAAAGCTCCAAAGCCCGGGGCTTGGCGCGAGGTGAGGTAATATATTGCTCGGGCGGCAACCAGCCCAGCGCGCGTGACAGATCCATCACCGTCGAGACACGCGGAACCCGCAACGGATGCCACGCCCCGTAGGTCGAGTTTCGGTAGATCTCCGATCCGATGAAAAGCGGTCTGTCCAGCATAGCCAGCGACATAGCGCGCGACCCGCGGCCCGGCCAGAGCGCATGCGCGCTGCTCTATGGCGTCCCCGATCTGGTCTTCCAACCGGTCCTGGCCGACCGCACCCCGGCACCATCGCGTGCTGCCAGAACAGGCTTTGCGCAACGTCCAGTGTGATCTGATTACAGCGCATGGTGCGGGCCAGAACGGGCGCAGTTAGCATATTCCGGTCCGCCCGCTTGCATGGTAGCTTCGCGCACAGGATCACCGAACGATCACCGAATGGGCAATTATGTCAGGCGAGCTACCAGAGTTTTATTTCCGCGTTCGAGAGAACGGTGCCAGCGTCTTTCGGGTCGATACCGAGAACCGCCAGCGCCGGATCGAGATGCAGGAGATCGCCAGCATCAACATCCGCAAAGATTTGATCAAACCCCATGGCGACCACATCCTGAGCGATATCGAGCGGGAGGTGATCACCGACTGGATGGAAGAGCGCAAATCCGTACTGGCAACCCGGGATATCGACGACATATACCGCGCCGTGGATTATCTGAACCTCACGACCCATTGGGCCCAATCGCGCGCCAGCGACGCCGATCTTGAAGATGTCACGGACGGGCTTTTGCTGGCGATGCATGACCTGCGCTCGGTCCTGGTGCGCAAGAAGGCGGACCGGATCATCAAAGGCGATGCGGCGCAGGAGTGAAGAAGATGCAGGCCGGATCTTGACCGGCCAGAACGACAGGGGGCCAGAATGATCAATCTTTCCAACCTATATCCTAAAATCAGGGGCATGCAGGCAACGGCCTTCCTGCGACAACAGGCGCGCAGGCCCGTGATCGGCAGAGGTATTCGCTGGAGCGCGCGGATGCTGCGCAGGTTCCACCAGGCAGTCCTTCGCGCGGCGCCCGCGAACGTGGCCCATGACAAAAGGCAGACCAGGATCCTGGAGTCGTATCAAACGGATCGACCGGATAGCATCAGCTCGTGACACGGGGCCAACCGCCGTTCGTCAGGGCTCAACCGGTGCCGACTGCCCGCCCCTTGAAATCTCCGCAAGACGTTGGAAAAAGCGCCACCACAGGAAGATGCAGGCCAAAAGAAGCCCGATAACGAGCCCGAGCCAGACGCCGACGCCGCCAAGGCCGAAGGTGATGCCCAGAAGGTAGCTGGCGGGGATGCCCATGACCCAATAGCTGAACGCCGCCATGAACATCGGGACGCGCGTGTCCTGAATGCCGCGCAGCATCCCAAGCGCCATGACCTGACCGGCATCGACCAGCTGAAACAGCGCTGCAACAGCCAGCAATTGTGCCCCGATCACAAGGATCGCGTCGCGGGCAGGCTCGTCGGGGGACAGAAAGCCCGTGATCAGCAGCGCGGGCATTGTCAAAAACAACATCATTGTAAGCGCCACAAATCCCATGGACAGGGCCACCGCCGCCACACCCCCTTTGGCCAGACCATCGAAATCGGACCGGCCGACGGCGCGACCGGCCCGCACCGTTGCAGCCTGGCTCAGACCGATATGGGCCATGAAGGCCGCACCCGCGATCTGTAGCGCGATGCCGTGCGCTGCCAGCGGCAAGGTGCCAATCAGACCCATGATCAGCGCCGAGGCCGAGAACATGCCGCTTTCGGCGAGACTTGTCAGACCGATCGGCCAGCCGAGCCGGAAAACCTCTGCAAACGCTTCGCCATCGGGCCGCCAGAGACGCTGGAACAAGGCATGTTCACGCAAACCACGCGCTGTCGCCGCATAAACGCCCATGGCCAGCAGCGTCAGAAGCTGGGTGATGACGGTTGCCAACGCGGCGCCTCTCAGCCCCAATTCGGGAAAGCCCAGATTGCCGAAAATAAGCGCCCAGTTCAGTGCGGCATTGACCGGCAGGGCAAGCAGGGTAATCCACAGCACAAAAGCCGTTCGCTCAAGCGCGACCAAATAGGATTTCAGCACCATGATAACAAGCGCGGGAAACAGACCAAGCCCCGCGATGCGCAAGTAGGATTGCGCCAGGGCTGACAGCTCCGGCTCTTGGCCCAGCCCAAGCAGCAGCGCCTCGGACCAGATCATCGCGGGCAGAAACACCGCCGCATAGATGACCGACAGCCAGATACCCATCCGCGTAACACGCCGCACGCGCGGCTCCTGGCCCGAGGCCTCCGCTTCGGCCACCATCGGCATGACCGCGAAGGCAAACCCGCTGCCCATGATGAAGATGACAAAGAAAAACGAGCTCGCCAGAACGCTCGCGGCCAAAGGCTCGACCCCGTACCAGCCCAGCATGATCGTATCGACCACATGCACGGCAAATTGCGCCAGATGACTGCCGATCAAAGGCACCCCCAGCAGCAGCACAGCGCGGATATGTTGCAGATAGCTCATCCATCCCGCTTACGCCTGCGCGGCGCGGCGGGCAAGCTTCGTCGCATTGATCACGCCGCGCGCGCTGACGGCGCTGTGATGAGCCGGAACGGTGCTGCAACGGGCCGCCGGCCCTTCCCCCGGCGGGGTGGCTCTGCCATAATCCCACGCATAAAAATGAAAAGAGGCGCCGAGCGATGAACGACCTTCTGTCGACCAAATCTGCAGATGATTATGATGCCTCCTCCATCGAGGTGCTGGAGGATATGGAGCATGTCCGGCTGCGTCCGGGCATGTATATCGGCGGCAAGGATGAACGCGCGCTGCATCACATGGTGGCCGAGATCATCGACAATTCCATGGATGAGGCCGTCGCCGGTCACGCCACCTGGATCGAGATCGAGCTGCATGAGACAGGCGATGTCTCGGTCCGCGACAATGGCCGCGGCATCCCCACCGGCCCGCATCCCAAGGACCCGAAGAAATCCGCGCTGGAGATCATTTTCTGCACGCTCAACGCGGGCGGCAAATTCTCGGGCGACAGCTACCAGACCTCGGGCGGCCTGCATGGCGTCGGCTCCTCGGTGGTCAACGCGCTGTCCGATTACCTGCGCGTCGAGGTGGCCCGCAACAAGGAACTCTTCGCCATGGAGTTCTCACGCGGCATCCCCCAAGGCAAGCTGGAGAAGATCGGCGCAGCGCCCAACCGGCGCGGCACTTCCGTGCGCTTCCACCCGGATGCAGAGATCTTCGGCGCGCTCAAACTCAAACCTTCCCGGCTCTTTGCGATGGCCCGCTCCAAGGCCTATCTGTTCTCCGGCGTGAAGATCCGCTGGAAGACGGCCATTGATGACGGCCAGACCCCCGT
Source organism: uncultured Rhodobacterales bacterium (assembly GCA_964352845.1). Lineage (GTDB taxonomy): Bacteria > Pseudomonadota > Alphaproteobacteria > Rhodobacterales > Rhodobacteraceae > Litoreibacter. Next base: position 370 of record CAYGUB010000143.1, on the reverse strand, counting down.
CGAGGCCGAGTTCCATTTCCCCGGTGGGCTGTCTGACTACCTGACCGAAACGCTGTCCGGCGCGACCACCTATTCCGACAAACCCTTCGCGGGCTCGGTCAGTTTTGACAAGTTCGACCAGCCCGGAAAAGTCGATTGGGCGATCAACTGGACCCCCTCACGCGACGGCTTCATCCAGAGCTATTGCAACACCGTGCCGACCCCCGAAGGCGGCACGCATGAATCCGGCTTCTGGGCCGCGATCCTCAAGGGCATCAAGGCATATGGCGAGCTGGTCGGCAACAAGAAGGCCGGCACCATCACCCGCGAGGATCTGATCACCGGCGCAGGCGCGCTGGTCTCCTGCTTCATCCGCGATCCGGAATTCGTG
>CAYGUB010000142.1:0-7240 GCA_964352845.1 uncultured Rhodobacterales bacterium | reverse complement strand
GTTCGGTCCATCGCGATAAATATGAGATCGTCAGAGACTTTGCCCGCCAATGCACAGCATCAGACTTCAATCCCAAGGCTCAGGCGCGACGAAAAAAGGTCGAGATGCTCTTCGCTCACCTCAAACGCATCCTCGGCCCGGCAGGTCTAAGATTACGAGGCCCATACGGCGCAAATGACGAATTCCTACTCGCCGCCACGGCCCAGAACCTCCGGAAACTGGCCAAGATCTTTCCTACACCGCAGCAAACGCGCAAAGCCTGAGTCAAAAAGGCGCGCATGCTCTGTCAAGACCTGTACTTTCCGCGCTCGCAACAGTTTGTTTTTCCGAAGAATCTGCTCTCTGCCCGATTTCACTGCGTCTCGCCCGAACGGCAGCCTTCCCAGTTGTTTGAATGACTGTCTGTGTTGTAATGGGAACGTCAAATATATCTGACGTTCAACAACGCGGCTCAATTCTCGGGGAAGGGAATGACCACCATCAGCTTGTTTTCATCTCCGACGCGCTGATAGGTGATCTGTTTTGCCAGCATTCGGATCAAAGCCCAGCCGAAACCACCCTCGGGGAGATCGGCAAGCGAGGCTTCTGCGGGCGACAGGCATTGCAGGCTGCCTTCGGGCAGGCGCAGATCGGGCAAGGCAATGCCGCGATCCGTGACTTCGATCTGAAGTTCGCCGCCGCCAAGGGTGATCGATATATCCGCCGAGCCGGTCAGGCCGTGACCATATCCGTGCTTGACCACATTGTTCAAAATCTCGGCCAGCACGACTTCCGCATCCGGCAGAAGAGCGCATTGATGCGGCAGCTCTGCCTTCATATAGCCAATCAGCGTCGTAAGCGTGTCTCTGACGGCCTCTTGCCGTGCATCCATGACAACCGACAACCTCCGCGCTGTCGTCTCATCCTTGACCACGGTCGGAGACCCGTGGTCAGGCCGCGTCAACTGCGTCGTCCGAGCTCAGCGCTGCATCAAGGTCTTTGTGAATCTTGAACACCTGATCCATCCGGGTGAGGGTAAACACTTTCTCCACGGCGGGCGACAGGTTCACGATTTCCAGCGGCTTGCCTTCAAGCATCTTGAGCGCGGCAACCATTGCGCCAAGGCCACTGCTATCCATGAACTCAACCTTGGAGATATCCATGATCACCCGCGCCTCGGAGCTTTCGACCAGATTGCGGAATTGGTCCTTGAGATGAATTGCGCTGGCCGCGTCAATGCGGCTGGCCTCGACCTCTATGATCAGCGCGCCGTCGCGCGTTCTACTCTCAAGATGCATTTCGAGCGCTCCTTTGTGGTCTCTCCGATGCAGGTCGATTACGGTAGAATCGTTACCAATCAGTATTGGCCAGACCAATAAGGAGCCGGAGTTTAATGAAAACCGTAGTCATTTCCGAAGCAAAGCGGACCGCTATGGGGGGGTTCCAGGGCGCATTCAGCACTGTTTCCGCTCAACAACTGGGCGGAATGGCGATCGCTGCCACCCTGGAGGGCGCAGGGCTCAAGACCGTCGATGAAATACTGATGGGCTGTGTATTGCCTGCGGGCATGGGTCAGGCCCCCGCGCGTCAAGCGGCGTTTGCCGGTGGTCTGGGTGAAGATGTCCCGGCCACAACACTCAACAAGATGTGCGGCTCGGGTATGAAAGCTGCGATGATGGGTTTCGATCAGATTGCCCTGGGCCATGCAGAGACGATGATCGTGGGCGGGATGGAGAACATGACGAATGCGCCCTATCTGCTGCCCAAGATGCGCAGTGGCGCGCGGATCGGGCATGGGGCGGTGCAGGATTCGATGTTTCTGGACGGTTTGGAAGACGCCTATGACAAGGGCCGGCTGATGGGCACCTTTGCCGAGGATTGCGCCGAGACGTTCCAGTTCACCCGTGAGGTGCAGGATGACTACGCGCTTACCTCTCTGACAAATGCCGTCACCGCCCAGAAAGACGGCGGATTTGACGCTGAAATTGCTGCGGTCACGGTCACGTCGCGCAAGGGTGTGGCGGAGGTCACGCAGGATGAGCAGCCCGGCAAGGCGCGCCCCGACAAGATCCCGCATCTGAAACCTGCCTTCCGTGAGGGCGGCACGGTGACGGCTGCGAACTCCTCGTCAATCTCGGATGGTGCTGCGGCTTTGGCACTTGTCTCCGAGGACGCCGCCGATGCGCAGGGCCTGCCCAAACGCGCGCGCATTTTGGGCCATGCCAGCCATGCGCAGGCCCCGGGCTGGTTCACGACAGCCCCTGTACCTGCTGCGCAAAAGCTGCTGAAATCGCTGGGATGGTCCGTGGATGACGTCGATCTGTGGGAGGTCAATGAGGCCTTTGCGGTGGTGCCGCTGGCCTTCATGAAGGAAATGGGCATCCCGCGCGACAAGATGAACGTCAATGGCGGTGCCTGCGCGCTGGGTCATCCGATCGGCGCGTCGGGCGCCCGCATCATGGTCACGCTTCTTCATGCGCTGGAGCGGCGTGGACTCAAACGCGGCGTCGCTGCGATCTGTATTGGTGGCGGCGAGGGCACCGCCATCGCGATGGAGATCATTTAGCTATGGATTACAAGACATTGCACAAAACCGTCGCAGCGTTAACCGAGGGCGAGGATGACGTGATGTCGCTGATGGCCACTGTCGCCTGCGAGGTGCATCACGCCGACACGCGCTTTGACTGGACCGGTTTCTACCGCGTCGTCGCGCCGGAGCTTATGAAGATCGGACCCTATCAGGGCGGCCATGGTTGCCTTGTGATCCCGTTTTCACGCGGGGTGTGCGGGTCTGCGGCTCGGTCGGGGAAAACGCAGCTTGTCCCTGACGTGGAAGCCTTCCCGGGTCATATTGCCTGCGCGTCCTCCACCCGCTCGGAGATCGTTTTGCCGGTGCGTGACAGCTCGGGCCAACTGATCGCCGTGTTCGACATTGACAGCAATCAGCCCGATGCTTTTACCCAAGACGACGCCGAGGGGCTGGAACAGCTTCTGGACGCGGTTTTTGCCCGCTGACGGTCGCAGATAGAACAGGTCTGGCCGCGTTTATGTATTGCGCGACTCGAGATCTGTGGTTCATGGTGAAAAAAGGGCGGAAATTTTCACTACGGGTTTTCGGGCTCTCCACTTTGGTGAAGGAAAGGCAGTGCATCACGGCTCCGTCACATCCCCGGCCAGTCTGGGCGCCGATCTCAGAGCGTTGCGCAAAGCGCGCGGACAGACCCTGGCGGAGCTTGCGGGACGGCTGAACCGCTCCGTCGGGTGGTTGAGCCAGGTTGAGCGCGACCTGTCGGAACCTTCGGTCTCTGACCTGCGCCAGATTGCGGCGGCTTTGGATGTCTCCGTCTCTTCACTGTTTCGCCACGGTGCGACGCCTGTCCATGAGCAGGGCTATATCGTGCGCAGCGCTGCCCGGCGGCCCATCGGATCGCGCCAGGCCGGGCTGGTCGAGGAACTGCTCTCGCCTGATCTGACCGATGATTTCGAGATGGTCCATTCTACCTTTCAGCCGGGCAGCAGCCTGCAGGAACCTGTCTCACGCCCGACACAAGAAGTTGGGTATCTGATGTCGGGCAACCTCGATATCTGGGTGAATGGCCGGACGCATCACCTGGCTGCGGGCGATAGTATCCGTATCCGGGCCGAACCCTATCGCTGGATGAACCCATATGCTCAACCCGCCGTCGCGATCTGGGTCATCGCGCCTCCGGTCTATTGAGGGAGCAACGGACATGAGTTGGGAGGCCTGGATCGTTTTCGCACTGTTCTGGGTGGTGTTTGTCACCACGCCCGGGCCCAATGCGGTCAACTGCGTCACCAATGGCATGACCCATGGCTTCAAAACCGCGCTATGGGGGGTGCTTGCGATCCTGACGCAGGCAAGCCTGTTCCTGCTGTTGTCGGCTGCGGGTGTCACCGCGCTGATCGCCCAGGCGCCGGAGGCGTTTTTCTATGGCAAGCTGATCGGTGCGGGGGTCCTGATCTATCTGGGTGTCAGGGGCTGGATCAAAGCAGCCCAACCGATTGCGCCGCGCGCGGTCTCAGCGCGGTCCATCTATGCGCGCGCTTTTCTGATCGCGACCGTAAATGTAAAATCTGTAGCAGGTTATTTCGCGGCCTTTACGCAATTTGTACAACCCGATGTGCCGATCCGGGAGCAGATGATTTACATCATGCCGACCGCCCTGACGATCACCGCGCTGAGCTATCTGACCTATACCGCCATCGGCGCGGGGATCGGACGGGCCGCGATCGGGGCGATCCTTAACATGTGGGTCCGGAGGGTCATGGCACTGTGCTTTGTGGGCTATGGCATCGCTTTGGGCAGTGCGGGGCGGGCATGACACATGCGCCGGCATCTCTTGATGCCCGACGAGAGCGGTTTTTACGACATAACGGACGCAGTCCGGCACGAGGAGCAAGATGATGAGTGAATTTCCAAAAACGGCCCGGGTGGTCATTATCGGCGGTGGGGTTGTCGGCACATCGACGCTGTATCATCTGGCCAAGGCTGGCTGGAAAGACTGCGTTTTGCTTGAGAAGAATGAACTGACCGCGGGCTCTACCTGGCATGCGGCTGGCAACTGCCCCAATTTCGCGGCGTCCTGGGCTGTGATGAACATGCAGCGCTACTCGCTTGGAATGTACCGCACGCTGGCCGAGGATGTGAACTACCCGATGAACTACCATGTCACGGGCGCCCTTCGGCTGGCCCATAGCAAGGAACGCATGCAGGAGTTTGAGCGCGTCGCGGGCATGGGGCGTTATCAGGGGTTGCAGATGGATATCTGCACACCGGACGAGCTTAAGGAACTCAACCCGTTTATGGAGACGCATGATCTGGCGGGTGGGCTTTGGGATCCGCTGGATGGCGATATCGACCCGGCACAGCTGACGCAGGCTCTGGCGAAGGGCGCGCGGGATGCGGGTGGCCGGATTGAGCGGTTCTGCCCCGTCACGGGGATCGCGCGCGATGGCGATGAGTGGATCGTCAAGACCGGCAAGGGCGATATTCGCTGCGAATACGTGGCCAATTGCGCAGGCTACTATGCCCAGCGCGTGGGCGAGATGTTCAAGCCCTTTGGCGGGCGGACGGTCCCGATGGTGGTCATGTCCCACCAGTATTTCCTGACCGAGCCAATCGCAGAACTTGAGGCCTGGACCAGGGAGAAGGGCCACAAGCTGCCGATAATCCGCGATGTGGATATCAGCTACTACCTGCGGCAGGAAAAGCACGGGCTGAACCTTGGCCCCTATGAGCGCAACTGCAAGGCGCATTGGGTCACGCCGGACGATCCGATGCCCGAGGATTTCTCTTTCCAGCTTTACCCCGATGATCTGGAGCGGCTGGAATTCTACATTGAGGACGCGATGGAGCGTGTGCCGGCTTTGGGCACGGCCGGGGTCGGACGCAACATCAACGGGCCAATTCCCTACGCGCCTGATGGTCTGCCGATGATTGGTCCGATGCCCGGTGTGAAGAACGCCTTTGAGGGGCACAGCTTTACCTTCGGCATCGCGCAGGGTGGCGGGGCTGGCAAGGTCCTGTCGGAATGGATCATGCATGGTGAGACCGAGCTGGACATGTGGGCCGTCGATCCGCGCCGCTATACCGATTACGCCGATCACGATTACTGCCTTGCCAAGGCGCTTGAGACCTATGGCCATGAATATGCGATGCATTTCCCGCATCACGAATGGCCCGCCGGGCGCGACAAGAAGCTGTCTGCGAACCATGACGCCTTGCTGGCTGCGGGTGCGCAGATGGGTGCATATAACGGCTGGGAGCGGGCCAACTGGTTTGCAAAGCCGGGCGATGACACATCCCAGGCCGCGACCGAGACCTGGGAGCGTAATGGCCCCTGGGCTGCGCGCGTGAAGGAAGAGGTCGAGGCGGTGCGCGACGGGGTCGGTGTGCTCGATTTGCCGGGCTTCTCGCGCTACACGCTGAGCGGTGCGGGCGCGGCGGAATGGCTGCGCGGCCAGATCACCGGCGCTCTGCCCAAGGCGGGGCGGATGAATCTGGGTTATTTCACAGATAGCCGGGGGCGGATCGTCACGGAGGTCACGATCATTCGCTGGGGTGAGGATGATTTCTGGCTGATGACGGCGGCGGTCGCGCAATGGCATGATTTCGAGTTTCTCAAGGGGCGTTTGCCTGCCGATGGGTCGCTGAGCCTGACCGATATCACGTGTGACTGGTCGACCAAGCTGGTCACGGGCCCGGGCTCCCGCGCTTTGCTGGCGGGGTTGAGTGACGGTGATCTGGAGGCCGGTTGGCTGACCATTCAGGACGCAACGGTTGCGGGCAAGCCAGCCAAGCTGTTCCGCATTTCCTTTGCGGGCGAGCTTGGCTGGGAGGTGCATACAGGTTTTGACGACAGCAAGCCGGTCTATGATGCGATCCGCGATGCAGGCGCCGTGCCTTTCGGGATGTATGCGCTGAACTCGATGCGGATCGAGAAGGGCTACCGGACGTGGAAGGGCGATCTGTCCTCGGATTACACCTTGCTGGAGGGCGGGATGGAGCGGTTTTTGCGTCTGGGCAAGGCGCAGGATTTCCCCGGCAAGGCCGCGCTGGCCCGCGAGATGCAGCAGGGCCGCAAAAAGGGCTTCGTGACGCTGGTGGTGGATGCGGGCGCGTTCGATGCGCCTTACATGTCGACTGTCTGGAGCGGCGATCAGGTCGTGGGCGAGACGACATCGGGCGATTGGGGCTACCGGGTGAACAAATCCATCGCGCTGGGCGTCGTGAAGGCGGATCTGGCGAAGCCGGGGACCGAGCTTGAGGTGGAGATGTATGGCCAGCGCTACAAGGCGCGTGTGCAAGAGGATGCGCCCTTGTGGGACGCGGCTAACGAACGGATCCGTGCATGATGGGCGTTGCGATTTTTGCCAGCGGCGGGCCCGCCCGCCTCCCTTCCATGCTGCGCATGTCACCTTCGGTGGCGCCGCTGCGCGGCGGGAGCGTTGCGACATGGCTGTGAGCTTGCTGGATGGTGGGATGGGCCAGGAGCTTCTGGCGCGTTCCGGTCGGGCACCGACGGGATTGTGGTCGGTGCAGTTTCTGCTGGACGATCCTGATCTGGTGCGGGCGGTGCATGCCGATTATTTCGCCGCCGGAGCGCAGATTGCGACGACCAACACCTATTCTGTCCTGCCTGACAGGTTTGCCCATCACGGCATTTCCGATCAGCTTGAGGCGATGGTGATCCTTGGCTGTGCCCTGGCGGTGGAGGCACGCGACGCGCATGGCTCGGGG
>CAYGUB010000141.1:0-7259 GCA_964352845.1 uncultured Rhodobacterales bacterium | reverse complement strand
GCATCGTGTTGTCGATCAGCATCCGCTCGAACGCCTCGACATATTCCTTGAGCGGTTTGCCCTCGGTCGTCACCACTGGCCCCATCTCGGCATTGTCGGCCATCAAAAGCGAGGCGATGGAGCCCGAACCGCGCCGGTTTTGCAGCACGGCGCGTTCGGCCACATTGATGAGCTGGCGCACATTGCCGGGCCATGGTGCCTGCAACAGCTGGGCTGCCTCCTGAGCCGACACCTCCGGCGCGTCAGAGCCGTATTCCTCGCCGAACTGCTCTCCGAACCGGTTGAACAGTGTCAGAATATCTTCGCCCCGCGCGCGGAGCGGCGGGATGGTGATTTTCATTGCAGCCAGGCGGTAGAACAGATCGGCGCGGATCAGATCCTCGCAGGTCTTGTCCTGCTCCTGCGTGTTACAAATCGCGATGATGCGCGTCTCCGCAGGCACGCCCTGATCGTTGATGAATTGCAGCAGCCGCGCCTGTAGCGTGCTTGACAGCGCCTCGATATCTTCCAGCACCAATGTGCCGCCGCGCGCCTCTTCGACAAGCGGCAGCGTGTCACCGTCATCAATCGGCTCAAACAGCTTGGCGGCCAGCGCGGCCTCGTCAAAAGCCGCACAGCTGATCGCCACGAATTTCTTGCCCGCGCGCGGCCCCACGGCATGCAACGCATGGGCGGTCAGTGTCTTGCCCGTGCCGGTCTCCCCGTCGATTAGCACGTGACCATCGGCCTGACCGAGATCAAGGATATCTTCGCGCAGACGCTCCATCACCGGGCTGGAGCCGATCAGCTTTTTCATGATCGCCGCACCGTCGCTGAGCTCCTTGCGCAAGGCACGGTTATCGAGCGTAAGCCGGCGGTTGACTGTGGCGCGCTTGGCCAGCTCGGTCATCCGTTCGGGGTTGAAGGGCTTCTCCAGAAAATCAAAGGCGCCGACGCGCATCGCCTCAACCGCCATCGGCACATCGCCATGACCGGTGATCATGATTACGGGCAGCATGCTGTCCTGGCTCAGGAGCCGCTTGAGAAACTGCATCCCGTCCATGCCCGGCATCTTGATGTCGCTCACGACGATGCCAGGATAATCATTGCCGATCCCCTTGAGCGCATCTTCGGCGCTGGCAAAGGTCTCCGTGTCATAGCCAGACAGGGCCAGCCACTGGCTGATCGATTGACGCATATCCTGTTCGTCATCGACGATGGCGATTTTCAAAGCACTTGGCATGACTTTATTGCTCCCTATGGCCGCTTACTCGGCCGCTTGAATATCTGTCTCTGTTTCCTTGTGCAGCGGCAGCTGTATCTCGAACACAGCGCCCCCGTTCTGCCCGTTGCGCGCGGTCAGCCGCCCGCCAAGATCGCTGACGATGCCTGAGCTGATCGCAAGGCCGAGGCCCACGCCCTCGCCCGGTTGTTTGGTCGTGTAGAAGGGCTCAAACAGCTCATCGAGGTTCTTGATCCCCTCGCCATTGTCGCGCATCGTCAATGTCGCGGTCTCACCGGCATTGAGTAGAATATCGACCTGTGGATTGGCAGAGGTCTTGGTTGCATCAAGCGCGTTGCGAAACAGGTTGATGATGACCTGCTCGATACGGATCCGGTCGGCCAGCACGATCACGGGCTCTTCGGGCAGTGAGGTGATGATCCGCAGATCGCCGCGTTTGAGCTGTGGCTCCATGATCGAAAGCGAGCCACGGATTGCATCGCGCATATCGACCGGTTCAAACTGATCGCCGCTCTTGCGGGCATAGGATTTGAGCTGCTTGGTAATCGCCCCCATCCGCTCGATCAGATCATCGATCCGCTGGAAAGAGCTTTGCGCCTCCTCAGGCCGGGAGCGCTGCAGCAGAAGTTTCGCCCCCGCCAGATAGGTCTTCATCGCGGCAAGCGGTTGGTTGAGCTCATGGCTGACAGCAGCCGACATCTCTCCCAAGGCGGCGAGCTTTTGGGACTGCGCCAGCGATTGCTCGGCGGTCTCAAGGCTTTTCTCCACCTTCTTGCGCTCGGCGATCTCGCGGCTGAGACGGGCATTGAGCGCGCGCAGATCCTCGGATTCGCGACGGAAGAACCCGGCCTCAAGCTGGGCGCGGCGCGACAGCACATAGAAGGTCAGCGCCAGAAGGATCGCGAAAAACATGATCTCGATGGCAAGAAACCCGTTCACCTTGCTGCGCACGTCATCATAGGTGGTAAAGGAGATCAGCCGCCAGCCCCGGAAAGATGTGGGCTTTTCCAGCCGCATCATCGCCTCACCCTGAAGATAGGCATCGGGGCCCTTGGTCGAGAAGTAAGCGCCCGTCGTCTCAAAAGCCCGCGACAGCGCGGTGCTGGGCGAGCGGCTCTCCAATGCCTCTTTCTCGATCTTGCCCCGCCAGCTTGGATCAGTGGCAAGGATTATCTTGTTCTCGCTATCGGCCAGCATGATGGCCTGGGACGGGTTGCGCCAGCGTGCCTCGAACTGGCGCAGGTCAACCTCGACCACGATCACGCCGATCCCCTGCTTCTCCGACGTGATCTTGCGCGAATAGGTGAACAGATAGGCGCCGGTATCCTGCTGGACGAAGTTGAACACCGTATCGTCGGCCCGCAGGGCGTTGATAAAATAAGGCTGCGAGCGCTGATTGGCCGAAAGCTCCTCGCGCTTGGAGGATGCCACCACGCGGCCCTCCTGATCAAGCAGGCGCAGCGCGGCGGTTCCGATCTCTTCCGAAAAGGAAATCAGCCGCTGTGTCGTGCCGGAGAAATCATTGGAGTTCAGCGCCGCTGTCAGTGTCGGGTCGCGCGACAACAGAAGCGGGACGATCTCGCTACGGCGCAGCTCACTGGTCAGCGTGTTGGCATAAAGCGTCAGCCGCACCTCACCCTCATTGCGGGTGGTGGCTGTGTAGCGCTCTGTCAACAACTGGTTGGACACCCAGACAATCGCGATTGCCACACCCACCAGCGCTGCCACAACGGCGCGTATGATCCAGGTCACACGGCGTCGGGAATGCAGCTGGTCGGGCAGTGCCGGATCAGGGGAACGGGGTGTCGTCATGGTGCTAGATTACGCTGATGGGCTGCAACGCTCAAGCCGCGCCTTCGGCGAAATCACGCCAGCGCGAGCGCCTGCATGATGGAGGCAAAGAACGGCTTGCCATCCAGGTTGCCTTGCGCCGCGTCAACTGCGCGCTCGGGATGGGGCATAAGCCCAAGCAAACGGCGGTTTTGCGACAAAACTCCGGCGATATCACCGGCCGAGCCATTTGGGTTGTCGAGGTAGCTGAACGCCACCCGATCCTCGCCCCGCAGCCGGGCCACAAGATCGGCATCGGCGGAATAGTTCCCATCGTGATGCGCGACGGGAATCGTTATCTCGGCCTTGGGGCCATAGCCGCTGGTGAACGGAGAGCGGTTTGTCTCGACCCGAAGCCGCTGGTTTCGGCACACGAATTTAAGGCCCGCATTGCGCATCAGCACGCCCGGCAGAAGCCCGGTTTCGCACAGGACCTGAAAGCCGTTGCAGATACCCAGAACATGCCCGCCCTGATTGGCGAAATCGACCACGGCGCGGCAGATGGGAGACTGCGCCGCGATGGCCCCGCAGCGCAGATAGTCGCCAAAGGAAAAGCCGCCGGGGATGCCGATCACATCAAGCCCTTGCGGCAGGCTCACATCCTTGTGCCAAACCATCGTCACCTCGGCGCCCGCCTGGCGGAACCCCTCGGCCAGATCACGGTCGCAATTGGAGCCGGGGAAGACAATAACGGCGGCTTTCATGGCGCTGCTCCTAATTCAGAAAATCGGTAATGACCGCCACGCCGGGCGGTGTGGGGCCGTTGAAGGCGGCAAGCTCCGCGCCGACATCGCTGAGCGCAACCTCACGGGCGATAAGCGGTGACATGTCGATGCGTCCCGTCTCGATCAGTGCAAGCAGGCTGGGGTATTTCCAGGGCGGCATACCGCGTGTGCCGTAAAGCGCCAGATTGCCCAGATAGACGGCAGCCATGTTGATATCCATGCGCGCTGTGTGGCCCACCGGCATGCCAACCTGCACGTGACGGCCCAAGGGCCGCAGACATTCGATGGAGGCGTTCGTGGTCTCGGGGATGCCAAGCGCCTCCACGGAGACATGCGCCCCGCCGCCGGTGATCTCCTTGATCCGCTCAGCCGTGCCACCATCGCGCGCATTGACCGCAGCCTCCGCGCCCAGACCCAGCGCATGGGTCAGCTTCTCGGCGACGATATCGACGACAACGACCCGCGCGCCCATGGCCACGCCCAACAGCAACGCCGACAGCCCGATCCCGCCTGTGCCATGTACGGCGAGCCATTCTCCCGGTTGCAGCGCGGCCCTGCCCGTCAGCGCATGCCAGGCGGTCGTCACGCGACACCCCAGCCCGGCTGCGACAGTGGGCGAGAGGGTTTCGGGCAGGCGCGCAAGGTTGTGATCGCGCGGCACGGCGACATATTCGGCAAACGCGCCGGGCTCAATGAACCCCGGCAGGCGCTGATCGAGACATGTGTTCTGATGCCCCTCACGGCAATTGGGACAGGTGCCGCAGGCCAGAATGAAGGGCGCAATCAGCCGCTCGCCCTTGGCATAGATGGCATTTGGCCCCGCCTCCACGACCTCGCCGCAATATTCATGCCCGCCGATCTGGCCGGGCTTCACGCGCGGGTGCTCTCCGGTCCAGCCATGCCAGTCCGACCGGCAGATCCCGCAGGCGATCACCTTGAGCACCACCCCATCCCCGGGACAGTCGGGATCTGGGACATCCTCTATCACCGGGGCCTCACCATAGGCGCGCAGGACGGCGGCGCGCATCAGTGGATCTCGACCCGGTAGCTTTCAATCACTGTGTTGGCCAGCAGCTTCTCGCACATCTTGGCGACCTCGGCTTCGGCCCTGGCCGGGTCGGTCTCGGCCAGATCAAGCTCGATCACCTTGCCCTGCCGGACGGCCTCGACCCCCTCAAAACCCAAAGAGCCCAGGGCATGGCGCACCGCTTCTCCCTGCGGGTCCAGAACTCCGGCCTTCAACATCACATGCACACGCGCCTTCATCTCGGCCGTCCCCCCTTGTAGATCGGGCATTCCCACCCGTCATATTTGTAACCCAACTCGGCCAGCTCTTCGCGCAGCGCATCGGTCAGATGATCAAAACTGGCCGCTGCCACCACCGCCTCATGTTCGGCAATCAGACCACCGCCGAACTCCGCCTCCGAGACATGCAGGCCTTTCGCCGTCAACAGATCCACAGCGAAGTTGAGCGGTTTGATATCGGCTCCGCGCAGCGGGTAGACCAGATGACGGATCGGGCGCGGCGCGCGGGCATTGTCGTTCTGCTCGGCCATCTCATCGCGGACAAGCTGATTGGCCTCGGCACTTCCGATCAACGGTATCTTGGGTGTCTTGCCGACAATGCGCTTGAAAAACCGTTTCATGGATACTGTCGTTTCAATTGATCAAAGTAGGTTTGCCCATTGGCGTTGAATTGGTCGGCATCACGCCCAAACGCCGGGCCACTTCCGTATAGGCATCGGCCAGATTGCCCAGATCACGGCGGAACACGTCCTTGTCGAGCCTCTGGCCTGTCTCCACATCCCACAGTCTGCACGAATCCGGGCTGATCTCATCGGCGACGATCAGGCGCTGAAAATCGCCGTCATAGTCCCGCCCGATCTCGATCTTGAAATCAATGAGCTGGATGCCGACACCATACATCACCCCTGACAGGAAGTCATTGACCCGCAAGGCAAGTGCAATCATGTCGTCAAGGTCCTGCTGCGAGGCCCAGCCAAAGGCGATGATATATTCCTCTGGCACCAGCGGGTCGCCCAGATCATCATTCTTGTAGGAAAATTCCACAATCGGGCGCGGCAGAACCGTGCCTTCTTCCAACCCAAGCCGCTTGGCCATGGACCCGGCGGCATAGTTGCGCACGATCACCTCCAGCGGAATGATCTCCACGGCGCGGATCAACTGCTCGCGCATATTGATGCGCTTGATAAAATGTGTGGGCACCCCGATGGAGCCAAGCCCGGTCATGAAATATTCGCTCAGCCGGTTGTTCAGCACACCCTTGCCGTCAATCACATCGCGTTTTTCGGCATTGAAGGCGGTGGCATCATCCTTGAAGTACTGCACAAGCGTTCCCGGCTCCGGTCCCTCAAAAAGCGTCTTCGCCTTCCCCTCGTATATTTTCTTGCGGCGTGCCATTTGCCCTCCTTGGTGCGGGCCAAAGCCCCACCGTGACGCGCAGGCCACTCCCCGCCCGTCTTGTGACTGCGCTATACGGCACCTGAAACGCGCAGACAAGCGCCACGACCCCCTTGCGCCGCTGACATCCGGTAGGCATATCAGAACAAACATCTCAGTCAGGAGAACCAATATGGCCAGTTTCGATGATCGCGAGAATGCCTTCGAGAACAAATTCGCACATGATGCCGAAATGCAGTTCAAGGCCGAGGCGCGGCGCAACAAGCTGCTGGGGCTTTGGGCGGCTGAGTTGATGGGCAAATCCGGCGATGATGCAGCGGAGTATGCAAAGGAGGTTGTCAAATCCGATTTCGAGGAAGCCGGCGACGGTGATGTGCTGCGCAAGGTCGCAGGCGATCTGGGCCCCAAAGCCGACGAGGCCACGATCCGCGCCAAGATGGACGCTTTGATGATCGAGGCCAAGGCGCAGCTGATGAAGGAGCTGTGAGCCCAGCTTCATTGATCGCGCCATTATTTATGCGGCATTTTAACTGTTAGCTTTGCACAAAGACTGAGCGGCTAGACCCTCTACCAGTAGGTAAGAGGTATCCGTGTCAGTTTTTATCAGTCGCCTGAAATCCGTCTCGCCGGGACAAAGAAACCTTTTGGCAATGGCCGCGTCCTGCGCTTTGCTGATCAGTTTCAGCGGGCAGTTTGCGCAGCTGGATCTGGCCCGGCTTCGCGACGATATAACAGGCTTTGCCAGCACGACATGGATCATGGCAATCGCGCTGACGGCGATCAGCTTTGCCGCGATCTCACGCTACGATCTGTTGGCGGCCGGGTTTCTCGGCCTCAACCTGCCCTCGCGGGTCTCCATGGCCACGGGCTGGCGGGCAACGGCGCTGTCGCAGATAATTGGCTGCGGGCTCGTCACCGGTTCTTTCGCGCGATGGCGGATTCTGTCTCGCACCGGCACCGTAACTCTGGCGCAAAGCGCTGCTATGACGGCGCTGATCTGCTCACTTTTTCTGGCGGGCTGGGCGGTTGCGACGAGCCTCGCGCTCTTGGCGGCGCCAGAG
>CAYGUB010000140.1:1953-7353 GCA_964352845.1 uncultured Rhodobacterales bacterium | reverse complement strand
TTCGTATCACTCGCATGTATCATGACATGGCTTGCCTAAATGAAGACGCCGCCTAAGGGGTCGATTTTGCCAGTGACAGAAACGTATGGGTTTTGGCAGGCAACATCGCCTGCCACTATTACTATCGCTTCTAATGACCGGCCGCGTGCGGTCAGTCGATCCGACGATTTCGATCAGACGGCCACAGAAAAATGGACGCGTAAAGTCGTTTAAGTCGTGACTTCGCATCGACCCAAAACGGATTCATGTCGATCCGCCGCCCGTCTGACGGTATCCCTTGGCCAAAGGCGACATACGAAGGACGGTCTGTGTAGACCCTAATTGGCAGAGACTCGTCATCATCCCCTTTTGAGTGCAGCAGAAAAGTGGGTTCGGAAGGGCTCAAGACAACTTTCGTACTGCGATACCATGGCCCCCACGTGATCGTCACCTTGTGCGAGAGATCGCTGTTCTTGTCGGTCGCAAAGAGCCTGATCCATACTGGGCCGCTGTATGAACGTGGGTGGTTGAAAACAAAAGATGTATCAGCCTGCCCTCGAACCACTTTTTTCATTTCACTGGCAAGCTTCTCCGGCCCTTCGAACTTGATGTATTTCTTGTCACGCATAAAGGGAAACGCTTCAAAAAACGCACCTTGTTCGGCAAGCAGAACGGGTAGAATTATGACGCTGCCCCGAGTTATTTCGTTTGTAAGCGCAGTGCTCAGTTCTTTTCTAACCCATTTGCTTTGGATCGCACTATCTGTCAGGAAAACAACGATATTCCGGGTCGTTTCAAGGCTAGAAAACACCTTCTCGTTGATACTGTCACCCCAACCAATCTCAATTTCGTCGGTAAAAACGTCTATTCCGCTACCACTTAGTTCCTTGACCACAGAGAGAACTACAGGCGCGTCATCTCGACTGTAGGATAAGAAAAAGTCATAGCTTCGGCCCCCTGAAAACCCGCTCATTCTTGCACCATCTACAAAGCCTCTCACTCCGTTATTGTGGCAAAAAGCTACGGGCATAATGGGAAGCTGTCCACGATGTGTGGCCTTGCTGCGTTCTTATCCAAAAAATTTGTCAAAAAACCCCCCGCCAAAATCTATGCGCCAAAAACGGTCAGTTGCGCAACGCGCCCCCTGCCCCGCTGACGCTCTCCAACCCATCAACTACACAAACGGCTATGAAAAACAGGCTATCGGGCAGTCTAAGCCACCCTGGCCTGCCCCATTGCGGATTGTTGCAAAAATATGTTGCGAAATATCTTGATTGAGCAACAAGAAAGCGCAACAATCGAATTATGAACTTTGGCTATGCTCGTATTTCCACAGATCGCGGTCAGGATGCCGCCGCGCAGATCGACGCGCTGCGCGCCGCCGGCTGCGAACGTATGTTCGAGGAACGTGCGTCCGGTGGCCGTTGGGATCGACCCGAGCTGCACCGGATGCTCGACCAGCTCCGCGACAGCGACGTAGTGATTGTGTGGAAGCTCGACCGGTTATCCCGCTCACTGAAAGACCTTCTGTCCATCATGGCCAAGATCGATGCTGCTGGAGCAGGCTTCCGGTCTCTGACAGAATCCATCGACACAACCACGCCCGCAGGTCGCATGATGATGCAGATGGTGGGAGTTTTCGCCGAGTTCGAGCGCGAAATGATCCGCGAGCGCACCCGCGCTGGTCTTGAGCGCGCCCGCAAGAAGGGACGCCACCCAGGGCGCAAGCCGAAACTGTCGAACGACCAGCGTAAGGAAATCCGCGACATGGTGCGATCCGGCAAACGCACCGAAGCCGAAGCCGCGCGCCTGTTCAATGTCCACCGCTCTACGGTCAGTCGTGTCATGCGGGAGGCATCAGCCGATGCAGCAGGTTGAGATGTTTCCCGAGGACATCCGCATCGAGCGCGTGGATCACGATGCCAATATGCATAGGTTCTATCGGCCCCGGCTCATGCCTGACCTTTTTGGCGGCGTATCCCTACTACGCGAATGGGGCCGCATTGGCACGCAGGGACGACTCAGAATCGAGTGTTTCGAAGACGCTGGCAGTGCAGCCGACGCCATGACCGCACTCTATCGGGCAAAGCAGAAGCGGGGCTATCAGCTCGCATCATGATCGGCATCAGATTTACGCTCCGCCTCCCCTGCCCTGTTTTTAAGGCTTCGGAGAATGGTGCGCTGATCATTACTTATGCACCACCCGACTAACCTTGTGTTTTGTTGGTGCCGTTGTTTCTAGAGGATTTGTAGATTGCCATCTCGCCACTACAACCTGTAGTCTGCGTCGATGACGCCAATACCATTTGTGGGGTGAACTTTTGACAATAGCCGGGCACGACGAAGACAGTCTTATCAAATCTCTGAACCGGTTATTGAGTCCATCAGACCCGATAAGAAGCGTTGAATTTTTGCTCGGTCGGGAAGGCAATCTGCGAGAAATCCGGCGGCATCTTGCAACCAAGGGTCGTCATGTTTTTATTTTTGGAGATCGAGGGGTCGGAAAGACATCTCTTGCGCAGACTGCGGCGATCTCGTTTCACCCATCGGAGAGTGAACCCATTTTGGTCGCGGGGGCGGAAGGAGAGACTTTCGAGACGATTGTAAGCACGATTGCCAGACGTGTTCATGCGAAGAACAACCAGTCCGGATCAACTGAAAAGATAGGCAAGATAAGTCTGCCTGTTATATCAATGTCGATGAAGAAAACTATAGATAGTGGGCAAGCTCCGGAAATCGGCTCACTCAACGACGCAGTTGATGCGCTCTCATATGTTGCGTCCTACTACTCCGGCATTCCTGTTGTCGTCATTGATGAGTTCGACAGGATCGAGTGCGACAATGACAAGAAAAAATTTGCTGAGCTGATTAAGCAAATCTCTGATCAAGATGTAGGCATCAAACTCATTTTCTGCGGTATTGGTGACTCGATGCACAACCTACTCGGCGCGCACTATTCAACAGGACGTGCGATTACCCCAATAGAGTTACCAAGGTTGGACCATGAATCGCTTATAGAGATCGTTACAAACGCTGTCGAAGGGGTTGGGCTTTCTATCGACAACGAGACTTCCAGCCGCATCGCCATCTTGAGCGACGGTTTTCCGTACTTTGCCCATCTGGTGACGGAGAAGATGATCTGGCGAGCATTCGACGATGAAGTCCAAATTACCAGGATTGCACTGGAGCACTTTGGCAGCGGCGTCGACGCGGCGGTTACTCACGCCATGGCGCTTCTGAGGGAAGCCTACGAAATCGCAACGAAAAAATACAGTGACTCTTACGAAGAGGTTCTTTGGGCATTAGTCGACAAACCTACCCTGACGCGTCAGTCCGCCAACATTTACAATGAGTCATACCTACCTATCATGGCCGCAACTGGGCGTGAACCATTGGACCTCAAAAGGTTCTACAACAGATTGAATGCGCTAAAATCTGAGAGCCATGGGCATATTTTGAACAGCCCTCGGCGAAGTTGGTTTGAATTCTCTGAAAACATGGTCCGAGGATACGTGAAATTGAAAGCAGCAGAACGCAGGGTTGACCTCGGTATTGACCATCACAATCGTCATGCGTCATCAACACGTAAGCTGGCTTTGGATTTCTATACTTCAAATAGTTAATCTCGGCAATAAATCAGTATTTTATGAGCCATCGCTCTTGATTCCACGTGACTCAGGCAAAAGCGCATAAGCCCTTGTATGTTGATATGCGCGCCCTGCCCGGTCAAAAATGATTCTCCCAACCCCAAATGAGTATTTGAGTAAATGGGTGACCTTGCAAGAATACCAATTCTTGGTATAACCTTCCCTTAGGAGGTGCTTCATGCCCAAAAATACATCTATGTCCCTTGGCGATCACTTTGCCAGCTTTATAGACACCCAGGTTCAGGCAGGCCGTTATGGTTCGGCCAGCGATGTTGTGCGCGCCGGTCTGCGCTTGCTCGAAGAGCATGAAAGCAAAGTAAAGGCACTCCAAGACGCTCTAATCGAGGGCGAGCAGTCTGGGAAACCGCAGGCCTTTGACTTCGATGAGTTCAAGGCGCGCAAACGGGCAGAGCTTAACCAGGCCAACGGATGAGCCTTGTCACCTTCTCGCCTGCCGCAGTGGCGGACCTTGATAACATTTGGGACTATACCGTCGAAGAATGGGGGGCCGACCAGGCTGACCGCTATACAGATGATATTCAGAACACCTGTAGCAGTCTTGCACGCGGCAAGAAACACGGGCGCGACGTGGACGTGCGTTCGGGTTACCTGAAACATGCTGTTGGAAAGCACTTCGTGTTTTTTCGAACGACCAAGGCTGGAATCGAGGTGATACGCATCCTACACCAAAGCATGGATGTGGGACGGCATCTGTAGTCGAGCTTGCCTCAACTCAAACACTCAGTTACTCTTTTGAGTAAAAACACAAATGAGGCAAAGCATGTGCATTATTTCCGTCCTGAATCCCAAAGGTGGTAGTGGCAAGACCACGATCAGCACCAACCTCGCCAGATCGCTGCACGAGTTGGGACACTCGGTCCTGATCGTGGACAGCGATCCACAAGGCAGCGCCCGTGACTGGCACGCCGCCAACGAAGGCAATCCCATCGAACTAGTCGCGCTGGACCGTCCCAACAACGTCAAGACGCTGGCCAGCATGGCCGCAAACTACGATTACGTAGTGATCGATGGCGCTGCAAAGCTGGAAGACATGATCGCAGCCTGCATAAAGGTCAGCGATTTTGTTCTGATCCCCGTGCAGCCTTCGCCGTATGACATCTGGGCTGCGTCGGACCTGGTGGATTTCATCAAGGCTCGGCAGGAAGTGACTGACGGATCGCCGCGTGCCGGGTTTGTGGTTTCCCGTGTCGTGGAGGGAACCCGGCTTGGCAGCGATGTGCGGACGGCCTTGGATGACTACGCTTTGCCGGTCTGCGAAACGACGATCACACAACGGCAGGTGTATCCACAGACCGCATCCGAGGGGCTGACCGTGTTCGATGCTGACAATGCCAAAGCAAAGGCGGAGACTACGGCGTTGAGCGACGAGATATTGGCGATGCTGGCACCGGCGAAAAGGGAGGTGGCGTAATGGCATTGTCTGCAAAACGTCCGAGCCGGGGCGATGATGCCCGCAAGCGCATCTTGCACGAAGTCACCGAAACGACCGAGAAGAAGAAACGCCTGAACGCAGAGATCGAAGAAACGCTCTATCGGAAAATCAAGATGCGGGCGGTCGAGGAAGGCCGTTCAATCTCCGATATTACCCGCGATTTATGGTCTGAGTATTTGAGCGAATGAGTGTTTGAGTAAATACTCTACCAGCCGTTGCGCCCGCGTTTCTTGAACCAGCTCTTACAGAACCCAAGGAACGCGGCGTCCGGGTTCTTAGGTGGCTCTTTTTGTTTGGCTGCGTAGGTTCGCCATTCTCCAG
>CAYGUB010000140.1:0-1943 GCA_964352845.1 uncultured Rhodobacterales bacterium | reverse complement strand
GGGCCAACTCCCTTGCGCGTTCCAGCGTGTCTGGCGAGAGGGGCAGGACATAGCCGCCTGTCAGGCCGTCCTGTTCTGGCTTTGCTGTGTAGTTTTCCAGAAACTCCGGTTTGGGCGTCACCGTGAGAATATCCGCATCCAGTCGGAAAGCATAATCCGGCATGTGGTTGTGTTCTTCGTCTGCCTTGCAGATCGCCCGAACAAGCCTGCGAAATTCCTTATCCGAGGACGTAGAGCCGGTTCGAGCCTTCAGCTTGTCCAGACCGCATTTCCATTCCGGTTGCGTCCCGCATTGCTTGCGTGCCAGCTCATACAGACGGCGTTCCAGAGGCTTACGAAGCTGGAAGTAGCGACGATTGAGCGTGAGAACATCGTCACCCGCGATGGCGTTGAATACCCAATCGGAAAGGGTGACTTCGAGATCGAGCATGCGACCGTCGCGGGTTTCTCGAACGATCCGGTAGCGGTCAATCAGGCTAAAGCCGTCGATCTGTTCCACGCCACCCGTTGTGATGTTGGTTTCAATCTGGGTGCCCTGAAGGCGCTCCAGTGCGGCTTTAAGGCCCGTATAGCCGGTTCCTGCGGTGGGGCGGTTGGTTGCTACAAGGAGATCATAGGCCTTGAAACGTAGGGTTCTGTGAACCTGCTGCCCGTCATTCAGAGCGGCCATCACTTGAGAAATGCAGTAGATCAAGACGTCGCGGTCATGGACGGTGGCAAGGCCAATCATGTTGGGCCTGATCTCGACGTAGCTTTTCCGATCAGCAGCCACATAGCGGCGCTTTTTGGTGTCTGGCTTGGTCGAGAGGGTGAAGATCGGATGCGCCATTGAAGCCATGTCACCTTTGGGTGCCGCATCAAAGATATCGCACACAAAGAAATCCCCTTGAGCATGTCGCAAGGGGAGGAGAGGCGTTCTATCCTGTTTCGTAATATCACCCACCATACCTGCACTATTCGTAATTTCACACACCGACGCAAGGCACTTCGTAACTTCACACACCAACAAGCTTTCGTAAGATCACACACCATCTTTCGTAAGATCACACACCCCTTATCGTAATATCACCCACCGAAGCCCCAAAATCAGGTAAATTCAGCAAGTTATTTCAAGGTGATAGGGGGAGCGTTGATTCGCGTAACACAGAATCTAACACATATATAACACCCAGCTTGTCGCTCAGACCTACTGCAACAAGCGCCCCAAAAACTTACGGGTAATAGGAAACACAGGCAGGCGTGCCTGTTGTTGTTGTCTGCCAAGTACCGCCAAGGACAGCGCAACCTGATGGGGTAGATGCTATGAACCGGGGAAGAACGACGGTCATCACCATAGCCAGAACGATACCACCAAGACCGACCCAACGGGACAGTTGCCTGTCCTTTTGCTGCTGTTCACGAAGCTCACCCATCAGGCTCAACGTGCTGGAATGCATCGTCGTCGTTTCCTGGAACGAGGCGTTCGACCTCTGGATGCCGTTCAGGATTTCAGCGGAGGCGCGATCCATCCTTTTGATTGTTTCGTCGATACGCCCTTCAATCGTTTGACCCACCAGTTCCCCGTAGTGTTCCGGGTCCGTCTGTTTCTCAGCCGCCTTCGCCGCACGCCGCGCTTCTGAAGCGACCGTGGAGATATGATTGAGCGCCCTCGATTGTTCATTCACCTGTTCCGACATATCAATCGTTAGATCAGCCATGCGGTCCAACTGTTCCTGCAACGCTTCGTCAGAAAGGGGAGGGCGGTCAGGTGATGTTTCATCTGTCATGGCGGTTCATCCTTCGGATTATTGGTTGTCCGGGACGAACAGCCCGGCAAATTCACGGTCGGCGTAATAACGCAGCTTGCCCGCTATCGCCCTCGGCTGGCCCTGGACGCGCAGAAGCTCGACTACCGGCGGGACCTGCATGATATCATCGGGGGTCAGAAGATCGCGCCCCCTGAT
>CAYGUB010000139.1:0-7358 GCA_964352845.1 uncultured Rhodobacterales bacterium | reverse complement strand
GCTGGCCTATGGCAGCGTGGCGACAGCGATCTTTCCGGAAGTTGCCGGCTCAGAGACGCGCTATGCGCTGGCCGGTATGGGGGCGGTCGCAGCCGCCGTTCTGGGCGCGCCGATCTCGACCACGCTGATCGTGTTCGAGTTGACGGGCGACTGGCAAACCGGTCTCGCCGTGATGGTCGCCGTCTCTTTGTCCACCGCGCTGGCCAGCGAGGTTGTCGACCGCTCCTTCTTCCTCACCCAGCTGGAGCGGCGCGGCGTCCATCTTGCGGCGGGCCCGCAAGCCTATCTATTGTCGATGTTTCGCGTGGCCAATGTGATGCGCGGGCGCGATCATGAACATGCCGCGAGCGAGGACGCCATCTGGGCCAGTATCGAGGCCGGTATCTTCATCGGGCCAAACGCGACGCTGGAAGATGCCATGCCGCTCTTTGAGAAAAGCAACCACGTCTTCATCCCCGTCGTCGAGATGGGCCAGCCCGGTGATCCGCCCACCATCCACGGCGCGCTGTTTCAGGTCGATGCACTGCGCCAATATAACCGCGCTCTGGCGGCGACGGCAGCAGAAGAGCATTCCTAGGTCTCCTCGACCGTCACCTTGTCAGGATAGAACGCAAGATGGCCCGCAATCGTCTCCAGACCCTCTTTCGGGCTCTCGTAGGACCACGCAGCATTCAGGATCGGACCGCTTTTGGCCTGCAGTGTGAAATAGCTGGCATCGCCCTTATAGGGGCAATTTGTCGTGTGATCGGTCTGATCAAACAGCGCCATGGCCAGATCGGCGCGCGGCACATAAAGGACCGGATCATAGCTGCCTTCGCTCAGCTCCACGACATTGTTGCTTTCGCCCAGAACGGCGCCTGCCGCACGGATCGAATAGGTGCCGCTGACTTTGCGCAGTTTGATGTGATCGGACATGATCATACTCCTTCAACAGATTTTCCGGACAAGCGCGGAAGATGACAGAATTGCGCCCGCTTGCAAAGGGTTAAAGCGGCGCTGTCGCACGGGCCAGCCAGTCAGCCGCCGGACCCTCCATGCCAAGCCTCGCCACGATCTCGCGGTGATAGCTGTCGATCCAGGCGCGCTCCCACGGGGCCAGCATGGCCGTCTCGATCAGCGCGCGGTCAATCGGCACCCAGGTCAGCGTCTCGAAACACAGCTGATCGCGCTCATCGCCCAAAGCGGGCGCCTCGCAGGTCACGATCAGGTTCTCGATCCGGATCCCGAAGCCACCCTCGCGGTAATAGCCCGGCTCATTGGACAGGATCATCCCAGGCTGCAACGCCACCTCCGAGTTTCGGCTGATGCGCTGCGGCCCCTCATGGACCGACAGGTAGGAGCCCACACCATGCCCCGTGCCATGGTCGAAATCCTGCCCGGCCCGCCACAGCGGCGCACGCGCCAAAGCATCAAGATCGCGCCCCGCAAGCCCGCGCGGAAACCGCACCTGAGAGATTGCGATCATGCCCTGCAACACCCGGGTAAAGCACTCTTTTTGTTCCTGCGTCGGCGCGCCAATGGCCACAGTGCGGGTGATATCCGTCGTCCCGTCAACATATTGGCCGCCACTATCGACCAGCAGCAACTCACCCGACCCGACAGTCCGATTGCTGTCATGGCTCACCCGGTAATGCACAATCGCCCCATTCGGACCCGCGCCGGAGATCGTGTCAAAACTGATCTCGCGCAATGCATTGGTCCGGGCGCGGAACCCTTCCAGCGCGCGCACCACATCAATCTCGGTGAAGGCGCCTGGGGTCTGCATATCAAGCCAGGCCAGAAATTCCACCATCGCCCGACCGTCACGCAGATGCGCCCGCCGCGCGCCCTCAACCTCCACCTCGTTCTTGCAGGCCTTGGGCAGAATGCACGGGTCCTCCGCCTCCGAAATCTCGATCCCCGCCGCCTCCAGAATGCTGTGCACCCGCGCAGGCGCCGAGCCGGGATCGACCTGCACCGGCCCCTCAAGACGCGCCAAAGCGGCCTCAAATTCCTGCGCAGGACGCAGCGCAATATCGGGGTCCGGGCCAAGGCCATCGAATTTCTCGGGCGTGGAGAACAGATCGAGCTTGCCCGTCTCATGCAGCACCGCAAAGCCATGGACGACCGGATTGCGCGCAATATCGCTGCCGCGAATATTGAGCAGCCAGCACAGGCTGTCCGGCAGGGTCAAAACCACGGATCTGGCCCCGGCCTCGGCAATCTCCTTGGCAATCTCACGCCGCTTGTCGCCGCTTGTTTTGCCTGCAAATTCAATAGGGTGCTCAATTACCTTGCCCGACGGCGGGGCAGGGCGATCGGTCCAGATGCGATCGACCAGATTGTCATGTGCCACCAGTTCGATCCCGCTCTGCGCCAGCCCTTTGGTGATCTCATCCACCTGCTTTTTGGTAAACAGCCACGGATCAAACCCGATCCGCGCAGCGCCCTTGATCTGTTCGCGCAACCAGTCCGGCGCGCGCGTCTCGGGCCAGGGCACCGGGGTGAACATATCGGCCACCTGCTCCTTGACCTGCACCCGGTAGCGCCCGTCGATAAACACCCCCGCAATATGCGCCAGCACGATGCAAAACCCGGCCGAGCCCGTGAACCCGGTAAGCCAGGCCAGCCGCTCGTCACAGGGCGCGACATATTCGCCCTGATGCGCATCGGCGCGCGGGATGATGAACCCGTCCAGCCCCGCAATGGCCATCTGCCCGCGCAACGCCGCCAGCCGCGGCGGGCCGTCCTGAGGCGAGGTGGGCGCGTCAAAACTCTGATACATCAACCGGCCCGTTTCATCCCCATCACGCGCGCGCGGGCGCGCGGATCGCTGTCAAACAGCGCGGCCAGCTGCTCTGTCATTGCGCCCGCCAATTGCTCCACATCCGTGATCGTCACGGCGCGGTCATAGTAACGCGTCACATCATGCCCGATCCCCACAGCGATCAGCTCCACAATCTTGCGCCTCTCGACCATCGCAATCACGTCGCGCAGGTGTTTTTCAAGATAATTGGCCGGGTTCACCGACAGGGTCGAATCGTCCACCGGTGCGCCATCGCTGATCACCATCAGGATTTTGCGCGCCTCGGGGCGGTTTTGCATGCGCCGATGCGCCCATTCCAGTGCCTCACCGTCGATATTTTCCTTCAGCAGCCCCTCTTTCATCATCAGCCCCAGATTGGGCCGCGCCCGACGCCAGGGCGCATCGGCGGATTTATAGATGATATGGCGCAGATCGTTGAGCCGCCCCGGCTGTTGCGGCCGCCCGTCGGAAAGCCAGCCCTCCCGCGCCTGTCCGCCCTTCCAGGCCCGCGTCGTGAAACCAAGGATCTCGGTCTTGACCTGACATCGCTCCAGAGTGCGGGCCAGAACATCGGCGCATATCGCGGCAAGAGAGATCGGCCGCCCCCGCATAGAGCCCGAATTGTCCAGAAGCAGCGTCACGCAGGTGTCGCGAAACTCCGTATCCTTCTCGACCTTGAAGCTCAGCGGCGTCGTGGGGTTGGCCACCACCCGCGCAAGCCGCCCGGCATCAAGAATACCCTCCTCCAGATCGAACTCCCAGGACCGGCTCTGCTGCGCCTGAAGGCGGCGCTGCAACTTGTTGGCCAGCCGCGAGACAGCGCCTTTCAGCGGCTCCAGCTGCTGATCAAGATAGGCCCGAAGGCGTTCCAGCTCTTGCGGCTCGGCCAGGTCTTCGGCGCGTATTTCTTCATCATATTCAGTGCTATAGACGATGTAGTTCGCATCTGCCTCGGAATGTGGCGGCGGCGGAGGCGGGTCCATCGGTGCCTCGCCCTCGGGCATTTCCGCCTCATCGCCCATCTCCGCATCGGCCATGTCATCAAGGCTGACCGTCGCCTGCGCGGCATCGTCCTGTTGTTCCTGAGACTGCTCGGGCTCGGCATCGGCATCCTCGGAATTGTCTTCCTTATCGGCGTTCGTGTCCTCTTCCGCGTTGTCATCCTGCGCATCGTCCTGCGCGTCATCCTCGGCCTCATCATCGACATCATCCGGGTCATCACCCAGCTGATCGCCATATCCCAGATCGTCGATGATCTGGCGGGCGAATTTGGCGAATTTGGATTGATCGTCGAGCACCTCATGCAGGTTTTCCAGCGTCCCGCCTGCCGATTGTTCGATGAAATCCTTCCACAGATTCATCACATTCGTGGCCGATGGCGGCAGATCGCGTCCCGTGGCAAGGTGCCGGATCAGATAGCCCGCTGCAGTCGACAATGGCGCTTGCGCGGAATCGGTGATCTGTCCGTAGCCTTTGCGATCCGCCTCCGATCCGATCTTCGCGTCGATATTGCCCGCAGTGCCGGGCATGGCCCGCGCGCCCATCGCCTCGCAGCGCGCGGTCTCCATCGCGTCATAAAGGTCGCGCGCCATATTGCCTTGCGGGATATAGCGCGAATTGGTCGCCTGGTTATGAAACCGCCTGCGCAGCGCATAGGCATCGGCCGTCCCGCGCGCCAGCATCACCTCGTCGCGGGTCATCCGGCGTGTGACCTGCGGCAGGCGCACCTGGTCACTCGTCATCCCGGGCGGATCGACCGAAAAGCTGACCCCCATATCGGGATCATTGGCCAGCGTCTTGGTCGCCTCGGCCAGCGCCTTTTTGAACGGGTCAGCGGGGTTGTCATTTTTGGACATGCGGCGGGTCTTCGTGTTGGGGCAGTATCGCGTTTAATCTAGGCCGCCGGGGCGTAAATGACCATGGCAAACCCGTGCCAAACCCGCGCGATCTGGCCCGATCTGACAGTGGCGCCAGATCAACTGCCCAGCATCACCCCGTCACATTTGGCCAGATTGGCCTGCGCGGCCATCATCGCACGTTCCGAGCGGCCGGGATCTGTGTGAAATGTCGCCTCATGCAGCAGCGCCGCCTGCGCGGCTTTCGCCTGAATGCGCCAATGGAAAGGCTGGCGCGCGTCAAGCCCGTAATCGACGGCATCGGGCAGAACCGCATCGACCAGCATAGCGAACTGATCGGCCATTGCCACGCTTCGCTCGGAGGTCTCGCCCTCAAACAGACGTTGATGCTGCGCCAGCGCAGAGAAACGCCCGGCACAATCGGCAAACAGCTTCACCCGTTGGGATGGGGAATGCGGCACGATCAACGCTGCCTGCGCCGCACCGATTTGCAGTGCTATCACTGCCAGAAGAAGATATGTTTTGATATGTCGCATAAAGAGCAGTTAAGCGAGCGATTGTGGCCAACTCACTAACCCGCTGCGGCAATATCATGACAATTTTACGCAAACCCGGCGCGGCGCGCCTGACGCGCTACCGCGACCATCCCGCATCACGTAACGCGCCCAAAATCCTTGATTTCAGACAGGGTTACGTGAGTGAGGTTTCTCGCAGAAGGCTTTAGCTGGCCTCTTC
Source organism: uncultured Rhodobacterales bacterium (assembly GCA_964352845.1). Classification (GTDB taxonomy): domain Bacteria; phylum Pseudomonadota; class Alphaproteobacteria; order Rhodobacterales; family Rhodobacteraceae; genus Litoreibacter. Next base: position 1,982 of record CAYGUB010000139.1, on the reverse strand, counting down.
CAGATAGACGTCTTCCTCAAAGGTGATCTTCGCCTCCGGGTCGATATCGAACGGCGCATCGGAAAGCTCATGCAGGCGGTCCATTTCGGCAAAACCGGGCAGGGGGGTGCCGGTCTCATCAACGAATGCCAGACGCGGGCGGTAGCTTTTCCCGCCAAGCATGATTTCGCCCTCATCGAACATATAGGCAAGCTCCATCACGATGCCCTCAACATTGGCCCGCGCGATATCTGCAGGCATACGCTCGGCGAAAAGCGGCAACAGAACCTGCGCCATCAGACTGGCAGAAGAGGCCGCCAATTCGCTATGCCCGACTTCGAAACCTTCGGGCAGATCTGCCCCGATCACCATCTTCACACTGCTGCTCCTTCACAAAACACCCTCCCATTACAGGCGGCAAATGTGGCAGAATGACCAAGTGAATATGGAATTTCTGTGTCAAAAAGGTCCAAAATCTCCGGACCTTTCACTGTTAAACCTCAGCCCAGACTTATGCTTGCCGCACTCTCGGGCAGTTCCTCGTCAAAGCAGCGCTGATAGAACTCGGCCACGGTCTCGCGCTCAAGCTCGTCACATTTATTGAGGAAGGACAGCCGGAACGCATAGCCTATGTCTTTGAAAATCATCGCATTCTGTGCCCAGGCAATCACCGTGCGCGGAGACATCAGCGTCGAGAGATCGCCATTCATGAAGGCCGTGCGCGTCAGATCGGCGACTGTCACCATCTGCGCGATATCCTTGCGACCTTTCGCGTTGTTATAATTGGGGCATTTCGCCAGCACGATCGCGGCCTCCGCATCATGGCTCAGATAATTCAGCGTTGCCACCAGCGACCAGCGGTCCATCTGGCCCTGATTGATCTGCTGCGTGCCATGATAAAGCCCCGTCGTATCGCCCAGGCCCACCGTATTGGCCGTGGCAAAGAGACGGAAATAGGGATGCGGCTCGATCACCTTGTTCTGGTCAAGCAGCGTCAGTTTCCCGTCCACCTCCAGCACCCGCTGGATCACAAACATCACATCCGCCCGGCCGGCATCATATTCGTCAAACACAATCGCGGTGGGGGTGCGCAGGGCCCAGGGCAGGATGCCTTCCTGAAACTCGGTGATCTGAACCCCATCTTTCAGCTTGATCGCATCCTTGCCGATCAGATCAATCCGGGAGATATGGCTATCAAGGTTCACCCGCACGCAAGGCCAGTTCAGACGGCTCGCCACCTGCTCGATATGGGTCGATTTGCCGGTGCCGTGATAACCTTGGATCATCACCCGCCGATTATACGAAAACCCCGCCAGGATCGCCAGCGTCGTGTCGTGATCGAATTTATAGGTCGAATCCAGCTCCGGCACACGATCGGTCCGGTCGGCAAACCCTTTCACCGTCATGTCACTGTCGATGCCAAACACCTCGCGAACGGAGATTTCCTCGCTGGGTTTCGCGTTCAAATCGATACTGCCGTCGGCCATGCTGTCGTCCTCTCGCTCTATCCTCGCGGCATGCCTCAAATTACGCCCAAGGGCAAGGGGAGGGGCCGGCCGTTATTGTCCGGACTCAGTCGCCGAAATTGCGGCTGTCCTTGATCTGGTCCCAGGCCCAGACGACCTTTTGCAGCTGTTCCTCATCCGCCCGGTTCCCGCCATTCATATCCGGGTGCAAATCCTTGACGAGCGATTTGTACTTTTTGCGCAGATCCGTCTTCGACATGCTCGAGGTCCCCTCAAGGATCTCCAGCGCCTGCCGCTCCGTGGGCGGCAATTTGCGGCCGCGCCCGCCGGGCACCTTGCCGGGGTTGCGCGTCGCATTCTCCCCCAGAACCGACATCGGATCATCGACGCCCAGACGCGACCAGGCGCGCTGTTCCTCGCCCTTTTTCAATGGCTTGGTCTCACGCTCCCAGACGCGATCAGATGACATCTGCCGCTCCATCTCTTCTTGCGTATGGGTCTCGAAGAAATTCCACTTCAGATTGTATTCACGCACAT
>CAYGUB010000138.1:6556-7358 GCA_964352845.1 uncultured Rhodobacterales bacterium | reverse complement strand
GCGTGGCATGGGTCAGGGCAGAGATCGGGTTAAACGACAGATTGCCCCAGAGCTTCACCCAGATCTCATCGCGCAGCTTGGGTCGCACAGGCGCTTTGAGCCCGGCAGCGCTCAGCGCCTTCGACAAGGCCATGGCGCGGTCTGATCTGGACCCGTCGGGCTCGCCCAGTGAGAACCGGTTGCCCTCTATGTGCTTGACCACGCCGGGCTCGACCACCTCTGCGGCCGGGTAGACGACGCAGCCCAACACGCGGTCGGGGCCAAAGCCGTCCCATTGCGCATTGCCCGGATCGACGCTGGCGAGACGTGTGCCTTCAAGCGGCCCGCCAATCTTGTGAAAATACCACCACGGCACGCCGTTTACACCAGAGACGATTGTCGTGCCCTCGCCTATCAGCGGCTGCATCTTTGGCACGACAGAAGGCACGGAATGCGCCTTGAGCGTGACGATCACATAATCCTGCCGCCCCAGCTCGGCCGGATCGCTGGAGGCGGTGACCTTCACGCTGGTCTCGCCTGTCTCCTCAATAAGACGCAGCCCGTTTGCCTGCATCGCTTCCAGATGCGGACCGCGCGCCACCAGGCTGACATCCGCCCCGGCCTCGCCCAGCTTCGCGCCCATATATCCGCCGATTGCGCCGGCCCCGAAAATGCAGATCTTCATCGTGCGCTCCCTAGCCCAGTCCCAGTTTTTCGGCCAGACCGATGCGCTGCAGCTTGCCAGTCGCACCTTTGGGGATCTCATCAAGGATCAGGATCTTGCGCGGCACTTTGAACGCCGCCAGACGCTCGGCCGCGAAAT
>CAYGUB010000138.1:0-6546 GCA_964352845.1 uncultured Rhodobacterales bacterium | reverse complement strand
AAAGAAGTTCTTCTCGTTCGCCTCGGGGTTGCTTTCATAGCCCGGCGTGACATTCGGGCCAGAGATGCAGACCTCGCCTGTTCCCTCGATCAGCCGGTTTTCCAACTCATGCGCGATACGCACCTCGGGGCCTGCGGGAAGGCCCACGGCACCCGGTTTCTGGCGCCCCGGCTCAATCGGGTTGCAGCACATCTGATGCGCCGCCTCGGTCATGCCGTAAGCCTCAACCACGGGCGCGCCGAATGTCTCGGCAAGTTGGGTCATCACGGGACCCGGCAGAGAGGAGGAGGAGGAGCGCAGGAAGCGCAGCCGCGCCTGTTTGATGATCTCGGCATTGCGCGGGGCGCGGGCGAGGATGGCCTGATGCATGGTGGGCACAGCGGTGTACCAGCTTGGATCGACCTCTTCCAGCCAGCTGAAGAATTTCAGCGCGTCGAAGCCGGGCGCGCAGCTGATCGACGCGCCAGCCGCAAGCGAGGCGGTGACCGCCGCGACAAGCCCGTGGATATGAAACAGGGGCATGACATTGAGGCAGCAATCCTCGGGCCCAAGCTGCAGCGAGGCGCGGATATGCTCGGCAGAGGACGCGACATTGGATTGCAGCAGTGGCACGATCTTGGGCCGCGAGGTGGTGCCGGAGGTGTGCAGGATCAAGGCCACATCATCCGCGCCCGGCGCATCATCGGCAACGGGCGTGCCGCCGGTGGATGCAAGGGTAAAGCTGCCTGCGGGCTCGGTCGGCGACAGCTCGATGATCGTCAGGCCAAGCCGGTCTGCCGCCGCGCGGGCGGGCCCGTCATAGCCTGCCTCGATGATGATCGCGCGGGCCTTGAGATCTTCGAGGTAGAAGGCAAATTCATCCTCCTTGTAAGCCGGGTTAAGCGGTGCCGTGGTGGCCGATTGCGCGACCGTGACAAAAGCCGCGGCCATCTCCGGGCCGTTGGGCAGCACGATTGCGACACGGTCCTGCGCCCCCACACCCGCCTCGCGCAGCGCTTTGCGCACGTCCTGGCTCAGCGCCTTCAGCGCGCCGTAGCTCATCCAGTCCCGGCCCGGCGCGCCTATGGCATTGGCGGTCTCCGGGTGCCGCTCGATCAGGTCTTGCAATATATGCATCAAGGGTCTCTCATCTTGTTGAACGTCTTGGAAAGGATCACCGCTCAGCCCTCTGCCATCGCGCGTTTGCCGCGCAACAGCTTGATGGCGGGCAAAAGGATCAGGATGATGGCTATGATGGTGATCGGGCCCGCAATCGGTCGGGTGAAGAAGATCGTCGGATCGCCCGAAGACAGCAGCAGCGACTGGCGCAAGGTCGGCTCGGCAATCGGTCCGAGCACGATGGCCAGAACGGCGGGCGCAAGCGGGTAGTCGAATTTGCGCATGAAGAACGCACCAATCCCGAAGATCACGATCAGCCAGATATCATGCATGCTGCGCGCAGCCGCAAACCCGCCCACGATGGACAGCACGAAGATAAGCGGGGCGAGGATCGTGAAGGGCATTCTGAGCATCCAAATGAAAAGCGGGATAAATGCAAGGTTAATCAAAAGCGCCGCGACATTGGAGATGTAGAAGGATCCGATCAGACCCCAGACGAATTCGCTTTCATCAATGAACAGACGTGGCCCCGGCGTCAGCCCCCAGATCACCATCCCGCCCAGCAAAATCGCCGTGGTGGGCGAGCCTGGAATACCAAGGGTCAGCATCGGCAGCATGGCGCCCGTCGAGGCCGAGTTATTGGCAGCCTCCGGCGCGGCGACCCCATCGGGTGAGCCATTGCCATATTCATGCGGGGTTCGCGACACCATCTTCGCCACGCCATAGGACATAAGCGAGCCCGGCGTTGCCCCCGCGGCCGGCAGGACGCCCACGAAAAAGCCAAGGATGGAGCCGATCGTGGTGCCCTTCCAGCCACGCCGGACCGCCTCGCGCGTGTCGGCGGCCATGCCTCTGGCCGTCATTTTGGGGTTTGTTGTGGTGATCTCGCCGCGGGTCTGCTCAATGGTCCAGAGCATCTCCCCGATCCCGTAGACGCCAATCGCCAGAACAATGAAGCCGATCCCGCGCAGGAAACCGGGGATGTCAAACAGCACCAGCCGCGGCTCGCCCGAGATCGTATCGAACCCGACCGTGGCCAGCACCAGCCCGAAGCAGATGGAGAAGACCGTCTTTGCGATATCATCACCGCCAAGGCCTACGAAAGTGGCAAAAGCCAGCAGCATCAGCGCAAAGATCTCGGGCGGGCCGAAAGACAGGGCAACCGAAGCCAGCAACGGCGCGAAAAGCGTAAAGAAAACATTGGCCACCGTGCCACCCACAAAGGAGGCAAGCGCGGCTGTCACCAGTGCCAGACTGGCCCGCCCCTGAAGCGCAAGCGGGCGGCCATCGAAGGTGGTGGCCACCGCAGTGGAGGCGCCCGGTATGCCCAGCGTGACAGAAGAAATCGCCCCGCCATACATCGCCCCATAGTAAATCGCCGCAAGAAAGATGATCGCCGAGCCGGGCGGCACCAGAAACGTGATCGGCAACAGGATCGCCACACCGTTGACAGAGCCCAGGCCCGGCATCGCACCGATAAACAGCCCCACGGTGACGCCGATGAAGATCAGCAACAGGTTCATAGGCTCCAGCGCGAGCAGTACACCACCGGCAAGAAAGGACAGAACTTCCATGAAGATCCTCGGCTATTTGGGCGAATTCAGTAAATGATGTCGTACATCACGTCGAAAAACGGCTGGGTGAAGGGCAAGCCCTGCGGCATTGAAATCAACATCGCACCCTCAAAGAAGAAGAACAGCGCGATGGGCAGGATCAGCGAGATCGAAAGCGTCAGAGGCCAGGAATGGCGCCCCAGAAAATGCAGGTAGTATGCCAAAAACAGCGCAATCGCGCCATACATCGACACAACCGAGATCAGCGCCACAAAAGCCACGACCCCGCCGCCTACAAGGATGATTGTCCGCCACCCGAAAGCGTCCATAAGCGGCTCGTCGGATCGGGAGGCAGGGCTTCTGCCGCGCCACCAGTTCCAGGCGATGGCAGCACAGCTCAGCAGCATGCCGACCGATAGCCAGAATGGCCAGAACCCGCCACCGGGTCCCGTCCCGCTTATATAGCCGATCGGGAGCTCCGCGCTCTTCCACATCAGATAAAGTGAAAAGAGAGCAAGCAGCCCCGCAAGTGATATCTCGCCCTGACGCATGAATGCCCCCTTTTCCCCGATCCCGCCTAGTTGTCGATCTCGGCCAGAAGCTGGCGATGGTTCTCGACCTGCGTGGTCCAGTAAGCGCGGGTCTCGCCCTCATCCATCGGCAGCGGAGAGAGGCTCTCAGAGGTCAGATAGGCCTGCCAGTCCTCGCTCTCGTAAACCTTGCCGAACACCTCGCGGTAATAAGCGGCAGCCTCATCGGACATGCCCGGTGCGCCCACGATGGCGCGCTGGTTGTAGTAGGAGAACTCATGCCCCTTTTCCTTCAGCGTCGGCACGTCCGGATAGGCCTCCATCCGCTCATCCGAGAAGGCGAGAAGCGGAACGAACTCTCCGGCCTCATAAAAGCCCTTGGCCTCTGCCGGGTTGTTCACAGTCGCCATGATTTGCTGACCGGCAAGATCCTTTGCCACGGCGCCCCCGCCATCATAGGGGATGTATTTGATATCAAGATCGTAAGCCCCGGACATATAGGCGATCACGATGGAATCCTCCTGACCGGACCCGGTACCGCCCATCACGAATTCGCCATCCATCTCTTTGACCTTGGCGACGAAATCCTCAAATGTGGTAATGCCGGAATCCTTGTGAACCCAAAGCACAAAGGGGTCGACGCCCATCATGGTGATCGGGGTGAAGGTCTCGATATCGACGCCCAGAGCTTCCTGCCGGATCGGCGTCGTGTAAAATGAATTGAGCGTGACCATCAACGTGTGATCGGCATCACGCGCATCCCTGAGATGCAGCAACGCCTCAGCGCCCGAGCCACCGCCACGGTTCGTGGGAACGAGCGGACGGCTGGTCATGTCCCCCGCCTCCACCACGGATTGTACAAACCGCGCGATCTGATCGGCACCGCCACCGGGACCAGCCATGATGGTGAAATCAATCGGCCGTTTCGGCTGCCAATCCTGCGCCAGCGCTGCTACCGGCACTGTGGCCATGGCGCCCGCAGCGGCGAGCCCCAGAAAAAGTCTCTTGGTCATCTTCATTTTAAGTTCCTCCTGCTTAATCCCGATTGTCTTTCATTGCTTTTCGCTGTCCGCTTCTCCCGAGGCCTTTGGCGCGGGCTCGTTCCTTGCTGTTCTACGGGCCGCTGTTGCGGCCACCCTTTGTTCAATGCGCCATCAGAACGGGCATATTGGTGTTGTCTACGATGCGTGCCGTGTTGCCCCCAAAGAGCATTTCGGTCTCATGGCTGTGGCTATAGGCGCCGATGATCAGCAGGCTTGCGCCGATCTCTTCACAGGTGCCGAGCAGCCCCTTGGCAGGGTCCTTGCCATCGAAGCGCACAATGTCCGCACTGATCCCGCGCAAGCGGTAATAGCTTGCCAGCTCATCAACTTCCGGCCCATGGAGCTGCACCTTTCCGCCGGTCAGGATGCTGACCCGGCTCGCCGCGCCGACGATCTCGAGCGACGAGGCCACCGCGCGCGCGGCAGGCAGCGATCCGTTCCAGCCGATCGCCACATGCTGCAGGAAACTCTCATCCGGTTGCGTCTGCCCCGGGCAAAGCAGAACCGGCCGTCCGGCCCCGTAAAGCGCAGCCTTGAGGGAGCTTTGGCCCAAATTCCGTTCTCTCTGGGGTTTGGGCAACACAATCACATCGGACAGGCGCCCGGCATGTTTGACAACATCGGCCATGCGGCCACGTTCCTCGGTGAAGGTGCAAATTGCCTCGCCCGCCCCGCCTTCTTCACTCAAACCATAATCCTGCGCCAGACGGTGCAGAATGCCGCGCAAGTGATCCTCTTGACGGTTGGCGAGCTCGGCGGCCTGCTTCAGCATCACATTGCGGGCAAATTCCGGCAGCGGCACACCCTGCGGCACCAGATCCTTCGGCAAAGCGCGGCAATGCACGACATTGACATGCGCCTGATGCTGGCGCGCCAGGGCCGCCGCATGGGCAAGCACGGTCGCAACCATGCCGTCCCCGCGTACAGGAACCAGAATGGATTTTATCATCTCACCGCGCTCCCCTCGCTTGATCTGCGGTCATTCGAACTGGATCTGCCCGTCCCATAGCGCCCGCGAGAAAGCACCCCGCTGGCCACCCGCGACAATCTCGCGCGTATTATTATTTCGTCAAGAGTTAGATTTGTGTAATTTAGTTACCACTGAAGTTTTATGAGGGGTTTTATAGCGTCTGACGAAATACCTGAAACATCACGCATCACGTAACGCGTTGAAATCTTTGATTTCAGGCAGCGTTATGTGATTCAGGTTTTTCGCATGACGCTATAAGCCTTTGTAATAAAAAAATTTTGGTATTCCGACGTATACGGGAACTTCCAAGCCCGTCTGTGGCGTCTATTCCACCTATCGCGCGACCGCTCGCATGCCTTCCGGTCACATCTTGCGCCCCGGCGCCGCTCGGCGTTATGAGCGGGGATGATCTACAAAACCTCAGATGACTGGCTGAACGCCCCGGCCAAAAGGATCGCCTTCTTTGGCATGTCAGGGCTTGGCAAAACCTATATCTCCGAGATGCTGCGGGCCTCGGGCACGTGGTTTCATTATTCGGCCGATTACCGGATCGGCACGCGCTATCTGGGCGAGGAGATCGTCGATAACTTCAAGGCGCACGCGATGCGCGATCCGTTTCTGGCCGCTCTGCTGCGCAGCGACAGCATCTATATCGGCTCTAACATCTCATTTAACAATCTCGCGCCGCTCTCAACCTATCTGGGCAAGCCGGGCGATCCCGAAAAAGGCGGCGTGCCCTTTGCCGAATACCAGCGGCGTCAGGCGATGCATGAGAAGGCCGAGATCGCCTCGATGCTGGACACAGCGCATTTTATTGAACGGGCCAAGAGGATCTATGGCTATGATCATTTTGTGTGTGACAGCGGCGGCTCGCTTTGCGAAGTGGTCGATCCGCAGGACCCGGACGATCCGGTGTTGCGCCATCTGCAAGACCATACGCTGATGGTCTGGATCGAGGGCACGGAGGCGCAGACCGAAGCGCTGATCAGGCGGTTTGACAAGGCGCCTAAACCGATGTGCTACCGGACGGAATTTCTGCAAGGCTGCTGGGACCGCTACCTGGCAGAACAAGACGTCGCTGCGGACAAGGTCGATCCCGATCACTTCATCCGCTGGACCTTCCGCGAGGCGATGGAGGCGCGCAAGCCGCGCTACCGCGCGATGGCCGAAAACTGGGGCATCACCGTCTCGGCGGCAGATATTGGCCAGTTGCAAGACGCCGCTGATCTCGACCAGTTGATCGCCGATACCCTTGGCAAGCGCGGGCCCAGCATCTAGCTAAACGGCTTCACGATGAAATGGATCCCTGATGCCTATCACCCTGCCCTCTGATCTGCCCGCCTATGACGTCC
>CAYGUB010000137.1:0-7379 GCA_964352845.1 uncultured Rhodobacterales bacterium | reverse complement strand
TGTGCGCGCGCGGCGTGGGCGGCTTGTTCATGTCGCACCGATTTCAGGTGATCGAGGCGCTTGCGGACGGGATTTCCATTTTCCGCAACGGGGCCCTGGTCGACAGTTTTGCCAACGGTGCCTATGACTATCCTGCGATCATCTCCAAGATGGTCGGGCAGAAGATCACCGATCTTTTTCCGCCCAAGCCCCCGGCCCGCCCGGACGCGCCCGAGGTTCTGCGGCTCGACAGGTTTGGCTGGAGCGAAACGCTGCACGATGTTTCCATCACCCTGCGCAAAGGCTGCATCACTGGCCTTGGCGGGCTCGACGGTCAGGGACAGGCCGCCGTTCTGCAAGGCTTGTTCGGGCTGCTGAAGCGGACCGAGGGCAGCGTGGCGCTGTCAGGGCAGACCATAACCCTGAACAGTCCGCGCGATGCCAAGACACCCGAGATCGGCATTGCGCTGGTGCCCGAGGACCGCAAGACCGAGGCGCTGATCCTGCAACACAGCATCGCCGCCAACATGCAACTGGCAGCGATTGGCGTGCGGGGCGTTGATGCCGAGAATCCGTCCCTCTATCAGCCCTATTCCGACGCGCTGGCGCTGAAATACGCCTCTCTCGACCAGCCCGTCTCGCAGCTTTCGGGCGGCAATCAGCAGAAGGTGGCCCTGACCAAGTGGCTGGCGCTCAAGCCACGCTGCCTGCTGCTGGCCGATCCGACGCGCGGCATCGATGTTAAGACCAAGACGCAGATCTATACTTTGCTGCGGCGGCTTGCGGACGAAGGAACGGCGATCCTTCTGTTGTCGACTGATTACGAGGAATTCATCCATCTATGTGACGAGACCCACATCTTTTATGACGGGCGGATCGTGCGTCACCTGACCGGCGATGCCGTTACGGCGGAAAACATCCTGTCAGCCACCCTGAACATTCCGGTCAGCGAGGCGGCCCATGCGTGACTTGTTCCGCGCCAACCGACGCGAGACCATTGCGCTTGCGGTACTTTTCGGTCTTCTGACCGTCTATCTGGCCACCCATCCGCGCGGCATGTCCACCTATGTCATGACGATCTGGGCCAACCAGTGCCTGATCCTCGCCCTGGCCGCGATTGCGCAGTTCTTCGCGGTGATCGTGCGCGGAATCGATCTGTCGGTGGGCGCGGTGATGGCGTTGACCAACACGATTGCCTCCTATGTGCTGGCAGGCAGTGGCGTCGGCCTTGTGGGCGGGGCACTGCTGGTGCTGCTGGCGGGGCTGGCCTGCGGGCTGGTGAACGGGGTGCTGGTGGTCTACGGGCGTATCCAGCCTATCGTCGTCACGCTGGCCACTGCCTCGGTCTTTGTCGGGCTGGCGCTGCTGCTGCGCCCCACGCCGGGCGGCCAGATCAATTACGATCTCGCGGATGCGATGACGCTCGACGTGCTGGGCATTCCGACCGCGCTGATCATCACGGCCGTTGTGATCTTCGGCTTCTGGATGCCGCTGCGCCGCACCGGGCTGGGGCTTGGGCTCTACGCCATCGGCTCCTCCGAACAGGCAGCGTTCCAGTCCGGCATTCAATTGCCGATGATCCGCATGGCTTCCTTCGCGTTTGGCGGGTTTTTCGCCGGGCTGGCCGGGCTCTATTTCAGTTTTGTCACCACCACCGGAGATGCCGGAATCGCGCCCAATTTCACGCTCAACGCCATTGCGGCGGTGGTGCTGGGCGGTGTCGCGCTGCGCGGCGGGGTCGGCTCGTTGATCGGCGCGGTTGCGGGGGCGTTCATCCTCAAAACCATCAGCGCGCTGATGTTCTTCTCCGGCCTGCCGCCACTGGCGCAACCCTTTGTCGAGGGGCTGATCCTCGCGGCGGCCATCGCCATTGGCGCGGCCGATGTTCTGCGCGTGAAGAACCGCCTGGAGGTATTCGGACGATGAACGGCCTGACCAAACGCCTGCCTGAAATCGACACGCTGATGCCCTTCGCGGGCGCGGTAGTGATGGTCCTCGGCGGGAGCCTCTTCTTTCCGCAAATCCTCGGCCTCGGCTATCTGGGGCAGCAATTGCAGATCGCGTCCTTTCTGGGCGTCATCGCCATGGGGGCGACTGTGGTGATCCTGCTGGGCCACATCGACCTTTCAGTGCCCTGGGTCATCGGTGGGGCGGCAATCCTGTCCACATCTCTGGCGGGCACCGGCGATCCGGTGCTGACGGCGCTGGCAATCCCGGCAGCGCTGGCCTTCGGTGCGGTGATCGGGCTGATCAACGGTCTTGGCGTGGCTATCCTGCGCATCCCTTCGATGGTCTGGACCCTGGCTGTCAATTCGATGCTGCTGGGGCTGGCTGTCCTCAACACCGGCGGGTTCAATCCGAAGGGAGAGGCGAGCGCCACCATGACCTGGATGGCCTCGGGTACCGTCGCGGGGATTCCGACCGCCTTTTTGCTCTGGATAGCGCTCAACGGCCTGCTCGCCCTCTTCCTCGGACGCACCGGCTTTGGGCGCTACCTCTCCTCGATCGGCTATAACGAAAAGGCGACGTTCCTTTCGGGGGTGTCAACCCCATCGGTGATCTTTGCGGCTTTCGCCATTGCGGGCCTTTGCTCAGCGCTCGGGGGCGTGCTGCTCGCGGGCTATGCCAATCAGGCCTACCAATCCATGGGCGATCCCTACCTTCTGCCCACCATCGCCGCCGTGGTGATCGGCGGCACCTCGATCCTTGGCGGGCGCGGCCGACTTTTGGGGACCGTGGGTGGTGTACTGTTCATCACGCTGCTCACGTCGATCCTGTCAGTGATGCAGATTTCGAACGCGTGGCGCAGCATCATCTTTGGTATGATCATTATTGTCATGCTGTTATTCCAGACCCTCCGCCGGAAGGAGACCTGAGCCATGTCCACGCAGTATGATATCTTCGATACCGCCTTTGCCGACATGATCGACACGACCCGCCCGCCCGAAATGATCGCCGAAGGCTGCATCTGGACCGAAGGGCCGGTCTGGCTGAATGGCACGCTCTATTTCAACGACATCCCCAACAAGCGGATGATGAAGTGGCAGGCCGGGCGGGGCTTGTCCGTCGCGCTGGCCAACAGCGAGTTCGCCAATGGCAACACGCTGGACTGCGCGGGACACATGGTGTCCTGCGAACATGGCGGGCGGCGGGTGATCCGCAGGCGCGATCCCGAAGACCCCTGCGCGACAGAGATCATCGCGGACAACTATCAGGGCAAGCGGCTCAATTCGCCCAATGACGTCGTGGTGCGCTCGGACGGCTCGGTCTGGTTCACCGATCCGCCTTACGGCATCAACTCGGACGTCGAAGGTTATCCCGCCGAAAGCGAACTCGGCGGGTGCTACGTGTTCTGCGCCAGTGCCGATGGGACGCTGACCGCCGTGGCGACAGACTTCGACAAGCCCAACGGACTGGCGTTCTCGCCGGATGAGCGCAAACTGTACGTAGCGGATTCCGGAGCCATCCGCGGTGCCAGCTTTCCCGGCATCGACTATGATCTCCCCCACCACATCCGGGTCTTCGAGGTCGATGGCACGACCCTCACCGGCGGCGCTGTCTTTGCCGAGATCATGCCCGGCGTGCCCGACGGCTTGCGCGTCGACACCGAAGGGTTCGTCTGGACCAGTGCGCTGGACGGTATCCACTGCCTGTCACCGGACGGCGCATGCCTTGGAAAAATTCGTATGCCCTCCCAGACCTCGAACCTGTGTTTCGGCGGGCCGGATGGCACCGACATTTTCATCACCGCGTCAGACAAGGTGTGGCACGTCAAATCCACCCGCCGCGACGCCGCCCACAGCATCAACAATCCATCTTCAGGAGTCGCGACATGACCAACAGTCTCAAGGTTGCCGTATTTGGCCTCGGCTCGATGGGCTATGGCATGGCACAATCGCTGCTGCGCGCGGGCCACACGACCTATGGTTTCGATGTGAACGCGGAGGCGGTCACGCGGTTTCGAGCCGAAGGTGGCGCGGCGGGCGAAATGGCGGGGATCGCGCCCGATCTGGATGCCGTCGTGGTGGTGGTGCTGAATGCAGCGCAGGCCGAGACCGTGCTTTTCGGCGCGGACGGCATCGTGCCACATCTGCGGCCCGGCGCAGTAGTGGTCTGCTGCCCAACGGTTCAGCCGGATTTCGCCAAAGCAATGGAGGCGCGTTGCATGGCAGGCGGCGTTCACTATCTCGACGCGCCGATTTCGGGCGGCGCGGCAAAGGCGTCACAAGGGCAATTGTCGATCATGGCCGCCGGCACGCCCGAGACCTTTGCCGCTGCGCACCCCGTGCTGGACGCCTGTGCCGCCACCGTGTTCGAACTTGGTCATCACGCCGGGCCGGGCTCGGCGATGAAGGCTGTGAACCAGCTTCTCGCGGGGGTCCACATCGCCGCGATGGCCGAAGCCATGACCTTTGGCATGACCCAAGGCATCGACCCACAGACGTTCCTTGACGTGATCCCGAAATGCGCCGGCACCTCCTGGATGCTGGAAAACCGCGCGCCGCATATCGCGCAGGGAGATTACACCCCGCACTCGGCAGTCGATATCTGGCCAAAGGATTTGGGGATCGTTCTGGATATCGCACGCGGTGCCAAGTTCGGCGCCCCCATCGCGGCAGCTGCGCTTCAGCAATACCTCGCGGCCTCGGGCATGGGCCTCGGGCGTGAAGACGACGCCGCCGTGGCCAAAGTCTATGCCCGCAATGCCGGGCTCACACTGCCGGACAGGAAAGCCTGACTTGCCCGACACCTGTCTTGACAAAGCCCTAAACATCCTAGCGGGAGGAACTACCATAAACACCACCATCAAGCTTGCCCTAGGCACCATCCTGGGTCTTGCTCTGGCGAGCATGGCACACGCGCAGGACTTCCCTGAGCGCCCCATCAGCCTCCTCGTGGCGTTCAACGCAGGCGGCGGCACCGACCTGCTGATCCGTGGCTTTGCAGCGGAAGACGCCACGGCCATTGGCGCAGATCTCTTTGTCTCGAACATGACGGGCGGATCGGGCACGGTTGCCGCAGCGACGCTGGAAGGGCAGAAGCCAACGGGCGACCAACTTGGCTATTTATCCGTGACCGTGGCCACCATCCAGCCATACATCAAGGACGTGCCTTGCGGCGTCGACAGCTGGGAGCCGATCTGTTCGGTGGCCGCCGCGCCCACGGTTGTGTTTACCAACGCCTCCGACGATCTGACCGGTTTGGACACGATGAAAGCGGCGCTCAGGGCCGAACCGGGTGCAATGACACACCTGACAACCGCTGTAGCGTTTCAAGGCCTTGGCCTGATGGCCAAGATCAAGCACCGGTCCTTCCAAGGATCAGGCCCGGCACTGCAGGCGATGGCTGCGAACACAATCCGGTTATTTGGCGATACAGAGATCCTGATGCAACGAGGCGATTTTCGCCCGCTGAGCGCCTTTTCGGACGAGCGGCTGGAAAACTTCCCTGACCTTCCGATCGCAACCGAAGTGGGCATCGAGGCGCCGCTAAACCAGCTCAGCCTCTGGGGTGGGCTGTTGGCACCGGCGGGGGCGGACCCGGCTGTGGTGGCCAAACTGTGCGAAGCCTGCGGCGCAGCGGTAAATTCCGAAGGGTTCCCGAAATTCGCAACCGACACGCAGACCACGATCAAGTATCGCAACACCGCAGAGTTCAACACCTTCTTCCGCGCCCAGTCCGTGGCGAACGCCGCTATCACCGAGGCCGCAGGTCTGTGATCGTCACCCCGGCGGGCGAAGGCTCTGTCGCCCGGAGCCATTTCCCAAGCTACGGACATCCATGATATGCGCGCGCTGAACGAAGGCCGGATGACATCGCTTGTGCTGCTTGTGATCGCGTCGGGGCTGTTATCCTGGACATACGGGCAAAGCTATGCCGACCTTGGCGGCGCCTTCAGCCCAATGTTCTTTCCGCGCATCATTCTGTGGCTGTGGCTCGGCCTCGCGCTGCTGCACCTTCTCCCGGAAGCCGCCGCCCTGATCTTTACGGTCGAAAGTATTGCCGTTTTGATCTTTGGCACGATGCTCGGCGGCGGGCCGGGCGCATTGCCGGGGATCGGCTCGACCGTGGCCTTGGCGATGATACTGCCACGCCGCTCGGCGTTGCGCGGTCGCTGGAAGCTGCTGCGGGAACGGCCTGAGACATGAAGGGTAGCACTGAACAAATGCTGAAAGAGGACGGATCATGACGACATTTATGGGCTGCATCGCAGATGACTTCACCGGGGCCACAGATCTGGCTGGGCTTCTGGCGCGCTCCGGGGTGCGGGTCTCGTTGCGGATCGGCGTACCAAAGAGGCCGCCCCGCGACACCGCCGCCTTCGAGGTGATCGCGCTCAAGATCCGAACCGAACCCGTTGCAGAAGCCGTGGCCGAGGCCCGCGCTGCGCTGGACTGGCTGCGCCAAGCGGGCGCAGAGCGGTTCTTCTGGAAATACTGTTCGACCTTCGACTCCACCGCTCAGGGCAATATCGGCCCGGTGGCCGAAGCCCTCATGCAAGCGCTTGGCGTCGAGCAGACCATCTATTGCCCGGCCTTTCCGGAAAACGGGCGCAGCATCTTCATGGGCAATCTCTTTGTCGGGGAGCAGCCGCTGGCCGAAAGCCCGATGAAGGACCACCCGCTGACCCCGATGCGGGATTCCAACCTGATGCGCCTGCTCGCGCCGCAGGTGACACAGCCGGTGGGTCTGGCCAACCGGTTGATCGTTGCCGAGGGGCCGGAGGCGCTCAGCGCGCGCCTGTCCGCGCTGGCGCGGGGCGGGGTGGCGCATGTCGTGGTGGACGCCGTGGCTAATGCCGATCTGGAGATTATTGCACAGGCTTGCGCCGATCTGCCCCTTATGACGGGCGGCAGCGCGGTGGCGATGCCCCTGCCCCGCATCTGGGCCGAAGCCGGGCGTCTTACCGCCGGGGCGACCGCGCCGCGCAGGCACGATATCGGGCCGCGCGCTATCGTGCTGTCGGGCTCCTGTTCGGCTATGACCAATGCGCAGGTGGCGGCTTATGAGGGGAAGGGGCCGATGCTGCGGCTCGATCCGCTGGATCTGGCCGAGACCGGCATGCAGGGCGCGCTCCAATGGCTTTATGCCCAGGACACCGGTGCCACGCCTCTGATCTACGCCACGGCCCCGCCAGACAGCGTGCGCGCGGTGCAGGACAAGCTGGGGGTCGCTGCGGCTGGACGGTTGATTGAAGACACTCTGGCTGCGCTGGCGCGGGCCGCACATGACGCGGGCGTGCGCCGGTTTGTCGTCGCGGGCGGCGAAACCTCGGGCGCGGTCACGCAGACACTGGGCGTCAGCCAGCTTGACATCGGCAGCGAAATCGCGCCGGGCGTGCCCTGGTGCTTTGCCCGCACCGGCGACCACGACATCGCCCTTGCGCTAAAGTCCGGCAA
>CAYGUB010000136.1:0-7392 GCA_964352845.1 uncultured Rhodobacterales bacterium | reverse complement strand
ATCACGTGAAGATCTAGGTAGTCGCCGTATCATAAAAAAAAAAATGCTCCGAGCGGACGCTGGCCGGTCTGCCCGGCCCGGGGCAGGCGGTCTCGCTCTACACCGATCTGCTGGTGCGCGAGGACCTTTTGCAGCTTTTCGGCTTCACCTCATTGGTTGAGAAGGAATGGCACCGTCTGCTGATGGGCGTTCAGGGGATCGGCGCGAAAGCCTCCATGGCGATCCTTGGCGCTTTGGGCCCCGATGGGATCAGCCGCGCCATTGCGCTTGGCGATTGGAACGCGATCAAGGCCGCGAAAGGCGTGGGCCCCAAGACCGCGCAGAAAGTCGTGATCGAGCTGAAAGACAAGGCGCCCGGCGTCATGGCCATGGGCGGCTCGCTTCAGGCTGCGCAAGGTGCAATGCCCAGCGACATGCCCGGCGAAATGCCCGTCATCGACCCCGCGCCACAGGTGAATTTCTCGGCTCAGGCCGACGCTCTTTCTGCGCTGATCAATCTCGGCTACGCGCAAGGCGACGCGGCTGCGGCGATAGCCCAGGTGCTGCAAGACACCCCTGAGGCCGACACTCCAGCAGTCATCCGTGCCGCCCTCAAATCGCTGGCGCCCTCATGAGCGAGCCCGACCCGACCCTGCGCCCTGAAAAACGCCCCGAGGATGCCGACCGTGCCTTGCGCCCGCAGGCCTTGTCTGAATTCATCGGTCAGGCCGAGGCGCGCGCCAATCTGGCGGTGTTTATTGAAAGCGCGAAGCGTCGGGGCGAGGCGATGGATCACACGCTGTTTCACGGCCCTCCGGGTCTGGGCAAGACGACGCTGGCGCAGATCATGGCGCGTGAGCTTGGGGTGAATTTTCGCATGACCTCTGGCCCCGTTTTGGCCAAGGCGGGCGATCTGGCCGCGATCCTGACCAATCTGGAGGCGCGCGATGTGCTGTTTATCGACGAGATCCACAGGCTCAATCCCGTCGTCGAAGAGGTGCTCTACCCCGCGTTGGAAGATTTTGAGCTTGATCTGGTCATAGGCGAAGGCCCCGCCGCGCGCACTGTGCGGATAGAGCTGCAACCTTTCACGCTGGTCGGTGCGACGACGCGACTGGGCCTGCTGACCACGCCTTTGCGCGACCGGTTCGGCATACCGACGCGACTGCAATTCTACACAGTCGACGAGCTGCATGAGATCGTGCGTCGTGGGGCGCGGCTGTTGGGCATCCCGACGCAGGATGCCGGTGCGCGCGAGATCGCGCAGCGCGCGCGCGGCACGCCCCGGATTGCCGGGCGGCTCTTGCGGCGCGTGGTCGATTTCGCACTGGTTGAGGGCGATGGCACGATTACCCAGGCGCGGGCTGATAGCGCCCTGACCCGGCTTGGCGTTGATCAAATGGGGCTCGACGGGGCGGACCGCCGCTATCTGACGCTGATTGCCGAGAATTACGCCGGCGGCCCCGTCGGGATAGAGACAATGGCCGCCGCCCTGTCAGAGCCGCGCGACGCGCTTGAAGATGTCGTCGAGCCATATTTGTTACAACAGGGCTTGATCCAGCGCACGCCACGCGGAAGACTGCTGACAGAGAAGGCGTGGCGACATCTGGGACTGGCCGCGCCCAAGGCCCCGGACGTCTCGGGGGATCTGTTCGAAGGGTCGTAGACTGTGCGCAAACATCTCAAAGCGGCGTTCCTGCTGTGGATCACCCTCGCGCCTGGCGTGGCATTGGCGCAGGCCGTGACGTTGGGAAATTACCCGGCGGTGCAAACGCGGATGGGCACGCTGGTCACTCAAACCGTCAGCCGGTGGGGAGAGCAGGCGCTGGTGATGCAAGGCTCGCCGCAACGGCTGGTCGAGGAGTATCGCGTGAAGATCAAAGGCGCGTTCAACCGCGCGGGCGCGCCATATGACTGGGTCATCGTGGAGAGCAGCCATAACGGCAATATGTGCCCGATAGGCTATGTCATCCTGCGCATCGGCACCGATATAAGGCGGACCGGCAAGTTCGGCGATTGTCTCGGGCGGCTGCGTGAGACACGTATCCTTGAGGGCGCGGTCGAGATGGATTTCGCCGATCCCGACCCGCGTGTGGAATATCAGACCTTCCGCTATGACGGTACAGCCTTCACCGTCGCCTCTATCGCGCGGCCCAATGATGGTGTGATGCCCGGCGGCGGGGCGGATGTGACGCGCTGGATCGGGCAGCATGCCAATGCGCCGATGTCCGACCGCCAGGAGCGGCGGCGCTTCGGCACTATCATGAGCGATGCGCAATTTGCGGAGATGAACAGGCGGATCAATGTGGGCGGTCAGATCACGCAGATCGGCGGCTGGGTCACCGGCCGTGGCTGCTGGCCGCATCAATGCAATTCAAGCTGGGGTGTCTGGGGAATCCGTATCTCTGACGGCAAGCCCATGGCGATCTTCTTTGACCGGGGCCAGCAGGCGCGTGTTTTCGGCACTGATCTGGATTTCAACGATCCGTTCATCCGCCAGGCGCTGGAGCAGACCCTGCCATGAAAGCGCGTCGCGTCTGGCAAATGAGGCTCTGAGTGACCCAACCCGATCTTGCCCGCTATTTTACCCGGGCCGATGGCACTTACGTATTCGCGCGCTGGAACAGGCCGATTGCACCCGTTGTTTTTGGTGTGCAGGATGAGACGATCTCGGTTCTCAAGGGCGCGATCGAGGCGGTCTGCGCGCTGGCCGGTCACGAGATGTCAGAGACCGACCCGGAGCTGGGCTCCAATTTCATGGTGTTTTTCATGCGCGACTGGCAAGAGCTGGTCGATACGCCAAATCTCGACCGAATGATCCCCGATCTCGGGCCGCTTGTGGCGCGTCTCAAGCAGGCCGATGCCAACCAATACCGGATCTTTCGCTTTGACCCCGAGGGGGGGATCAAGGCCTGTTTCGTCTTCTTGCGCATGGATGAGGTGATGTCGCAGATCGCTGCCGATACGCTGTGTCTTGGGCAGGTGGTGCAATCAATTCTGCTGTGGTCGGACGAGGCCTTTCTTGGCAGCTCACCGCTTGCGCTGACGGGTGATGATGTGGCGATCCTGAAACCCGATCTGGCCGCAATCATACGGGCGGCCTATGATCCGGTGATGCCCGTGGCGGCGCAGGACCCGTCCCACGCGCTGCGGCTGGCCGCGCGTCTGAGCGTCGCGCAATGATCCTTGGTCCAGACGGGTTTTCCATGCCGATCCGTGTCTATTACGGCGATACCGATGCAGGCGGGATTATGTATCACGCCAATTATCTGGTGATGGCCGAACGCGCCCGTTCCGAGATGCTGCGCGCGCTGGACCTGCCGCTGATCGGTGAGGCGGGCGAGAATTTCATCGTCAGATCAGCGCAGATCGACTGGCAGTCTCCGGCGCGGCTGGATGATCTGATCACCTGTACCACCCGCGCGGCGGCCATTGGGGCGGCAAATGTCGATCTGGTGCAGAGCTTCCATCTCGATGACCGGCTCCTTTGCGCAATCGCGATCAAGCTGGTCCACGTATCAGGCAGCCTCAGGCCCGTCAGGATGAGTGCTGCGATGCGGGCCGCTTTTGCGCGCCTGCAAGCCGGGTAGGGGCGCGCCGGTATCCGGCGCGCCCGGTTTGTTATCCGCGCCGACCCCGCCGGTCCTGGAGTGTCAGCGCGCCGTCATCGTCGCGATCCATCCGCTCGACAATATTGCCGAACCGCGCATCCATTTCTGCATCGCTGATCATTCCGTCACCATCGGCATCGAGGTCCTGGAACCGGTCGACCATGCGCCCGCGGGTGAACTCGGCATAGAGTGTTGCGAACTCGTCAAGGCTCAGCGCCCCGTCGCCCGAGGCATCGACCTCGCCCAGCTTCGTGGCGCGGTAGCTGTCGACCTCTTCTTGCGTGACGGAGCCGTCGCCATTGGCATCGACCGCGCCGAAGATCATGCGCATCATCTCACTGCTGCCGCCACCGCGACCGCCGTGATGGCCCTTGCGACCATGCGCCTTGAAGAGCTTTTCAGATGCCTGTGGCTGGGTGGCGATATCGGGCGTATTTTGCGCCGTGGCGACGGCGGCGGCAGAGACGGCCAATCCGATGATGACCGCGCCAAGGGGGAGAAGTCTGAACTGTGGCATTGTTTGCGTCCTTTCAAATTTGATATCTGCGGAGTGTTGTCTCCGATACCGGCTATATGGACCTCTCTTTGCTGCTATGTGTGTCAGCGCGAGCCCCGCTTTGTCGCCATCTGTCGCGCGGCTGCCCGGCTGATACACTCTGCGACAAATAACCGGGCCCCTGCCTTGATCTGTTGCTGGCAAGGCCGTGGTGATCCGGTGTTAATCACATGGCAGGCACGTCATTTGGAAAGAGAGCCACGTTGTGACCACCCAGATCCTGATTGTCGATGATGCGCGCGATATCCGTGAACCGCTGGGGCAGTATCTGCGCAAGCAGGGCTTTCGCACGCAGCTGGCCGCCAATGCGGCAGAGGCGCGGCGGATCGTCGAGGAGGCTGCGCTGGGGCTGGTCGTGCTCGATGTGATGATGCCGGGTGAGGATGGGTTGAGCCTGTGTCGCTGGCTTGTGGCGCGGGGCGGCCCGCCTGTGATCTTGCTGACCGCCATGGCTGACGAGACCGACAGGATCGTGGGTCTTGAGCTTGGGGCCGATGATTATCTGGTCAAGCCGTTCAACCCGCGCGAGCTTCTGGCGCGCATACGGGCCGTCCTGCGGCGCGTGCCGGAGCCCGAACCCACGCCCGGCAGCAATCAGCGCCAGTTTGGCGACTGGACCCATGACCCGGCAATAAGTGTGCTGCATCACCTGGACGGGCGGCAGGTCGCGCTGACCACGGGTGAGAACCGCCTGCTGGGCGTTTTGCTGGATCACCCGCAAAAGGTGCTGAGCCGCGACAGGCTTCTTGATCTGACCGCCGGGCGTGACGCCAAGGCCTATGATCGGGCCATCGACAACACTGTCAGCCGCCTGCGCCGCAAGCTTGAGGAGGACCCGTCCAGCCCCCGGATCATCGTCACGGAATGGGGCGGGGGCTATAAGCTGGCCGCTGAGGTGCAAGAGATATGACAAGGCGCACGCGGCTCTTGCCTGACGGTCTGGCGGGCCGCTTCGCGCTGTTGCTGGCAACAGCACTGGTGGCGGCAAATCTGGTCGCGCTCGCTGTGATGAGCTATGAGCGCCAAAGGCTCGACCGTGAGGCGCTGCAATCGCGCGAGGTCGAGCGCATCGTTTCACTGGTCCCCGCCATTGAGGAGGCGGCGCCGGCGCGGCGCAGGTTGATCGCGCAGCGCAGCTCCACCCGGTTTTCCCGCGTCACCGTGGACCGCGCCCCCGTCGTGGAGCAAACCCCGGCGGCGCCACGCTCGCTTGCCTTGGCGCGGCGTCTGACGGAGGCCCTGCCAGAGCGCGACCTGCGCGCCGCAATCCGGGTGCGCCCGCGTGGGCCGGATACGCGCGGGCTCAGCCAGACCATAGCCATCTCCATCGCGCTCGACATGGGCGGGGCCTTGGCGCCGCAATGGCTCAACATGGTGACACGCGGCACACGGGCTGGGCCGCGCGGGATCGCGGGCGAGGTGTTTTTGCTCACGCTCGGCGTTTCCCTGATCTCGGTGCTTGGGGTCGGGCTGCTCTTTGTGCGCCGCCTGACGCGGCCGCTCGGGGCTTTGGCGCAGGCGGCACGCGCGGCAGGGCAGGGCGACCGGGGCGCGCGCGCGCCCGAGACAGGCGCGCTGGAGATGCGCGAGGCTGCGCGGGCGTTCAACGCCATGCAGGTGGAGATGTCGCAGATTGATGCAGAGCGGATGCGGATGCTTGCCGCCGTTGGTCATGATCTGCGTACCCCCATGACCAGCCTGCGCATCCGGGCCGAGATGGTCGAGGACCCGGAGCAGCGCGATGCAATGATCCGCATCCTTGATGAAATGGGCGTCATGGCAGATGGGCTGGTAAGCTACGCGCGGGAAGGCCATGATGGCGAGGCGTCTGCCCAGCTTGATCTGGCGCCCTATCTTAGCCAGCTTTGCGCAGATCGCGGCGCTGCCTGCCAGATCGACGCGCAGGCCCTTGTCTCGGCCCGGCCTGTCGGTCTGGGGCGGGCGATTGGCAATCTCATCGACAATGCGACCCGATATGGCGGTGCCGCCCGTTTGCGGCTGGATATCGCCGGACGTGATGCGGTGATTACGATTGACGATGACGGGCCGGGTGTCGCGCAAGACAAGCTGGAGGCGATGTTCCAGCCCTTCACCCGGGGCGATGAGAGCCGCAACAGCCAGACCGGCGGTGCGGGTCTTGGTCTGTCGATCGCGCGCAGCATCATCGCTGCCCATGGCGGGCGGATCACGCTTGAGAACCGCCAGGAAGGGGGGCTGCGCGCCACGGTCACGCTGCCTTTGGTGCAGCCCTGACCCGCGACTTCCTGCCGAAAGGGCGGCGGGTTTGTGCGGCCCGGCCGAGAATTTCGTGGCCCGGTGCAGGATGTGAATGGAAATCACCGCTCAAACGCGGTAGACTGCGCCGATAAGCCGAAGCAATCGGTAACTGATAAAAGAGAGCGGTTTCTATGGAGTCTGAGGTAATCGGCCTCGCCAGCGATATCGATTTTTCGATATGGGCGTTGTTCTGGCGGGCAACAATAACGGTCAAACTGGTGATGCTGATCCTGATCGCGGCCTCGATCTGGGGATGGGCGATCATTATCCAGAAATTCATCAATTACCGGATCGCCCGCAAGGAAGCGGATCAATTCGATCGCGCCTTCTGGTCGGGCGAGCCACTGGACGAGCTCTATGACAAGATCGGCACCAACCCGAAGGGCTCTGCCAAGCGCATTTTCTCGGCAGGCATGTCCGAATGGCGCCGCTCGCACCGCGATGACGGCCAGCTGATCGCGGGGGCCTCTGCGCGGATCGACCGCTCGATGGATGTGGCGATTGCCAAGGAGGATGAGCGGCTGACCTATGGTCTGGGCTTTCTGGCCACGGTCGGTGCGACCGCGCCGTTTATCGGGCTGTTTGGCACGGTCTGGGGCATCAAACACGCCTTTGAGGAAATCGCGATCTCGCAAAATACCAACCTCGCCGTCGTCGCCCCGGGTATTGCGGAGGCATTGGTCGCAACGGCTTTGGGACTGGTCGCGGCGATCCCGGCGGTGATCTTCTACAACAAGCTCAGCGCGGATGCGGACCGGATTACCAGCGGCTACGAGGCCTTCGCCGATGAGTTCTCCACCATCCTGTCGCGCCAGTTGGACGCCTGAGCGATGGGGGCAGGGACACTCGGGAAATCCTCCGGCGGACGGCGGGGGCGCAGACGCAGCGGCGGGCGCTCCACGCCGATGAGCGAGATCAACGTCACGCCTTTCGTGGACGTGATGCTGGTGCTGCTGATCATCTTCATGG
>CAYGUB010000135.1:0-7428 GCA_964352845.1 uncultured Rhodobacterales bacterium | reverse complement strand
GATCAAGCGCGTCTTCGGGATGGTGGGCCATTCCAATCTGGGGCTGGCCGATGCCATTCGTCGCCAAACCGAAGCAGGCGCGATGCAATTTATAGCCATCCGGCATGAAGGCGCGGCAGCCTTTGCGGCATCGGCCTATGGCAAGCTCACCGGCAGGCCCGCCGCTTGCCTGACCATCGCAGGACCCGGCGCGACCAATCTGCTGACCGGGCTTTGGGACGCGAAGGTAGACCGCGCCCCGGTTGTCGCGCTGACGGGTCAGGTCCAGACGCAGGTCTTCGGGCCGGGCGCGTTCCAGGACATCGATCTGGCCTCGGCCTTTGATGCGGTCTCGCGTTTCTCGCAACCGGTGCTGAACACATCCAACCATGCCGAACTTGCAGCGCTCGCCTGCAAAACCGCACTGATCGAGCGGGACGTGGCCCATCTGATCTTCCCCGATGATATCCAGACCAATCCGTCCGATGCCCCTGCCAGCCTGCCTGACGGGCGCATGGGCGGTGCGGTGGTCAAACCCTCGGATGAAGATGTCGCCGCAGCGCTGGATCTGATCGGTGCGGCCGAAAGGCCCATGATCGTCATCGGCCACGGCGCGCTGGACGCGCGGCACAAGATCATCGCACTGGCCGAAAAGCTGGGCGCGCCGGTGGTGACGACCTTCAAGGGCAAGGGGCTGATCCCTGACAGCCACCCCAATGCGGGCGGCGTTCTGGGCCGCTCCGGCACGCCGATTGCCAGCTGGTTCATGAATGAGGCAGATCTGATCCTCTCGCTTGGCTCATCTTTTGCCAATCACACCGGTATCAACCCGAAAAAGCCGATCATCCAGGTCGATTACGAGCGCATGCAGCTGGGCAAGTTCCACCCTGTCACCCTGCCCGTCTGGGGCGAGATCGGCGCGTTTTGCGATGCCATCCGCTCTGCCACAAGCCCCGCCTCTGCGGCTGATCAGATCACGGAGCTGGCCGAACGCTGGGCCATCTGGCGGGCCGAGAAACAGCACCGCATGGAGGAGCAAAAGACGACCGGTCTGCATGCCTATGCGATCTTCGAGGCCCTGTCACAAATCTGCCCCGAGGATGCAATCATCGCCTGCGACGTGGGCAACAACACCTATTCCTTCGGCCGCTACTTCGAGACCACTGGGCAGCGCGTTTTGATGTCGGGCTATCTGGGCTCCATCGGTTTTGGCTTTCCCGCCGCGATGGGCGCATGGGCCGCCACCCAGGATTTTAAGCGCTATCGCGGCCGCAAGGTGATCTCCATCTCGGGCGATGGCGGGTTTGGCCAATACCCGATGGAGCTGACGACAGCCGTGAAATACGGAATGGACATCACACATATCCTTCTCAACAACGCGCAGCTGGGCAAAATCTCGAAAGAACAACGCGCGGGCCAGTGGCCTGTGTGGGAGACCGCACTGCACAACCCCTCCTTCGCGGCCTTCGCCAAGATTTGCGGGGCGCATGGGCAAAAGGTCGTCAATGCCGAGGATATCGCCCCGGCCCTGCGCGCGGCGATTGAGACGCCGGGGCCCGCGCTGGTCGAATTCATGACCGATGCAGAGCTGGTCTGATGAACAGCTTTGCGCAGGCCCGGGCGCTTGATCAGACGGCAATCCCGGTGATTGACATCGCCCCTGCGCTGGCCGGTGACTATGCCGGGGTCGCGGCGCAGATCCACGCAGCCGCAACCCGCACCGGGTTCTTCTATATCAAGGGCCACGGCATTGACCCCGCGCTGATGGCACAGGCCTTTGAGGTGGCACGCGATTTCTTCGACCTGCCGGAGCCCGCCAAGCGCAGCGTGGCCGTGGCCAGCGATCAGCGCGGCTGGATGGCCACCGGCATGTCGCGGCTGGAAGGCGCGCGCACCCATGATCTCAAGGAGGTGTTCTTCTGGGGCGCGGAGATTGCCGAGGATGACCCCGATCTGCTGGCGGGCAAACCGCTTGTCGCGGTGAACAAATGGCCGCGCGATGCCTTCCCACGGCTCGAGACCGGGCTGCGCCCCTATTACGATGCAGTTTGCGCGGTCGCGGAGAGGCTTCTTGCGGCCGTTGCGGTCAGCCTCGATGCGCCCGCGGATTTCTTCGCGCCATATTACCAAAAGCCGCTCGCCCGGGCGCAGGCGGTCTACTACCCTTCATCCACCGCCGATGACGAGCTCGTACAGCGCTTCGGCGTTGCACCTCACACGGATTTCGGCGTGCTCACCTTGCTGCTGCAGGATCTAAGTGGCGGGCTTCAGGTGCAGCATCGATCAGGCGAATGGGTCGAGGCGCCGCCCATTGAGGGCACGCTGGTGTGCAATATCGGCGATCTGCTGGCGCGGTGGAGCAATGACCGGTTCAACTCCACCCTGCATCGGGTGATCAACCGCACGGGTCATGCGCGCTATTCGATCCCGGTCTTCTTTGACCCCCATACCGATACGGTGATCGACCCGCGTGATCTGGGCAGTGATACCAGCCGCTACGAGCCCGTCACGGCAGGCGCCTATATCGCCGGTCGCAACCGCGCAAGCTTTGCGCAGCATAAGGACAAGGGGTAGGAGCTTAGTGCCCTCGCTTGGCGTATTGGGCGTATTGCCCTACCAGATGGTTCAAATCCGCCAGTTCCTGATTGAGCCCCTCGTAGATCTGCACTTTCGCCGCGTCTGATATTTCACCACCCTCCGCCAAAGTGACCGGGTGGATCTTCAATCCGTTCCAGCGGTCAAGAATAACCTTCAACTCTTCGGCAATCGCCGGGGTGGGCGCAGCTGTGATCCCGGCATCGGGCATGCCGTTTTGCAAAGCCGTCAGTGACAGCTCAAACATCTGCATCGTCTGGCTCAGGTCAACCTTCGCCTCTTCCGAATGATAGCCCGTCCAGACCTCGCAGGCATCCTTGGCGATGCGCTGTGTCAGCATGCGCTGCCGTCCGGCGATGTCGATCAAGAGCGCGTCGCTCTGAGACATCTCGAACGGGTTGGCATATTGGTTGGAAATCTCGACCGCCAGATCAACCGCACGGTCCAGCAGCGAAAGGTTCGCGTCATCAATGACATGCGCTTGATCGAGGTTGGAATTATCGGCCAGCACAGTGTCAATCGCAGCTTTCACCGGCAACCATTCAGCGACGAGCTTTTCGATCACCAAAAGCGTTTTGCGACGTTCTTCGGGCGCGATGATCCCCAAGGTCTCATCACCGAATTGCAGCGCATTGAGGATCTGGCCAAACTCCTGCTCCGATCTGGCGAGGATCTCGCGCGAGGTATTTATCGAGACCCCGGATGTCAGGGTGCAGGTATAAGCCGCGATGCGCTGGCTGAGCATACGCAATTTGCCGGCATTGTTGATTCGTTCGGGCCCATCGACCTTGACATCGGAATAGCTGGTCGAGCCGGTCTGCTGCGCGAAAGCCGGGGCACTGATCATCGCGAGCCCGATAATTGCAATGCAGGTCGCCCCAAAACCGGCGCGCGAGAAAGTCGAAAAGGTCATGGATCACTCCCATTTGAAACCCGGGGCGCGGCATCGGTCTGTAACGACTTGCGATCACCACACCACACTACATGACGGCACTACAGCCAATACGGTGCAAGATTGTGGCAAGCGCACGCAAACTGCACCATATCGGCCATTTTTGCATCGATCATATGCAAAATGGAGATGAGCAAATCGCGGTTTTGTCAAGGGAAAGCGGAGCCGCGTGGCGCAAAGCGGCCACGCGGCTGCTCTGTCAGCTATTCACGCCAAAGGGCAGCGATCTGTGGCGTGTGCCGTTTGCCTCAAACACCGCATTTGCGATGGCGGGGGCCATCGGTGGCACGCCAGGCTCGCCCACGCCAGTGGAATGAACCGAGAACGGATGCGGCACGATATGGGTCACGACATTCAACGGGTAATTGTCGGACCGGACCACGTCATAATCGTAGAAATTGCCCTGCTCGACCGCACCTTCCCGGAAGGTGATCGACGCGTTTTGCGCAATCGTCATCCCCATCACGGCCGCACCTTCCATCTGGCTTGCGATCCGTTCGGGATTGGCCGCGAAACCGCAATCGACGGCCATGTGAACTTCAGGAATGGTCACGGTCCCATCAATGATCCTGACCCGCACAGCACTCGCCACATAGGAGACGAAACTGCGATGCACGGCAAGCCCGATCCCCTCGCCCTCAGGCAACGCCTTGCCATAGCCGATCGCATCGGACGCCATGCTCAGCACATGGGCCAGACGCCCGGTCTCGATCGGGAACTCGGCATAGGTCTCTCCGTAATCCCAGAAATCTTCCGGATAGCCTTCCGCGGCAGGATCGACAGTGCGCGCCGCACCGATCAGCTCAAGCCACATGGATTTCTGGTCGCGGCCCAACTCATGAGCAAGCTCGCCCACAAAAGAGCCGATGGCAAAGGCCCGCGGTACGTTCGAGACCGCGCGGAACCAGCCGATCCGTGTATGCGCAAGCGCCGCGCCATTCTCGCAAGACACATTGGCAATATCGAAGGGCATATCGACATGGCCCATGCCCGATTCAACGTTGAACTGCATGCCGCTATCGGGCGCGAAGGTGGACAGGATAGAGGGCGCGACCGAGTTGTGCCGCCAGCCCGTTACCTTGTCATCAGCGTCCAGCGCGACCTCGATCCGCTCGGCAGAGGTGGTGTGATAGAAGGAATGCCGCACATCATCTTCGCGCGTCCATTGCACCCGGACAGGCGTGCCGGCCTCTTTGGAGAGCAACGCCGCCTCGGTCACGAAATCCGCCTTGGATTTGCGCCCGAACCCGCCACCCAGCAAGGTCACATTGACCCGTACATTGGCGGGATCCATGCCCAATGCCTCTGCCGTATCGGTGCGGGTCGTGTAGGGGCTTTGAACCGGGGCCCAGATCTCAAGTGTGTCGCCTGTGTAATTGGCGAGGGCCACAGGTGGCTCCATCGGGATATGGGCCATGTGATCTTGCGTGTAGGTCTGGCCAAAGACCCGCGCGGCACCGGCAAAGGCGCCTGCCGGATCCCCTTGGGTGCGCAGCGGCGTGCCGGGCTGGGCGGCAGTCTTGATCATCTCTTCCATGAAAGGCCCGGAGTTATAGCCCGCATGCGGCCCGCCCTCCCACTCAACTTTGAGAGCATCACGCCCCTGGATGGCGGCATAGGTCGTATCCGCCACAACCGCGATCCCGCCCAGAGGCGCGAATTTTGCAGGCATGATCGAATAGGGCAACTCATATACGCCGGTCACTCCGCTGACCGCCATTGCCGCGTCGCGATCAAAGCCGACGGCCTTGCCACCAACGACAGGCGGCCGCGCGATGACCGCAAACTGCATGCCGTCAAGCATCACATCCGCGCCGTAGACCGCAGCGCCGGTCGTGATGTCATGCAGATCGGTTATCTGAACCTGACCCTTGCCGACATAGCGGAAATCGGCCTCCTGCTTGTAGGATATCCGTTCATGGGCGGGCACTGGCAGCGCCATCGCAGCCTCGGCCAGATCGCCAAACCCCAGCACCTTGCCGCCATGTTTGACCTGATGGTTTTCGACCACCACCTGCGCCGCATCCACGCCCCACTCATTCGCCGCAGCCTGCGCCAGCATATGCCGGACCGCGCCGCCGATCTTGCGCGCGGCCTGAATGTGATGGCGCAAACTGCGCGAGCCATCGGTGTCCTGGTTGCCGTATTTCGGCTCATCGGCCTCGGCCTGCAGGATGGTGACGCGATCCCAATCGGCCTCCATCTCATCGGCCATGATCATCGGCAGGGAGGTCCGCGCACCCGTGCCCATCTCGGAGCGGTGGGCCACCAGCGTCACTGTCCCGTCAGCCGCAATCGAGACAAAGACCAGCGGATCATCGACCAGCCCATGGGGCATCTGAGTGCCGCCCACGGCCCAGGTCGGAAAGGCCTGCGCGCCACCCGCATAGATCGCCAGCGCGAAAGTGCCCGCCCCCAGAAAGGCACGGCGAGAGACGTTCTGCACGCTGAGGCTGGTCGCGACAGCTGCAGATTGTTCAAGATATTTCAACATGGCCTATCCCCCTGTGCTCGCCAGCCTGACGGCGGCGACAATTCGCTGATAACAGCCACAACGACACACATTTCCGGCCATGGCGGTCAGGATTTCATCATCAGAGGGGTTGGGGTTTTCCTCCAGCAGGGAGGCTGCCTGCATGATCTGGCCTGCCTGGCAAAACCCACATTGCGGCACGTTGAGCTCCCGCCAGGCCTGCTGGACGCGGTGGTCACCGGCGGCGTCCAGCCCTTCGATCGTGGTAATCTCGCGCCCCTCAACATCACCGACGGTGAGCTGGCAGGACCGCTCGGCCTTGCCGTCCACATGTAGCGTGCATGCCCCGCAAAGCCCGACACCGCACCCATATTTGGTGCCGGTCATGCCCATGATATCGCGCACGGCCCACAAAAGCGGCATCGCGCGATCCGCCGAGATCTCGGTCTCGGCCCCGTTTATTCTCAACGTCGCCATGAATAATATCCTCCCATTTCAAATAGCTTGCCCGCGCCCGCAGATGCGGGAGCGTTCTTATAGGGTGACGTGTTCTGCGTCAGACGGGCAGTCGTGTCACGATACCACAACCGCCCGCCATGAGGGTCGGAAAAATCACGCGATCAGTGCCGCGCGCCTGTTTCTGCCGCATAGAGCTCTTGCGCCGTTTCAACCGCCTTGGCGTGGATCTCAGCAAGTTCGGGCCGCATCTTTTGCGCGCGTATCGCCGCATCCATGGTCGATTTGTGCTGGCCCTGGAAATGCGGAAACACCTCTCGCGCGATCAACTCATAGCTGCGGCGCGTCGCGTCGAAATTGGCCCAGTTATGCGCCAGCATCAGATAGGCGCCGAAGCCGCCATTTGACTGCTTCCAAAGCCGGTCGATCTGGGCGCGACACATCTCGGGGGTGCCGATGGCGCCAAAGCCGCTGTCATTGATGAAATCAATCATCTCCTTGGCGTTCTGGCCTGGCATCGACATTTGCGGGAAGGCAGCGATCTCCTGGAAATAGTTGAACCAATGCTCGATCCCATATTCCACGTCGCGCCGCGCCTGCTCTGCCGTCTCGGCGATATGGCACAGCCCGACCAGCCGCCATTTGTCGCGCGAGACCTGCTGCTTGTGATGTTTCGCCTCCGCCTCGATCACGTCCCAATGCAGGGCCAATGCGTCAAACCCGGCAGCAGTCGTGGCCCCTATAGAGATCAACCCCGTGCCATATTTGCCTGCCAGTTTCGGCCCCGTCGGAGAGGCAACAGCCGCCGTGGCAATGTCGAAATCGGAATAAGGGCGCAGATGCAGGCGGGCATCTTGCAGCTCCCAATGATCATTCTTGAAAGTGACGGGCTCTGTTCCTTTGATCAGCCGGACCATGACGTCCAGACCATCGGCCAGAAGCCCGCGTGTGTGCTTCTGGCTCAGCCCGATCA
>CAYGUB010000134.1:0-7437 GCA_964352845.1 uncultured Rhodobacterales bacterium | reverse complement strand
TAGGGGATGGACGGTCTTTCCGGTATTTCATCAAAAGCTATAGATTCAATTTGACTTGTTAGCGCCATATTAAACCTGCGTTCGCATAAAGGGCGAAATTGGGACGCAGCAGAAAGGCGCAGTTTTGACAATTTCCTCCTCTTTGAATGCCGGTGTCGCGGGGCTTTCCGCGAATGCTTCTCGCCTGTCCACGATCTCCGACAATATTGCCAATTCCAATACCAATGGATACAAGCGGGCGGAGACCGACTTTCATTCCATGGTCATCTCCAGCGGGACCGGCACCTATTCTGCCGGCGGGGTGCGGGTCACCTCGCAGCGTCTTATTGACCAGCCCGGCGCTTTGCTGACCACGGCGAATTCGACCGATCTTGCCGTGCGCGGACGCGGCTTTCTGCCGGTTACCACAGAAACGGCGGTCGGTCTGAGCGGTGAGGATTTGCCATTTCGTCTGGTCACCACAGGCTCGTTCAGAACCGATTCCGAAGGCTATCTGAAATCCGATACCGGCATGGTCCTGATGGGCTGGCCCGCTTCGGCCGATGGCTCCGTTCCGACATTCCCGCGCGATACCTCTGACGGGCTTGAGCCCATCCAGATCAACGTGAACCAATTCGCAGGCGAGCCTACGACGCAGCTCAACCTTGGCGTGAACCTCCCCGCAACCGAGACCGAGAGCGATGCCTCCGGTGATCCGATCGAACTGTCGGTCGAGTATTTTGACAACCTGGGCACATCGCAAAACCTGCTGATCACCTTCTCGCCCACGGTCGCTGCCCCCGGTGACCCATCGGCCAATGAATGGTCGATCTCCATTCAGGACTCGGCCAGCAATAATGATGTGATCGGTGAGTATCAGCTGCTTTTTGATGCCGCGCGTGGATCGGGCGGGACGCTTGCAAGCGTGACCCAGCCGGTCGGGACGAACCCTGTGGTTGGCGGGGCCTATTCGAATGGCACAGGCTCGATGACCGTGCAGGTTGCAGGTGGCCCGATGGAGATCTCTATCGGCGGGCTCGGGCAGGCTGCGGGGATCACGCAGCTTTCTGACAGCTTTGCCCCCACCCAGATCACCAAGGATGGCTCGCCCGTCGGCAACATGATTTCGGTCGATGTGGATCGTAACGGCTTCGTGAAAGCCACGTTTGATGTGGGCATCACGCGAACGGTCTATCAGATTCCGCTTGTGGATCTGCCCAATACCAATGGGCTGATCTCGCTCGACAATCAGACTTATCGAACGTCGAACGAAAGCGGGTCCTTCTTCCTTTGGGATGCCAGTGACGGGCCCACCGGGGATATTGTGGCCTTCGCGCTTGAGGAATCGGCAACCGATGTCGCCGGAGAGCTTACCGCCCTCATCCAGACCCAGCGGGCCTATTCATCCAATGCGAAGGTGATCCAGACGGTCGATGAGATGTTGCAAGAAACCACGAATATCAAACGGTAAAACAAGAGCTGAGGCGTTTTCATGAGTATCTCCAGTGCATTGTCCAACGCGTCCTCCGGGCTGATCGCGGCATCGCGAACGGCAGAGGTCGTTTCCTCGAATGTCGCGAATGCCGGAACTGAAGGCTATGGGCGGCGCGAGATTGGCCGGACATCGGCCATTGTCGGCGGCCAGAGTGCGGGCGTCAGGATCACGGGTATCGAGCGCAACGTCAACGATGTGGCGATTGGTGACCGGCGTCTGGCAGATGCTGAGCTGAGTTACAGCGATGAAAAGCTGGCCTTTCTCAAACGCCTCGAGACCACAATCGGCACCCCCGATCAGCCGAACTCGCTTTCGTCTCAGGTGGCAGCGCTTGAGGCCAGTCTGGTCGCAGCCAGCGCGTCACCCGACAACCCCATCCGCCTCAATGATGCGGTGCGCAATGCGCGCGGTGTGGCTGACGGTCTCAACCAGGCGACGAGGGTGGTCCAGCAGTCGCGGCAGGATGCGGACACGCAGATCGCGCGCTCCGTGGACAGGCTGAATTCCTCGCTGGAGGATGTCGCAAAACTGAACAACCAGATCCGGCGCGCGCTGTCTTCGGGGGGAAATGCCGCCGCGCTGATGGATCAGCGGCAATTGGCGATTGATGAGATCGGCGAGCTGGTTTCCATCCGTGAAATTCCGCGCGATTTCGGTCAGGTCGCCCTGGTGACAAACAACGGGACGATGATCCTGGACGGCAAGGTTGCCAAAATCTCGTTTGACCAGACCCCTGTGATCACGGCGGATATGACCATCGGATCCGGCGCCTTGTCGCAGATCGAGATTGAGGACAGCCCCTCAAAAGTAGGGGATGC
This sequence comes from uncultured Rhodobacterales bacterium, assembly GCA_964352845.1. Lineage (GTDB taxonomy): Bacteria > Pseudomonadota > Alphaproteobacteria > Rhodobacterales > Rhodobacteraceae > Litoreibacter. The sequence continues at coordinate 5,145 of CAYGUB010000134.1, read as the reverse complement.
GAGCACCGCGTTGGGCGGCGGGCGTCTGCAGGCGCTGTTCGAAATTCGCGATACCCAGGCTGTGGAGGTCCAGTCCCAGCTTGATGCCGCCGCGCGCAATCTGATTGAGCGGTTCTCCGACCCAACTGTTGACCCAACTCTGGCGGCAGGCGCGCCGGGCTTGTTTACTGATCGTGGCGCCGTGGCCGATGTCGCCAATGAAGCAGCCATCGCGGCGCGCGAGGCGAACAATGCTGCCGTCGATCCGCAACAAGGTGGCGAGTCTTGGCGGATTCGCGACGGTATGGGCGCCGCGACAGAAGGCGGGCAGGCCGATCCTGATCAGATTCTGTCGTATCTGGGCGCGCTTCAGCGCAGCGAGGTTCCGGCCAGTGGCAACTTCGCCGGCGCGCGGAATCTGGCGGGCACCTTCTCCGATATCTTGTCTGAGGTAGGCTTCGCGCGGCAACAGGCGCAGGTCCGGCAGGGATTTGCTGCGGATCAACAATTCTCGCTGGCGAATCTCGAACAGCAATTCGGTGTCAACACTGATCAGGAGCTGCAAAAACTGCTGCTCATCGAGCGGTCCTACGCCGCCAATGCAAAAATAATCGAGACTGTCGATCAGATGATCCAGTCCCTCTTGAGGATCTGAGCATGAGTTTCAACAGCGTGGGCGATCTGGCCCAAAACCTTATAGCGCGCCGTCAGACCTCGTCTCTGAACAATCGGCTGGCCAGTTTGACGGCAGAGCTGACCACGGGTCGCAAGCAGGATATTGGAGCGGCGGTTCGCGGGGATTTCTCTGTCCTCGCCTCTATGCAGCGCACATTGGCACTCCAGGACGCGTTTGATGACGCGCGCAATCAGATCTCGCCGCGCCTTGACGCCATGCAAAGCGCGCTCTCCGGAATAGCAGAGCCCGCTGCCGATATTGGGTTTCGCGTGTTAAATGCAGTGAATTACGAAGATGAAGCCGGTCTGGACCGCAACCTGTCGGGGATCAAAGGTGAGCTTGAAAATGTTATCGGGCTGCTCAACACGCGGGTTGCCGATCGCACGATTTTTTCCGGCGTGGCGACCGATCAGCCAGCGGTGGCGCGGGCCGATGATATTCTGGCGGCCCTGCGTGTCGAGGTCACAGGCGCCACGGATGCCACGGACTTTCTCGCCCGGATTGATGCGTGGTTTGATACCGGAGGCGGTTTCGAGACCGACGGCTATCTGGGAGGTGCCGTGCCGCAGACGGGGGTTCCTGTCAGCTCCACAATATCTGTGACGCAGCAGATAACCGCCGCCACGCCCGAAATCCGCGATGCGATCAAGCAACTTGCCGTACTCTCGCTTGCCGGAGAAGGGCTCGCGCTGGCGATTGACCGTGATGAGGTGGCTTCCCAAGCTGCCAATGGTCTGATCAATTCAAAGACCGGCATTATCGAATTGCAGGCAGATATTGGCTACGATCAAAACCGGATCGAGCGGGCCACAGCGCAGACTGCGGCAGAGCGTCTGGGTCTTGAGGAGGCGCGCAATGCGTTGACCGCCGCCGACCCGTTTGAGGCGGCAACCCGGCTTGAGGAAGTGCGCACTCAGCTCGAGACCCTGTATCTGGTCACCGCCCGAACATCGCAGCTCAACCTTGCGTCGTTCCTGAGATGAGCTGGTGCAAGCGCCTCATCACCTGGCTTGCTGTCGTCATGATCGGCCTGCCCGCCATGGGCTCCCCGGTCCGGCTGAAGGATCTCGTCGAATTTGACGGCGTCAGGGGCAATGATCTGGTGGGCTACGGGCTGGTTGTCGGTCTCAATGGCACGGGAGACGGGCTTCGCAATTCGCCATTCACCGAGGAGATGCTTGCAACCATTCTCGAGCGGCTCGGCGTCAATGTCACCGGAGAGCAGTTTCGCCCCAAAAACGTCGCCGCCGTTCTTGTCACCTCAGAGCTTCCCGCCTTCAGCCGGGCAGGCAGTCGGATTGACGTGACTGTCTCCGCCATTGGCGATGCGAACAGTCTGCTGGGTGGTACCTTGATCATGACGCCGCTCACTGCCGCTGACGGAGAGATCTACGCCGTCGCCCAAGGCTCAGTCATTGCGGGCGGTATCGCGGCAGAGGGGGATGGCGCGCGGGTCATTCACGGTGTGCCCACGGCCGGCATCGTGCCATCGGGCGCGCGGGTCGAGCGGGAGGTCGATTTCGAACTCTCATCGATTACCAATATGCGGCTCGCGCTTCGTGCCCCCGATTTCTCAACGGCTGATCTGATAGAGCAGGTCATCAACCGCAATTTCGGACGGGGCGTCGCCTTGATGCTTGATTCGGGCACGGTGGAGCTGAATATCGAAAGAACGGGCCTCAGATCGCCCGCGCATGTGATCAGCCAGATCGAAAACCTGACCGTATCACCACAAAACAGGGCCGTAGTGGTGGTCGATCAACGCTCCGGCACGATCGTCATGGGCAAGGATGTTCGCATTTCGCGCGTGGCCGTTGCGCAAGGCAACCTGACATTGACCATCGAGGAGGCCCCGATTGTGGTGCAGCCAAACCCGTTCTCGGAGGGTGAGACGGTCGTGGTGCCCCGCACAAATGCCGCGATCCAGGAAGATCAGGGCCGGGGGCTGGCCGAGATCAGGGAAGGCACGACGCTAACCGATGTGATTGCCGGTCTGAACGCGCTGGGCGTCACGCCTCTGGATATGATCGACATCCTCAAAAGCATCAAGGCTGCGGGCGCATTACATGCCGATTTCATCGTCCAATAGAAATGCGCGCACAAAAAAGCCGCGCTCAGGAGGGATGAGCGCGGCTTTAGTGGAAGGGTCTTCAGAGGGGTAAAGACGTTACAGAGTGCCTGCGAAGACGAGCAGGCCAGACGCGGCGATCTTGATGAAATGTTCCATTTTCATCATTGAGGCAGCAGGGCGGAGATTGAACCCAAGCGCCACAAAGTAGAGACCCAGGAGTGCGGGCAGGAGGGCTCCGAAAGTCAGTACAAGTATCGTCATGAAGGTAGCCTTTTCGTTTGCGGGGTTGATTGCCCGTCTTACACAAGGGCACTCGTTCGATGGGAATCAATTAACCACAGCATTGTTGAACGGAATGATAACTCTCGGTTCACGCTCCATTCATGTTGGTTCAGCTATCCATCTCCTCATGAAACGCATGAGCTCCATAATCCTTGCCACGCTGACGATGGCGCAGTCCCTCCAAGCTGAACCGATCCGTGAGATCGGTCAGACCGAATTGCGCCTGAACGTCACCTCTGGAAAAAGCGTTGGCATGGGTCAGGTGTTGCGCACCGTCCATGAGCAATTTGACGGCGATGCGGTTGACGTGCGCGCCTTTGAGGCGGGCCGCGTCTACTACCGCATCCTCGTCAGGCGCAAGGACGGCCATATTCATAGCGTTATTATTGAAGCACAATCCGGTGCTTTGGTATCACCTGAGTCTCCTCTGGCTCAGGAACTTGCGCTTGCCGCGACCGGCGGCTTGCAGATCATCGGACAGGACGAACCCTCCACGTCCGTGTCCGAGATAATCGGTGCAGAAGATGATCCAGAACCCGGAGACAATATCTGAACAAGGCCATAATCTTTTCAAATTTTGGGGCTAATGAAGCGCCATGAGGATATTGCTTGCAGAAGATGAAACGGTCCTGTGTGATCAGATAAAACGTGCTTTGACGGCAGAAGGTCGTGTTGTTGACATCGTCCATGACGGCGTAGAGGCCGGATTCATGGGGGAGACGGAACCCTATGATCTCATTATTCTTGATCTGGGGCTTCCGGAGAAAGACGGCATATCGGTCCTCAAGGACTGGCGCAAAGCCGGTATCGAGACGCCCGTCCTGATTCTGACCGCGCGCGATGGCTGGACTGATCGGGTCGACGGGCTTGATGCGGGCGCCGATGACTACATGACGAAACCCTTTCATATGCCGGAGCTTGCGGCGCGCGTGCGGGCCATGCTGCGTCGCAACTCCGGGCGGGTGAACCCGATTTATGAAAAAGACGGGCTGAGCTTCGACACCCGCTCCGGTCAGGTGTTGCTCGACGGTATGTCGGTCGAGCTGACAAGCCAGGAGCAGGCAGTGCTCTCCTACCTGATTCACAATGCGGGGCGTTTGATTTCCCGCACTGAACTGTCAGAGCATATCTACGAATATGACGGGGATCGCGATTCAAACACCATCGCGGTTTTTGTTACACGCCTTCGCAAAAAGCTGGGATCAGAGCTGATCCAGACTGTGCGTGGCCGCGGCTACATGATTGCCGCCTGATGATTTCTCTGCGCAGACGCGCCATCATCGGCGGTGCAATTTCCGCGATTGTGACGATCGTGCTGGGCTTCCTTCTCGTCACGGCCTTTATCGACACCGTCACGCAGAACCGTTTCGAGACGGCCCTTATTGATCGCCATGTGCAATTGCAGGTCGCGCTCAGTAACGCTGATGGTGATCTGAGGCGAATCGAAGACGCCATTGGCGATCCCGCCTACAGGCGGCCCTATTCCGGTCGCTATTGGCAGATCACAGCGGCCGATGGCAGCTTCGTGACCTCACGCTCTTTGCTGGATGCGCATATCCCAGTGCCCGATATTATTGGTGGCACCGTCGTCACGCGCGACGAGCCATCGCCAAATCAGGACCGGATGCGAAGTGTTCACCAGAAGATCAGCCTCGAAGACGGCTCTCACTGGATCGTCACGGTCGCCGCCAGCCTTGCCAATCTGGAGGCAGAGCGCGCGCAGATCGAACTTAGCTTGCTGCAGGCCTTTGCTTTGCTGGGTCTGATCGGCATCGCGGCGGCTATCTTCCAGATTTCGGCCGTGCTCAGCCCTTTGAAGAAGTTGCAGGATGATGTGGCAAAGCGCTGGGATGGTAACGAGGCGCTTGAGCCCGACGAATACCCCGAGGAAGTCGCACCGCTGGTTACGGACATCAACACGCTTCTGGACCGGAACCGCGACATCGTCGCGCGCGCACGCAGGCAGGCCGCTGATCTGGCCCATGCGCTCAAGACGCCTTGCGCGATCATGAGAAATGAGCTGGAAAGCTTGTCGGAGCAACGTGTGAATGTGGCCGAGGCGCAGGAAGCCCTCGCACGGGGCGACGCGCAGCTTGGCCGGTCGCTGGCGCGGAGCCGCGCCAGAGACCGGCCAAGC
>CAYGUB010000133.1:0-7479 GCA_964352845.1 uncultured Rhodobacterales bacterium | reverse complement strand
CCCCTCCAGCCCGGAATTTCGTGAAAAACAGCTGGAGAAATTCCGCGAGATGGCGCCCGATATGGATATCGTCATCTGTACGGCCCTGATCCCCAACCGCGAAGCGCCCGAGCTTTGGACGCCCGATATGGTCGCAATGATGAAGCAGGGCTCGGTCATCGTCGATCTGGCCGCAGAGAAGGGTGGCAACTGCAAGCTGACCGTGATGGATGAAAAGATCGTCACGGATAATGGTGTGACAATTATTGGCTACACCGATTTCCCGTCCCGCATGGCAACCCAGTCCTCTACGCTTTATGCCAATAATATCAGACACATGCTGTTCGATCTTACACCTGAAAAAGACGGTGTTCTGGTCCATAACATGGAAGACGACGTTATCCGCGGCGCGACCGTGACCCATGACAAGGAAATCACCTATCCACCGCCCCCGCCCAAAGTGGCGGCCATTGCGGCAGCGCCCAAGAAGGACAAGCCGCGCGAGCTGACCCCCGAAGAAATCAAGGCGCAGGAGGCCGAGGCCTTCAAATCCGCCACCAAACAGCAGGTTACGCTGCTGGCCATCGGTGCGGCGGTGATGCTGTTTATCGGGGCCTTCGCGCCTGTCAGTTTCATGCAGCATTTTATCGTCTTCGCGCTGGCCTGTTTCGTGGGCTTTCAGGTTATCTGGAATGTCTCCCACGCGTTGCACACGCCGCTTATGGCGATCACCAATGCGATTTCGGGCATCGTCATTCTTGGCGCACTTTTGCAGATCGGATCGGGCAATTACCTGGTGATCCTGCTGTCGCTGATCTCGGTGCTGATCGCATCCATCAATATCGTGGGGGGCTTTCTGGTGACACGCCGCATGCTCGCCATGTTCCAGAAGTCGTAAAGGAGGTCCGATCATGAGCATTGGTATCGTTTCGGCCGCCTATATCGTTGCGGCAATTCTGTTCATCCTCGCCCTGGGCGGCCTGAGCAATCAGGAAAGCGCCAAACGCGCCATCTGGTACGGCATTGTCGGCATGGCCGTCGCGGTCGTGGCCACGGTTTTTGGCCCCGGGGTCGGCAATATCGTTCTGATCCTGATCGCCATCGCGGCGGGCGCTTTCGCCGGTCACTATGTGGCGGGCAAGGTACAAATGACCGAGATGCCGCAGCTTGTTGCCGCGCTGCACTCTTTCGTGGGGCTTGCGGCGGTGTTTATCGGGCTCAACGCCGATATCATGCTGCAATCCGTCACCGCGCTGCGCGAGGGGGGAACGGCGCTGGCCGATGCAGATCTGACAGGCTTCGGTGAGCTTTTGTGGAAGAAAGACAGTGTCGAGATCGCTATCCTCAAGGTGGAGGTCTTCCTGGGCATCTTCATCGGCGCTGTCACCTTCACAGGGTCCGTCATTGCCTTTGGCAAGCTCGCGGGCAAGGTGGATGGCAAGCCCGCGCAGCTTCCGGGCGGGCATATGCTCAACCTCGCGGCACTGATCGTGTGTATCGTGCTGGGCCTGATGTATATGGGCGGCGCGGGCATCTGGACCATGGTTCTGGTCACGCTGATTGCAGGCTTTATCGGCTATCACCTGATCATGGGCATTGGCGGCGCGGATATGCCGGTCGTGGTCTCCATGCTCAACAGCTATTCGGGCTGGGCGGCGGCTGCCATCGGCTTCACGCTGGGCAATGATCTTCTGATCGTCACGGGCGCGCTTGTGGGCTCTTCCGGTGCGATCCTCAGCTACATCATGTGCAAGGCCATGAACCGCAAATTCGTCAATGTGATCCTTGGCGGCTTTGGCGGCGCGGCCGGTCCGCAGATGGAGGTGGAGGGTGAGCAAGTCGCAATCGACGCGGATGGCGTGGCCGCCGCGCTCAACGATGCCGATAGCGTCATCATCATCCCGGGCTATGGCATGGCTGTCGCGCAACCTCAGCAGCCCGTCTCTGAGCTGGTGCGCAAGCTGCGCGCCAAGGGCAAGCAGGTGCGGTTCGCGATCCACCCGGTCGCCGGTCGTCTGCCGGGCCATATGAACGTGCTGCTGGCGGAGGCGAAAGTGCCCTATGACATCGTGCTGGAAATGGACGAGATCAACGAGGATTTCCCCGAAACGGATGTGGCAATCGTTATCGGCTCCAATGACATCGTGAACCCCGCCGCGCAGGATGATCCCAACAGCCCTATCGCCGGTATGCCCGTCCTGGAATGCTGGAAAGCCAAACAGGTTTTCGTCTCAAAACGGGGGCAGGGGACAGGCTATTCCGGCATCGAAAACCCGCTGTTTTTCAAAGAGAACACGCGGATGTTCTATGGCGACGCGAAAGCCTCTCTGGACATGCTGCTGCCGAAAATCGACTGACACCAGTCGCATGAGGCGCGGATAAAGGAAAAGTTAAAGGGCGATGTCTCGGGATTGAGACATCGCCCTCTTCGTCAGCCATAGGGGCTGGGGAGCGAGAGCTTAACCGTCTTGAGCCGCTGCCGCTTCGGCCGGGCTGTTTTTGGGCATGAGTTTGCGCTGCGCGACCAACATCGCCATGCGGTCATCTTCGCTGGAGTCGAAGAACACTTCACGCTCGGCGGCGCTCATATTTGACAGCGCGAACTTGATTTCCGCAGCGGTAATGTCGCCCACAGACGTCTCCTCAACCAGCCGCTCCGCGGCGGAGTTGTTGCTCATCGCCAGATACTCTTCTACCGATGTATCGGCGACGCTGGGGATCGCAAACAGGGCAGTGGCGGTGGTGATCGCAATAAAGCGTTTCATGATATGTCTCCGTTTTTTTGCTTCGTATCTGCAGCACCGTCTCAGTGGCGCCGCGCTATGCAGTGACAACGGCGCTTCCCTTCTGATCGTTCCGAGATTTTTTTGAAAACCAACGGGAGGGAGGTATAAATCACTGAAATAAAACAGATATTTTTCTGACTTTCTTTGAGGCGGAGTCAGATCATATGTAATCTGCGCCCGAGCCATCGCTAGCTGCGCGCAGATCCGGGCTGTTCAATGGCGGGTTTTGGCACCACAATCCGCATACTGGCCGCAATCAAACCGTCCTTGCCGATCAGAGCCCGGTGGTCCTGTCCGCGCAGGATCACGGTGATCTGGTGCAGGCCCTCTCCCTCAAGATCGAGATCAATGATCGGCTGATAGGCCGAAGCGACCTTCTCGCCATTGACGATGATATGCGCATGACCAACAGGCAAAGCGGAGGCCTCCGCCACGCAGAGCTCGGTGAACTGAAAATGCGCAGCCTCGACGGTCAGACGCCAACGCCCCGACGCCAGAGGCTCCAGGTTCAAGCTGAGCTCTGGCGCGGGCAGGGTGTCGGGCAGTGTCAGGAAGACCGAGCGCGGCGCGATCTGCTGTGCGTTATAGGAGGGCGCTGCAATCGCGATCCCCAGGTAAAGCGCCGCCACGCAAGTCAGGCTGGGAAGGTTTAATGGTTTTGCGATGGTCATGCCGCAACCCTCCGCAGGTTGGATCGATAGCATCTATCCCCCGGATCATCCCGGCCCGCCAATCCAAACAGCACCATTGTCGCGTAAAGATTGGCGTGGAACAGCGGCGTCTCGCCCAACATGATCGCCAGAAATGTGATCGCGCCAAGAATGGCCAACGAGACCGGACGCACGACATGGCCGATCAGCAGAAGCACCCCGCAGATGATCTCAACCCCCGTCATGATCAGCGCCAGCACCGGATAGCCAAGCCCGAACTGTGGCATCTCCCCATGTTGCAGGATTGCCATCAGAAGGGTGGGTTGGGTCAGCTTATGAGCGATGGCCAGATAAACGAAACCGCCGCCGGTCAGGATCAGCGATGCCCGCCACAGCGGCTGGCGCAGGGAGGCTGCAGGCTTGGAAAGGTCCGGCGTGGCGACATAGGCATCAACGGAGACCGGACCACCGCCCAGCAACATGATCAGCAAGCCCGGCGCGATGAAATGTGGGGCATAAGAGAGAAACGGCATGCCGAACAGCGCAAGGCCGAGGCAGCTCAACCCGACAACAGCCAACCCGCAAAGCCGCGTAAAGGCGCCCAGACAGAGCAACCCGGCAAGCACGAGCTGCGCCACGATCAGCCAGTCCGATCCGCCCAGAAGCGACAGTTGCATATCGGGGACCAGCAGCGTGGGCTGCGTCCAATGGGCGGTCCCGTGACGCGGCAAACCACCGGTCGCCGCCAGAGCGAGCATGCAGGACAGACCAGCGCGCAACAGGAATGGACCCGCCGACAGGCCCAGACGCGACAGAGAGGGGGCAATGCGGGCCTCCACGGGCCGCAGGTGATGTTCAACGACAACAGCCGCCAGCGTGATCAGGCCAGCGGCAAGCGCCGCCAGACCAAGCGGGATGCGGTTGGTGAAGATGGCCGGCGCGGGCTCAGCGGCCAGAGCCTCGATCTCTGCGGGTGTCAGAAGCCACGCTTCATGGGAGAGGGCGGCTTGACCCGCAACACAGACAAGAAGTCCGAAGAATAACATGCGGGACAGGGGGCGGGCGCATAAAAATACTACAAACATGGGACAAATCCAAACTCATCAAATACTCACTCAAAAAAATACCCTGCGGGCGGGAAATCCACGCACCCCGCCTGTTCCGGCTCGAAAAATACACCGGGAATGGAGCCAATGGGGCGCGGGGCCAAAATAGTCTTAATATGAGAAAAATAGCATTTTCTGGCCTGCGGCACCAGTGAGAAACAATTTACCCTGCGTCACAAGTCGCGGGATGAATTCTGAGCCGCCCCGGAAATCCCGGAGCGGTCCAGTCTGTGAGCTCGACTTATGCCAGTGCCAGTTCATTGACCAGCGACGACAGCTCCACGTCGAGCAATGTCAATGTCGCATTGCCAAGGGTAATGACCGTATCATCGCCGACTTGTTCTGCCTCGAACCGGCCATTGGTGCGCCCTAACATCAACATGTCCTCACCGACGGTGAAGTCTTCGATCACGTCATTGCCGCTGCGCTTGTTGAAGAAGAAAGTATCGGCTCCTTCACCGCCATTCAGGACATCGTCGCCGCGACCGCCGCTCAGAAAGTCATCGCCTGCGCCACCATCAAGCCGGTCATCGCCGCGACCACCGCGCAGGTTGTCATCGCCCAGGCCGCCATCGAGGACATCATCGCCCCGACCGCCGCGCAATATGTCATTGCCGTTGGCGCCCTCAATGAAATCGTTGCCTCTGTTACCGGCAACGAAATCATCGCCCCCACCGCCGAACAGACGATCATCGCCACCACGTCCGAACACGATGTCATTGCCGGCGCTGGCTGTCGCCAGTTCATCAGCCTTTGTTCCAATGATGATGTCATCCTCGAGCGTTCCTCGGAAAATGTCGTTCACGCTGTCGATCGTTCTGTCACCAAATTTTACGCTACTTTTCATCAGGCTACCCTTTACCTTTGTTTGATGTGCCGAGCTTAGAGAGCGGCGGCTCTGGCGCAAGTTATGCCTTAATGATTGGTAAATTCCGGGGTTTTGGCGCTTTGGCTGTCACGTGGCTGACCAGAAAAAACCATATTTTCCGGGACTGTCGAGGATGCGGCAACAACGTATTTGGCAGCACGCGTCAGGATCGCGAATCTCTTTTTGCTCTGAGTGCCGTTGTGAAGGGATGGCTTTCACAAAAAAGGCCGCCCCGGGGATGGGGCGGCCAATTGCGCATCATATATGTGTCGACCCTACAGGCCGATCTCGTCGGCGATAGCGGACAGCTCGACGCCTGTCAGCGTCAGCGTGTCCTCACCGATTGTGATCACGGTGTCACTTCCAACCTGCTCGGCCGTGGCCTCGCCTGTCAGCTCCAGCGTGTCCGAGCCCGCAACGAAGTCGAGGATCACATCATTGCCCCCGCCTGCGCCGAAGACGAACACGTCATCGCCAGAGCCGCCGGTCATCATATCATCGCCCGCGCCACCATCGATCCGGTCGTCCAGCTCTCCGGCATCAATCGTGTCATTGCCATCACCGCCAAACAGTTCGTCCTTGCCGTTTGCACCTTCGATAAAGTCATCCCCGGCACCGCCACTGACGATATCATCACCTCCGCCAGCGTAGAGACGATCATTCCCGGCACCGGCATCGACCACATCATTGCCCGCATTGGCCTGGACCAGCGCGTCCTCATCGGATGTGGTAATGATGTCATCTGCTGGTGTGCCACGGAAAACGCCATTGACGCCGATGACGATATGGCCGTCATCGCCATCACCGCCCGCGGTATCACCCCCCGAGGAGTCGTCGCCACCATCAGAGCCATCAGAGCCATCAGTACCGTCGCCACCGTCTTCACCGTCAGTGCCGTCTTCACCGTCAGTGCCGTCGCCACCGTCCGTACCATCGCCGCCGTCCGTGCCGTCGCCACCGTCCGTGCCGTCACCGCCATCCGTGCCGTCTTCACCATCAGTGTCGCCGCCACCGTCAGAGCCGTCACCGGCGTCAGGACCATCGCCACCATCAGGCCCATCCCCACCATCAGTGCTGTCATCACCATCAGTGCTGTCATCACCATCAGTGTCGTCACCGGCGTCAGAGCCATCACCACTGCCGGTGCCGTCACCGGCGTCAGAGCCATCGCTGCCATCAGCGCCGTCACTACCGTCTGTGGCATCGCCACCATCAGCGCCATCGCTGCCATCGGACCCATCAGGACCATCGTCGTCGTCAGAGCCGTTGTCTAGAAAGTCGAAGATGCCGCGTTGCAAGTCGTTGCTTTGATCGCCACGACCCAGGCCCAGCACCCGTTCGTCTGCAACTTCGACAAACTCGATCGTGCCATTCGGGCCAAGCACAGCGATGCGCGCAGCAGCAGGAACTGGTTTGTCCGCAACTTCGGCTTGCGATGCATCCGTTTGAGACGCAACGCGCTGCTGCGAAGTGCCCGCCACGGCTTCGCTGGAATTGTTAACAAGAAAATAGTTCAGTAGGGGAGTGAGCATGACCGGCCTCTAAAAGGTTAATTACAGATTAACGCTCTCGTGATATCGCAAAACTGTCAATAGTTCGCCATAATTCTGCCTTGTTTGGGCTAGCCTCGGAAAAGTTTGTATAATTTCCGCGGTAAAACTGCCGCATTTCCCTCGCTTTGTCGCGAAACCATCAACAACGGCCCGGGAGATGTCGGGCGCATCCGAATCTCTGATAGCGGCGCGGCTTGCACAGATGCGCTCAACCCTGTTTGGTACGCGCAGCAATGACCGAAGGAAAGATATCGCATGGCGCAGGACTATACCCCCCCGAAGATCTGGACCTGGGATCAGGAAAGCGGTGGCACATTCGCCAGCGTCAATCGCCCCATTGCCGGAGCCACCCACGACAAGCCGCTGCCCACGGGCAAACACCCGTTCCAGCTCTATTCACTTGGCACGCCCAACGGGGTGAAGGTCACGATCATGTTCGAGGAGCTTCTGGCCGCCGGTCACACAGATGCGGAATATGACGCCTGGCTGATCAAGATCGGCGACGGCGATCAGTTCGGCTCGGGCTTTGTCGAGATC
>CAYGUB010000132.1:0-7537 GCA_964352845.1 uncultured Rhodobacterales bacterium | reverse complement strand
TTTCAACGCGTTACGTGATACGGGATGTTTCAGGTATTTCGTCAGACGCTATAGAGAAAAAGTTCCAGAGGAATGATCGCCGCGCAAGGGGTGGATAAAAAGGTGGATCAAAAGGCTTATATAGCCATAACCAACTGAAAAACGTACAAAGTTAGAATTGAAATGGTGCCTCAAGAGGGACTCGAACCCCCGACCTTGTCCTTACGAAGGACCTGCTCTACCAACTGAGCTATTGAGGCATCGCAGAACTTCCATGCTCTGCTGGGACTTGATTTGCCGCGAAGTGATTTCTTTTGCAAGTCGGTTTCGCGTTGATTTGCCTATTTCATCGACCCCATGACGCCCTAGATGCGTTCCGGCGGTTGTACATCTGGAGCACGGCCGAGTGCTGCTTGCTGCAGGGCTTTTATCGTCCGGGCCTGTTGGCTCAGCCGGTAGCTCAGCGCGCTTTGGGAATGCGCCTTGGCGAAAAGGTCCAAGAGCTTTTCTGCGAGGGCCAGATCGTTGTCATGCCATTGTGCACAGGCGCCCTCGACCGTTTCCAGCCGGGTCGAGAATGCATGATCGGGCAGTGATGTGCCATTATCCTCGGCTGTCTCTGGTGGCGCGCAGGCCCATAGGGTCTGGCGTTCCTGTTCGCGCCGAAACAGGATAAATGCACCCGCGTCGCATATTGGCACGGCGAGAAAGCCGCCGACGCCGTTGGCCGTGCTCTCAAAGCCGCCGGGCAGGCTGTCGCGGGCCATGACCGTCCGGCGCAGATCGCTGATGATCGCCAGCGCGACCATATCATCTGGAACGGTGCCGAGGCTGAGGTTTTGATCCTTCAGGACAAGAACCGCCCCATCTGCGTCAAAGGCCTGCATCAGATCCGCCGCGATACGCCGGACAAGTTGTTCGATATGCTCGCCCTCGCTGAACGCGCTCTCCAACGCGGCGATTTCGCGTTCCAGCGCGCTCGCCGTATTCAGCGTCTTTTGCTGCTCGAGCGTTTGCAGCTTCAGTTGCAAAACGGGTCGCAGAATCTCAAGCAGTTTTTGAAATTCCTGCGACGGGGCGAGCGGTTTCTTGGCGTGGAAAACGATCATGCCCCACAGCTTGTCCTCGAGACTTAGCGCCATGGTCATGGATCCTCTCACATCCATGGCCTGAAGAAATCGCCGATGCGCCTGTGACGCCATCATAAGCCGTCCGCTTCCTGCGGCCGAGAAAGGCTTGTGTTGCACCATGGGAACGCCGTCTTGGCTGGCATCTGCGATGATGCGTATGCCCGACGTGGCGAGGCGTTCCCAGGCTTTGAGCGGGGTCATGGTGCCGGGAAAACGCAGACCGAGGAAGGGGGCGACGCCGGGTGATCTGGCTTCGGCGATCACGGTGCTGTCGAAACTTTCGTCGAATTCATAGGCCATCACCCGATCGTAGCCAGACAGATGCCTGAGCACCGTGACGAGCTTTTCAAGCAGTGCCCGCTGCGTCTGGCGCATCTGAAACTGAGCGATCATGAATGACAGGGGCGACAGCACGCTTTGGGGTTCTCCAGCGGTTGGCATGGTCGGTTCGAGCTCGAGAAGAATTTGATCGCGGCTGCCAAAAGCGAAAATGGCACAGCGTTTGCCATTGATCTCAAAACTCCCCAAAGCCGACCTCTCCGACAGGAACCCGGGGCGCGATTGGGCGTTGCGGATCGCATGCAGCGCGGAGATGCCAAGAAGATCGATCAGATCAAGCTCAAAAAGCCGCCGGTGCGAAAGGTCGAAAAGCGCTTCTACATTCGCGCTGACGGCCAGTATGCGGTAGGGGCCCGAGCCTATGACAAGCGCGTAGCCATGTGGCTGTATGGCCCCGGGCGCGCAGGAGCCATCATCGCCAGTATCATCCGTGCCGATGATATCCATCAGGCAATACCTTATTGTGGAATTGAGAGGTGATGAAAAATATGCAAACAATTGATCTGCCACCGGCAGAGCACATCAGAATTGTGGCATTGTCGTGGCAACGTATGTCCGTGTCGCGCTACAGTCAGGCTTTGGGCCTGATCCCTGAATAAACTGATCGACCTTATTTCTTGCGGATGCACTCATCCCAGTAGTCGTAAACCGCCATTAGAAGCACCACGCCCACGATGATGCTGAAGGGCAAGCCGCCCATGACACCGGCAAACCCGGTTGAGATGGAATGGGCCAGACCCACGACGAAGATCCCGAAGATAAGCGTGCCCAGGAGGCCTACGATCACCTTGGTTTTATATGGCATCATCTCACGTCTCCTTTCAGGCGGTCTGTTCAGACAGCTGTCGCAAAATCCAGTTCGTGCTGCGCATCAAACGGTCATCTTCCTCCGCCGCGCCGATCATCTGCAAGCCTATCGGCAGGCCGCTCTCCCCGACAAGAACAGGCGCAGAGACACAAGGCAAGCCGCAGGTGGTCCAGATCGTGCAGAAAATCGGATCGCCCGTGCCGGTTTCGAAGCGCGGCGCTTCGCCTGCTGCGGAGGGCGCGATGATGGCGTCGAAATCGTGAAAGAACTCGGCAAAGAAACTTTCGGCCGAGCTTTTGACCCCCAACGCGTTTTCATATTCAGCCTTGGTGATCCGGCGGCCCTTCTCGATCATCGGTTTCAACGTCTCGCTGATCTGGGCGAAACCTTTGTCCAATATCGGGGCCAGATGCTGGCAGAACTCATAAAGGTGAATGGTGCCTTGAACCTCGACCAGCCCGGCCATGTTCGGCGATGGCTCGGCGCGGGTCAGATAGGCCCCCAGTGCCTCGATCACGGCTTCGAACCCTTCGGCGGCATCGGGCGCAAGCCTGTCGTGATAGGGCTGATCAAACCAGATCAGGGCGGGTGGCACGGGTGGCTCCTGCGCGCAGCCATTCGTCAGATCGGGGCGGGGACGCGGATAACTGAGCGGGTCCTGCGGATCATAGCCCGCAATGACATCTGCCAAAAGGGCCGCATCCTCCAGACTGCGCCCGAAACAGCCGATCTGATCAAGACTTACGGAGGTTTGCAAAAGCCCCCGCCGGGAGATCATCCCGCGCGTAGGTTTGATCCCGAAGACACCACAAAAAGAGGCGGGCCGGATGACAGAGCCATTGGTCTGCGTCCCGATGGCCAGCGGCACCTGATGCGCGCCGACGGCTGCAGCAGAGCCTGACGAGGACCCTCCGGGCGTGTGATCGCTATTATGCGGATTGCGTGTCTCGGCTGCATGCATGAAGGCCAGCTCTGTCGTGACCGTCTTGCCAAGGATCACGGCGCCTGCATCGATCAGGCGCTCGACCACGGCAGCGTCCTGATCTGTCTGGCGCCCCGCAAAGATTGGCGTGCCGCGCTGGGTCGGCATGTCTTTGGTGTCAATGATGTCCTTCAGCCCCACCGGCACGCCATGCAGCGCCCCCAGCGGACGGCCCGCCTTGCGGATGCAGTCCATCTCTGCCGCCCGCGCCAGGGCATGATCGCGGTCGACATAGGCCCAGGCTTTGAGCTGCCCGTCCGTCGCCTCTATCCGGTCCAGACAGGCGGTGACCAGTTCAACCGAGCTGGTCTGGCCACCACGGATACGCGCGGTGGCCTGCGTTGCAGAGAGGGCATGCAGCTCCATTACGGGATGTAGGCGCCGAAAAGGTAGTCAGGTAACCACAGGGCAATACCCGGGAACTGGTACATCAGCACCATCGTGAAGATCACGATGCCCAGATAGGGGATAATGCCTTTGAAGATCTCGATAAGTTCGATCTGCTTTTTGAGCACCCCTTTGAGGTAATAGGCCGACATCGCCATGGGTGGGGTCAGGAAAGAGGTTTGCAGGTTCAGTGCGACAAGCATGGCGAAGAAATACGGGTTCACCCCGAACACTTCGAGCATCGGCAGGAAGATCGGCACGAAGATGATCAGGATCTCCGACCATTCCAGCGGCCAGCCCAGCACGAAGATGATCAGCTGTGCGAGCACCAGGAATTGCCAGGGTTGCAGATCCATCCCGACGACCCAGTCGGCGATCAGATCATGCCCGCCCAGGATCGAAAAGACCGATGCGAAGGTCCAGGACCCCACAAAGAGCCAGCAAACCATCGCCGTGGCCTTGGCGGTCAGAAATACGCTTTCCGTCAGCTTTTTCCACGTCATTGACCGGTAGAGCACGGCGAGAACCATACCCCCCATTGCCCCCATCGCGGCAGCTTCAGCCGGTGTGGCGAGCCCCCCGAGGATCGAGCCCAGAACAAGCGCGATCAGGATGGTCAATGGTACGAAGGAGATCAGCAGATCGAGATAGATTTTCGATTTGGGCGGGATGTCTTCCAACTGCGGTTTCGGTGCCAGACCGGGATTGATGCTGACCCGGGTGATCACATAGACGATATAGAGCCCGGCAAGGATCAATCCCGGGAAGACCGCCGCCGCATAAAGGCGCAGGGGCGAGAGTTCCGCGATAGCAGCGTAGACGATCAGCATGATGGAGGGCGGGATCAAGATGCCCAGCGTGCCACCCGCGCAGATCACGCCAGAGGCGAAGGAGCGGTTGTAATTGGCGTTTGCCATAGCCGGGTAGGCCAAAAGGCCCATCAGCGTGACCACGGCGCCCACGATGCCCGATGCGGTCGAGAAGATCGCGCAGGTCAGCAGGGCCGCAATGGCCAGAGAGCCCGGCAGGTTGCGCGCCGCCATATAGAGCGAGAAAAACAGCCGATCCACGATATTGGCCCGTTCGACCACATAGCCCATGAACAAGAACAGCGGGATCGCCACAAGCGTGTCATTTTCCATGACCGAATAGGTGTTCTGGTTCAGAAGGTAGAAGATATTATTGTTGAAAATGTCGGAGATCGTCTCCGGCGCGCCTGTGTAATAGGCGTAATAGCCAAAGCCCACACCCATGGCGAGCAGGGTAAAGGCGATTGGAAATCCAAGCAGCACCAGTACGATAAACAGGCACAGCATCAGGATCGCGACTTCGGGGTTTGTCATCTCTGTGTCTCTCTGAAAACTGCGGTGGGTCTAGCGTCTGAGGCCGGGGATGATCGGCGGCTGGTCCATCTCGGTCAGCAGGTCCTCGGTCTCTTTGACGTCGTCCAGCCGCTCCATCCATTCGCCATCAGCCAGCGCATACCAGCAGCGCACGATCTCGGCGCAGCCCTGCAGCATCATCAAAAACCCCGCAAGAGGGATCAGTGTCTTGAAGAAATAGACCTGAATGCCGGCTGGGGAGTTGATCGAGACTTCCTTGTAGCGCCAGCTGTCTGACGCGATTTCCCAGCCGAACCAGAACAGCGCGATCATGCCGGGGAAGAAGAACAGGATATAGAGCGTGAAATCGACCAGCGCCTGCCAGCGAACGGGAAACAGGCGGTAGAGCACGTCGCCGCGCACATGCGCGTCCTGCGCCATCGCATAGGGTCCCGCCATCAAGAAAAGCGCGCCATACATCTGGATCATTGTGTCAAAGGACCAGACCGTGGGCATGTTGAGGACGTAACGGACGAAAACCTCGTAGGAGACCGATAGTGTCAGGATCAGGATACACCAGCCGAAGGCTCGCCCGACCCAGAGGCTGAGCCCCTCGATTGCATAAACGAAATTGGTCACGAGCAGCTTCCCCCCAGGAACCAAGTAAGAAACCGGGGGCCAGTGGCCCCCGATAACGATAACGGCGATCAGCCGAAATAGTGGTTATAGGCCAGCTTGTAGTCAGGCTGGTTGAGGTTCAGGTAACCCAGCACGTTCTCGGCATAGACCTTCTGGCTTTCGATTACCTTGGCAAAGAAGGGATCCTCGCCCGAAATCCGCTCGACCACGATATCCCATGCCGCCAGCTGAGCTGCCATCACGCTATCGGGCGTGCGGTAGACATTGACGCCCTGTTCGGACTGCAGCTTGGCCAAATCGTCAGCGTAGCGCTTGGTGTTGTTCCAATAGAAGTTCGAATTTTCGGCCTCCGAGGCATATTTCAGGATCGCCTGATGCTCGGATGGCAGAGCTTCGAATTTGTCCTTGTTGAACGTAACTTCGAAGAATTCCTGAGACTGGTGGAACGACGCCAGATGGTAATGTTTGGACACATCCTGCATCCCGAAGTCACGGTCGGATGTCGGGTTGTTAAACTCTGCCGCATCGATCAGACCGGATTTCATCGCTGGCTGGATCTCTCCGCCGGGAAGCTGGACAACCGACATGCCCATCTCAAGCAAAACGTCAGCGGCCAGACCGACCGTGCGGTACTTGAGACCGTTCATCTGACTTGCATCCTTGATTTCTTCCTTGAACCAACCCAGCGGCTGCGCGGGCATGGGCGAGTTGAAGAAGGACACAACGTTGAGCCCCAAAGACGCCATCAGCTCGTCAAACAGCTCCTGACCGCCGCCCTGATGCACCCAGCCAAGCACCTCCTGGCTTGACCAGCCAAAGCAAGGGCCGGTGCCAAACAGCGAGGCCGCTTTGGATTTGGAATACCAGTAAGCAGGCACATAATGAGCCGCATCCAGAACGCCGCGATGTACGGCATCCTGCATTTGCGAGGTCTTTACGACGGAGTTGACCGGCAAAAGGTCGATCTTCAGACTATCGCCCGCCATGGCGTGGACGCGGTCGACATAGGATTGCGCATTTTCAAGGAAAATCCCGCCGCCCCAGGCAGCCTGCATCTTCAGTGTCGTGGCATGGCCATCGGCGATGGCTGGCGCTGCAAGAGTAGAGGCGCCCGCAACGGCGGTGCCTGCCAGAAACTTCCGGCGGTTCAAGGTGTTGGTCATTGTATCCTCCCAAGATAAACTGCCCGTCCCCGGGCGACCGACTAAATTTGGATGCCACAGTCCGTTCAGCACGCGGCCCTTCTTTTTGTCTCTCCCAATCGTCCGACGCGAATCGGCCTCAGCGACAAAATACCGCTTTTTACCGGCTTTGGTAATTTTTTTTAACCAAAATGGGATTGGGCCGGAAAAGGTCCCTGATTTCAACGGGTCGCCTCATAGATGGCCCGGGCGATGGCGCGCGACAGGCAGGTCGCGGCGGCATGGCCGATCTGGGTGATCTCGGCCAAAGGATCGCTCAGGGCATGCTGGCCGGTGGAGACCGAAAACACCAAATCTCCATCCATGGGCGTATGCGCCGGCAGGATAGCCCGACCGATCCCGTCCTGCGCTGCGGTGGCGATGCGTTTGGCCTGCGGTTTGCTCAGCGCGGCATCGGTTGCGACAATGGCGATGGTCGTATTGGCGCGCGGGTTCGGCGCATCGGTCTTCAGCGGCAGGCGTTGCGCGCCATACCCGCCGGATGGATCCGGGCCGCGCCCGCCGAACTCCGCCCCGATCTCAAAAGGCGCTGCCCAGAAATGCCGCCCGCCCGGGGTCGTGACGGCACCTACCGGGTTGGCCACCACCAGCGCGCCCACTGTCACACCTGTCTCAAGCACGAGCGAGGCTGACCCCAGCCCGCCGGCTCCCAGCGCGGTCGTGGCACCCGTGCCTGCGCCTTCAGCACCCAGCGCGAAATCCGCTGCGGCAGCGCTGTAGGCGGCGCGTCCCAGCGCGCTGTAGGGGTT
>CAYGUB010000131.1:0-7567 GCA_964352845.1 uncultured Rhodobacterales bacterium | reverse complement strand
ATCCTCCAGCACCCCCCTGAAGCGGCCGGGGGGGCCGGCACTGCACGCGGCAACAGACGCACGGGACTGCGATGCGTTTTGGCTCGTTGTCATGGTCTGCGCGCCTCACTCTTCAGTATCGCGAGGGTCTCGAAGTGGTGCATATTTTGAAAGGTGCAGAACTCAACCGGACCGAATTCGATTTCCTTCACATCCGTACAAAACTGATGGAACAGGTGATCGGCAAAGCGTAAATGTGCGCGTGCCACGGCATCCGACATCCATCGGCGCAGGTATGCGAGCGTGATATGAAATCTGTAGTCGCGGAAATTATCCCGGACCAACCCTGTGACACTTTCGAGCATGTCGCGGGCATCCCAGAGCTTTTCTGTATCGCTCAGGGTTTTCCCCTTAAGTTCAAGCGAATGCCCCAGAAACAGCCGATCTGGTGCGACAGTGACCGAAGCAAAAGCAGTCTGATCCTGAATGCGGTCACTGTAGACCTTGTTAAAGTCTTCAAGCGGTGTTCCGGATGCCATGTCACCCGGCCAACCGTCATGGCCCAAGGGATCGCCACAAATCGCCGGGAAGATCGTCATATGAAAGCTTGCTGGCGGGAGATAGGTGAAATAGTCACCCGATGGTCCATCTCGCAGGCCGCTCTGAAGCCTTGATACCGCTGCGAAGGCGTCAGATGCAGGGTTCAAATGACAAATAAAAGTATTGCCGGGAAACACCAATGGCGCGCCATCTGGCGCAAATTTTGCTCCTGACCCGACATGGCCAATTGGCCCCGGGAATTCAGTGTCCTCGCCTTTGCCGGTCAGCATATCTATCTGGCGTTGCGTGTGCGATTGGGCCGCGTTGCCCGCTGCCCCGTCCAGAACGGCGTCCGGCGCCCCTTTTGTCCTTTGTAGACTCATCCTGTGGCCTCATTGATTTTGGACACCGAGCGCAGGCGTGTTTTCTTGAGCGCGCCTTCGGCATCAAGAATGGCATATGCAATGGTGCAAAGTTTACTGTTCACCTCTTTCAGCGAGGCAATGACCTCGAGGTGTTCATCGCTGGACGAAAGGCTCGCCTGATTGCCACGCTGAAGCCGGATGTAGTGGTTTTCGCGGCTGGTTTGTTCGGCATCGGCCCCGGATTGCTTGCGTTTGACCAAAAGCCTTGCGGCCTGCGCATCGTTTGTCGCCAAGACCTCGTGAGCGAGCACAAGCGTGCCTTTGACATGGCCGATCAGCCGGTCAACCTCTGACTGCCCCTCTTGAGAGAACCGGACGCCGCGCAAACGATCATCGAGCGGCCTGCCTGCCAGAATGCCCCCGGATCGCCCCAACCGTATTGCGAAATCCATTTGGCGGTCGAGATCTGTCTTACCGTCTCCGGTGATGTCACTCAGGTTGGCGTATTCATCCCGAATGCCATGAAGTTCGCTGTTCAGACGACCACAGAGCTTAGTGATTTCAGCCTCATTTGGCGGCTCAGCGAATACCCAGTCCAAGAGCTCCGAGAGGATATCGAGCATGCCCAGAACTTTTTTCTTGAACAGGATCGGTCGGATTTCGGGGTCTGAGTGAACGCTGAATGAGGGACCACTGTTTGTAGCGGATGCTTCGTCTGCCTTGGGAAGGACCAGAGGCAAAGCGAAAACCGAGAGCAACATCAGGGCGTTTAGGGCAAGATTCGCTGCAATAATGGCGGTGGACGGTGAAACGTCGGTCAGCAAATCGGCAGGGATCGGCCGGAACAACAATCCAATAAGCACAAAGACGGCCAAACCAATACGCAGCTTCGCAACCGCCATCGCCACGTCCCAACCGGCGCGGTTGTCGTCAGCATTGGCGCGCAAAAGCCACAAAGGGATCAGTGCGCTGCCAATATTTGCGCCAAGGACAAAGCCGAGGCCGAAATGGACTTCGAACATGCCGCTTGCGGTAAAGGCGACCGCCGTGATGAGTGCCGCCACACTTGAATGCATTGCAATGGTCAGAAAAAAGCCAAGGATCGCTGCGGCCACGATATCTGAATTCAGATACCAGGCAATCTGGCCCAACGCTGACAAGTCCTGAAAGGGTTCAGCCGTGGATTTGATCTGCGCAATGGCAAGAAAGAGCAGGCCAAGGCCAAGAAGGATGCGCCCCGCAGCGCGTCTTTGAGGCGCTTTTCCCCAAAGGTAGGTCACGCCACCGATCAGGATAAACAGAGGGGCAAGGCCAGTGATCGGAAAGCTTAGAAAGACGAGGGCAAAGGCGGAACCCAACTCCGCACCAATCGCGATGACAGTCGCGGAGAGGACCGGGATCAACCCCGAGCCAGCAAGGCCCGCGACCATCAGAACCACGGCTGTACCGCCTTGCATGATGAAGGCTGTGCTTGTTCCAACTGCCAACAGGCTTGCATTGCTTCGCCGTGCGCCGATCCAGTCTCGCAGTTGCGGTCCCCAAAGACGCTCGATCCCGGTTCGAACCATGTGAACACCAAACAGCAACAATATGGCTGAGCTGGACAAGGCAATGATGAAGGTCAGAGTAGGCATGAGGTCCTATCGGATGGCCGTTCGGGATCGCCCGGAGGGCTAATAGCGGTCACGTAAATTGATGGATGAGGGCGTGATGGCGGACCAAGGGAGGGGGTGGGCCCGCCATCACAGAAGAGGACTAGCGTTCGAGAATGACGTCCTCGACAAACTTTGCCTCAAGGTCGTTGCGGAACGGCTTTGCTGGCCATGGGCGTGAATTGGCGCGCTGATCCGCAGGCACAAGGGCGTTTGCCGAATCTGCCGCCGCGTTCAAAGGTGCCGTGCCAAAGTTCACGTTGAACGATGTCTGTGTCTCAGGTGAGGTCAGCCAGTTTACAAACACGGCTGCCGCCGCAGGGTTTGGTGCATTGGCGGGGATACCAACGGCGTTGCCGCCGCCATTCATGCCCATGGCCGGAACATAGAACTTGATCTCGGAACGCACTTCGCCTTTGCGCTGCAAGCCGGCTACGTGGTCTTCCCAACCGGGGGCCATCCAAAGCTCTCCATCGCTGACACGAACGATGCTGTCAGCGTTGGATGCCGTGACAACGTAGTTTTCCGCGTGCTCATTGAAGAAGTCGATGCCGGGCTGGGTCGCTGCCAGTTTCTCGTCAGATTGCGCGCCGTCCTCGTAGTCAACATCTGTGAGTGCCCGGAAGACATTGTGGTAGAAAGACGGGCCGGACCCACCTTTTTCGTAGTTGAAGCCGAATTTGCCGGGATTGGCGGCCCAGAAGGCGGCAAAATCCTCAGGTGTCTGCGGCAGTTCTTCTTCCGCAACCTTGGCGGGGTCATAAGAGATCCCGGTCTGGTTGCCCCAATAGCCTACACCATAACCACCTGCATCAAGCCCATTGAGCGCATAGGTGCGGCCGTCATCCTCTGGGAGAACATCGCGCAAAGGCATGAAAAGTGAGGGCAGATCCCACACGGCAACCTCGTTGAAGCTGAAGGCCATCACATCGATGTCGCCCGCTTCGCGGTCACGTTCGGCAATCAGCTTGTCGTTATTGGCAGCCTGCGTACCCTCAGGGATGTTCACAGTGATCCCGTATTCTTCCTCAAACGCTTTCACGACGTTGCGCAAGTCGTCCTGCAGATGCCAGACGAACCAATTCACTTCGCCTTCTTCCTTGGCTTGTGCGACGATGTCGTCCCAGCTCATGGATGACAGGTCTTGGGCAATCGCGGGTGCCGCAAGAGCAGCGGCAGCGACCGATAGGGCTAGTTTTTTAAGCATGTTTTCCTCCAGTTGGTATTTATCAAGCCACGCCCTTTCCAGAACTCATGGCAGGATTCGCAGACCTCAGAAGTTTCTCCAGAAACAACATGAGAAAGACGTTCGGGACGACCAGTATCAGCGAGAGGACCGCCGCATTCGGGCGGACAAAGTCCTGACCCATGGCCGAGTAAAGAAGGGTTGGAATGGTGACAAAGTTGGGGGAGCCAACGATGAAGGCGACCGCAAATTCTTCAATCGAGTGAATGAAGACGATCAAAAGCGATGCCATGATGCCGGGCTTGAGCGCAGGCAAATATGCCGCCTTGTAGCGACCCATGCGCGATGCACCCAGATCCCGCGCAGCGTCGATATGATCCTGTCTGATTTGCTCAAAACTCACCGTCATGATCCGGATTGCATAGGGCAGGAAAATGATCGAGTGCGCGAAGACGATTGCGCCATACCGAAAATGCGTCAGGCCAAGGCGGAACAGCAGTGCCGTAAAGAAGATCGCCAAGACGAAGGGTGGCACAACCAATGGCAGCAGAGCGATGATCTTGCAGGCTTCGCGCCCCGGAAACTTGATCCGACCGAGCGCATAGGCGGTTGGCGTTGCCAGAATGAGGGCCGTGATCGCGGACACAGGTGCCAGCGTATAGGAGTTCACCAGCGCCGATTGTAGCGACGAGTTTTCCCACATATTCTGCCAACGATAGAACGACATAGCAGGGGGAAAGATGCGGTCAGCGGTCCATGGCTCGGACGGGTCCACCAGCGACCAAAGGATCGCCATACCGAAAGGGATGATCAGCCATAGGGCGCAGATGGTCATCAGTGCAATGAAAAGGATGCGGTCAAGACGGGATTGGGTCATTACATCCGCGCTCCCCGAACCGCGATCTTGGAGACAACGACCCAGAACACGGCACCAAGCATGGCGATGCCCATCATGGTCGTCCCGACAACGGCGGCGTCGTGCCATTCACCGTTGGATTTGAAAAACACCATCAACTGGGCAAGGGACTGTCTGTTCGTTGGCCCCGCAATGACCTGAAACGAAAAGTCGGCGAGTGCATTGATGAAAATGATCACGAGCGCCGCCTGCATGGAGGACAGCGTCAATGGCGTGATGATTTTCCGGAAACGGGCGACTTTCTTTGCACCGAGATCGCGCGCAGCGTCGAGGATATCATCCGAGATCGACTGAACCGCACTCGTCAGCAACAGCAGTGCAAAGGGCATGTTTTTCCAGGTTTGCAGGATCAGCACCCCGAAGGCGTTTCTGTCATTCTGCAGACGCCGGGGCTCATCCCAGATGCCAATCCCTTGCATGAACTGATTGAAAATGCCGTGATATGAAATCACGTTGATATAGAGAAATGCCGCCACCAGTCCGTGAACGAGCAAGGGTGCTTTGAGTACCGCGCCGATTGTCACCGAGCCGGGGAAAGGCTTTCTGAGCCAAAGCGCGATCGGGTAGGCAAGCGCGACCGAAAGCAGCGCGCTCCAAAACCCGATATAGGTCGAGTAAGTGACCGCCCTTTGATAGATTTTGCGAGAGGTGGTGTCCTGCCAGAAATCAAAGGTAAAGGCACTGTCTCCATTCAGGTTGTACAGCCCGAACGACTGAGACACCGCAATGTAAACCACAGAGCCGATCATCGCGAGGATCAGCCCAATCCCGGGCAACAGAAGGAGTGCTATGCAAAGCCAGCGCGGCATCGTCATGACGTTGCCTCCAGGAAAACAACGTCCTTGGGATCAATGCAGATACGGCACTCGTCCCCGGCGTCGACCCGCAGATCGCGACCGATGGCGCGAAAGCTGACCCCCTTTTCCTCAAAGAAAAGATCTGTGTGGCCGCCTTGGTAAGACCGGACATTCACCCTGCTTGAAATGAGGTTCTGGTACTGCCCCGGTTCTTCACCATCATTCAGGATGGTCCCGCGCTCTGGACGCCAGCAGATGTTCACATTCGCGCCAACCGGACCCTCATCGCTCGCAACGTGAAACGGGCCCAGAGCCGTCTCTACGGCCCAAATGTTGCTGGAGACTTCGCCAATAACTCGCGCGGACATGACGTTGGCGCTGCCGATGAAATCCGCCACGAAACTGGTCTTGGGCGTGACGTAAATTTCTTCCGGGGTTCCCAACTGCTCCGCGCGGCCGGCATTCATCACAAGAATACGGTCAGACATCGCAAGCGCCTCGGACTGGTCATGGGTCACGTAGATCGCGGTAAGGCCAAAGCTTTTCTGAATGCGGCGAATCTCGAGCCGCACGCTGTCGCGCAGCTTTGCATCGAGATTGGAAAGGGGTTCATCGAACAGGATCACCTTCGGGCGCATCACCAAAGCGCGGCCCAATGCGACCCGTTGCTGCTGACCCCCGGAAAGCTCATTGGGCAACTTTGAAAGCTGCTTGCCCAACTCCAGTTGATCGGCGACTTCTTGAACGCGGCTTTTACGCTCGCCACGGGCAACACGCTGTTCTTTCAGGCCAAACTCAAGGTTTTCCCGAACCGACAGATGCGGAAACAGCGCGTACGACTGAAAGCACATCGCGGTATTGCGATGTTCAGGCGGCACGTGGGTCACGTCGGCGCCATCAATTTCAATCGTGCCGGAAGTCGGCTCGATGAAACCTGAGATCATCTTCAAAAGTGTGGTCTTGCCACAGCCGGACGGGCCGAGAAGTGTCAAAAATTCGCCTTCGTTCACCGAAAGCGAGAGTTCCTGCAAGGCAATAAAATCGCCAAAAGCCTTGCTCAGGCTGTTGATCTGGATCGCGGTCAAGTTTTCCTCCCGAGCCGCTTCAAACATTTGCGTTGTGCGGCTTGTCTATTATCATCTATAATAGTTTATAATAACGGATTTATGTCAACAGCTTTTTTTCTGTGCGCTAGAAGAGTATGCAAATAACTGGAAACAATGCCAAAACGGGAGCGGTAGCTTGAAACACGGATCGCAATTCCTCTCGCAAGATGCGCTGCCGTCTGCCGCCGAACGGGAAATGCTTTCCCTCGTTCATGGTGCTGAAAAGATCAGCAAAGCAGAGATCGTGAAGCGCAGCTCGTTTTCGCAAACCCACGTATACTTGCTATTGGATGGGCTGGTGGAACGTGGTTTTCTTCGCTTCCTTCCCGGCGAGATCAAGGGAAAGGGCAAGCCCAGCCCACGGGTTGCACTTGATCTGAAGCGGTTGGCAACTGTCGGATTGTCGTTCACAGCCGATGCAGTGCGCATAGCTGTTCTCGATCTGGCCGGTGAAACGCTGATCGAACGTCCACTGGCAGTGAAACCGAATGAGCCGGACGCCGTGCTCGCAGCCGTTGCAGCAGAACTTGTGAATATCGCCAAAGAGCTTCCTGCGCGAAAACTGATTGGGTTGGGCATAGCGATGCAGGGTTTTCGCATGGGCCAAGTCGATCAGTTCAGGTCTCCACCTGATCTGGCGGCGTGGCGAGAGTACGCATTGCACGACTTCTTCCGTGAGGTGTCGCCGACCGCAGTCATTGCAGAAAACAATGCAACTTCTGCGGCAATTGCAGAACAACTCGTTGGTGCCGGAAAGGATGATCGCTGTCTCGCATACCTGTCATTTAACCTAGGCTTTGGCGCAGGGTTCGTTTGGAACCGGAAAGCTGTGTTTGGCGGACATGGCAATGCAGGCGAAATCTCGCATATGTATACCCCCGAAGAGATGCAATTGCGACCCGCCCTTGGCGAGCTTTTGAAGCATCTGAACAAAAATGGTGTCCAGGTCTGTTATTTTTATTGTTTGGGGTAACATTTAGATCTACACTGGCCATGCCTGGCGGATTGGATTGCGCAGGTTACACC
>CAYGUB010000130.1:354-7670 GCA_964352845.1 uncultured Rhodobacterales bacterium | reverse complement strand
AAGCCCTGCCGCTGCCGCTCCCGGCCATGATGGCGCGCGCATCTTCGCCTCGCCCCTTGCACGCCGGATCGCCAGGGATAAGGGCCTGGACCTGAGCGCGATCAAAGGCACCGGCCCCAAGGGTCGGATCGTCAAGGCCGATGTGGAAAATGCAACCCCGGGCGCAAAACCCGTGGCCACAGCTGCCGCGCCTGCTGCCGCTGCGGCCCCCGCCATGGCCTCCGGGCCCTCATCGGATGTGGTGATGAAAACCTATGCCGACCGCGAATTTGAAGAGGTCCCCCTCGATGGAATGCGCAAAACCATCGCTGCGCGTCTGACAGAAGCAAAGCAAAGTGTGCCGCATTTCTACCTGCGCCGCGATATCGAACTCGACGCGCTGTTGAAATTCCGCAGCGAACTGAACAAAACGCTCGAGCCGCGCGGCGTCAAGCTCTCGGTCAATGATTTCATCATCAAGGCCTGCGCTTTGGCCCTGCAACAGGTGCCCGAGGCCAATGCGGTCTGGGCAGGCGACCGGATGCTCAGCCTCAAGCCCTCCGATGTTGCCGTCGCCGTGGCCATTGAGGGCGGGCTGTTCACCCCGGTGCTCAGGGATGCGGAAATGAAATCGCTCTCGGCCCTGAGCGCGGAGATGAAAGACCTCGCCGCCCGCGCCCGGGACCGCAAACTGGCCCCGCATGAATATCAGGGCGGCAGTTTCGCGATCTCCAATCTCGGCATGTTCGGGATCGACAATTTCGACGCCATCATCAACCCGCCACATGCCGCAATCCTCGCGGTTGGCGCTGGCGCAAAGAAACCTGTCGTCGGCGCGGATGGAGAGTTGAAAGTCGCGACCGTCATGTCCACAACGCTCAGCGTCGATCACCGTGTCATCGACGGCGCGCTTGGGGCGAACTTGCTCAAGGCGATCAAGGACAATCTGGAAAATCCGGTGGCGATGCTGGCGTAGCGCGCATCCAAAATGAATGCGCGGCAATGCAAAAGGTTCGGTTCCGAAGAAAACGGACCGCACGGCGCCCGGTCGCTGCCTGCCGCCCAATAATCTCGCAAAGCCCGAAGCATCGCTTCGGGCTTTTCATTTTACCAACAGCCCCCTAAATCTGCAGCATGGAACAGCTCAATATCATCGGCGGCGGCATGGCCGGATCAGAGGCCGCCTGGCAGGCGGCCAATCTTGGCGTGAAGGTCACACTCCACGAGATGCGCCCGAAGGTCGGAACCTTCGCGCATCGCACAGGCGATCTGGGCGAGATGGTCTGCTCCAACTCGTTCCGCTCCGATGACCACGAGCAAAACGCGGTCGGGCTGCTGCATTGGGAAATGCGACAGGCGGGCGGGTTGATCATGGCCATGGCTGACAAACACGCCCTGCCCGCCGGCGGCGCGCTGGCAGTCGATCGCGACCCGTTCGCACAATCGGTCACGGCCGCGCTGAAATCGCATCCCAATATCACCATCAGCTATGATGAGATCACCGCGCTGCCCGATCAGGGTCATTGGATCATCGCCACAGGGCCTCTGACCTCCGGCGCTCTGGCCGAGGCAATCGCGGCCGAGACCGGCCAGGACGCGCTCGCCTTTTTCGACGCCATTGCCCCGATCCTCTATTTTGACAGCATCAATATGGATAAGGCGTGGTTCCAGTCTCGCTATGACAAGGGCGAGACCGAAGAAGAGCGCACCGCCTATCTCAACTGCCCCATGGACCGCGACACCTACGAGGCCTTCATCGACGCGCTGCTCGCCGCCGAGAAGACCGCGTTCAAACCCGGCGAGACCGCCAATTATTTTGACGGCTGCCTGCCCATCGAGGTGATGGCCGAACGTGGCCGCGAGACCTTGCGTTTTGGCCCGATGAAACCTGTGGGTCTGACCAACCCGCACCAGCCAGAGATCAAGGCCCATGCCATCGTGCAGTTGCGCCGCGACAATGCGCTTGGGACGCTCTATAATATTGTGGGCTTCCAGACGAAGATGAAATATGGCGCGCAAAAACAGGTGCTGCGCATGATCCCGGGCCTGGAGCAGGCCGAATTCGCCCGGCTCGGCGGCATTCACCGTAATACATTTATCAACTCGCCCAGACTGCTTGATGATCAGATGCGGCTGAAATCAAAGCCTCATCTGCGCTTTGCGGGCCAGATCACCGGCGTCGAGGGCTATGTCGAATCTGCGGCGATGGGGCTTCTGGCTGGCCGGTTCGCCGCAGCCGAGATCGCAGGCCACACGCCGCACGCGCCACCGCCCGAGACCGCGATGGGCGCACTCGTCAGCCACATTACCGGCGGGGCAGAGGCCAAGACGTTCCAGCCGATGAATGTCAATTTCGGCCTTTTCCCACCTGTCACTGACGCCAAGACCGGCCGCAAGAACCGCGCGACCCGCTACAAAATGTACACTGACCGCGCCAAGGCAGCCTGGTCACGCTGGCTTGATGCGGCGCGACTGGACGCTGCGTGAGCGATCGGCCAGACTGACACCATGACCGAGACCTTCCTCGATAAGACCTACGGGCTTACATCCATCGACGCGACGATCAGGCATTATGATGCCTGGTCAAAATCCTATGACGCCGAGACCGGCGCGAATGGCTATGCCACGCCCGGCAGGCTGGCCCATGCGCTGGCCGGGCATATTGACGACAAGACCGCGCC
Source organism: uncultured Rhodobacterales bacterium (assembly GCA_964352845.1). Lineage (GTDB taxonomy): Bacteria > Pseudomonadota > Alphaproteobacteria > Rhodobacterales > Rhodobacteraceae > Litoreibacter. Next base: position 5,010 of record CAYGUB010000130.1, on the reverse strand, counting down.
CATTCTTGACTACGGCTGCGGCACCGGCCTGTCGGGTGAGGCCCTGCGGCGCGAAGGGTTTGGCACGGTGGACGGGATGGATGTCTCTGCCGAAATGCTGGCCAAGGCCAAAGCGAAAGGTGTGTACCGCGATCTGCAACTGATCGACGCCACGCGCGCGCCTCCGGTAATCCCCGGAAGCTACCCGATGATCCTGGCCTGCGGGGTGATCGGATCGGGCGCGGCACCGCTCAGCCTGCTCGACGCGCTTGCAGAATGCCTGGTCCCCGGCGGAGGGTTGGCCTTTTCCTTCAACGATGTGACCCTGAAGGACCCGGCCTATCCGGCCCGGGTGGAGCGGCTCTGCGCGGATGGCTTTCGCATGGCAATGCGCGAGCATGGCGCGCATCTGCCGGGCATTGGCATGCAGTCCGAGATCTATATCCTCGAGAAACTGTGACCTTCACCACCCGATTTGCCCCCTCGCCAACGGGCCCCCTGCATCTGGGGCACGCGTATTCGGCCATTTACGGCCATGACCGCGCGATGGAGGAAGGCGGCCGGTTTCTGCTCCGGATTGAGGATATCGATCCGACGCGGTGCAGACCGGAATATGAGCAGCAAATCTATGATGATCTGAACTGGCTCGGGCTGAGTTGGTCCAAACCCGTAATGCGCCAGTCAGAGCGGCTGCATGTCTACGGCCAGGTGCTCGACACGCTTTGGGCCGATGGGCTGCTTTATGCCTGCGATTGCAGCCGCAGACTGATCCAGGACACCAATGCCGCCCAAGGCAATGTCAGGATCGGCCCGGATGGTCCGATCTATCCCGGCACCTGTCGCCACAAACCGCGCCCGAGAAGACGGCCCACAGGCATAAATCTGCGGCTCGATACGATCCGCTTCGTAGAGCATATGGACCTCACCGGGCAATATTTCATCGAAAAGCGCCCCGGCCTGCCCGACAAGCGCTACGGGGTCGCCTTCATTCTGGCGCAGGAGACCATTGGCGATATCGTTCTGGCCCGCGCGGATATGGGGACATCCTATCACCTCTCGGTGGTGCTGGATGATGCCGATCAGGGGGTGACCCATGTCATCCGGGGCAATGATCTGTTCAACGCGACCTGGATCCACGTGATCTTGCAGAAATTCATGGGGCTGCGCACGCCCGTCTATGAGCATCACAAGCTGATCACCGATGAGACCGGCAAACGTCTGGCCAAACGCGATGATGCGCGCGCCATTGCCAAATACCGCAGCGAGGGCGTGAGCCCGGATGAGATCAGGCAGATGGTGGGGCTATCAGCTCCCGTTCGTCAGCTCCGGTGACAGAGGTGTAGAAACACGACCGGCGGTTGGTATGGCAGGCAGACCCCGTCTGGCGCACGATAGCCAGCAGACAATCGCGGTCACAATCGACGCGCAGATCAACCAGCTCTTGCGTGTGTCCGCTCGTTTCCCCCTTGACCCAGAAGCTCTGGCGCGAACGCGACCAGTAGGTGACACGGCCCGTCGCCAGCGTCTTTGCCACTGCCTCGGCATTCATCCAGGCCAGCATCAGGACCTCGCCCGAGCCCTCCTGTTGGGCGATCACCGGGACCAGCCCCTTTGCGTCATAGCTCAGCGATGCAGGATCAAATGACATGGGATCGAGCTCCTTATTGGCTTTCCGCGCGCAGCACCTTATCTATGAGTCAGACCCGGATGCAAAGAGGCCTTGCATGAGCACAGATGGCGATTTGATCAAGCTCTATTCGCAGCAGATTTTGGCGCTGGCCGCTGATATCCCGCTGAACGAGCGGCTGGCCGCGCCAGATAGCAGCGCCAAGAAACGCTCGCCGCTTTGTGGCTCGACCGTGCAGGTTGACCTGTCAATGCAGGATGGCAAGGTCAGCGCATACGGCCAGGACGTGAAAGCCTGCGCTTTGGGCCAGGCTGCGGCCTCGGTCGTGGGGGGCGCCATTATCGGGTGCAGCGCCGATCAGGTGAAAGCCGGGCGCGATCAGCTGGCGGCCATGCTGAAATCCAACGGCCCCGAGCCTGATGCACCGTTTGACGGGCTGAAGGTTCTGTTGCCTGCCAAGGCCTACAAGAATCGCCACGCCTCCATCCTGCTGACGCTTGATGCGGCCGTGGAGGCCATCGAGACGATTGATACCGCGATACAGCAGCAACGCAGCTAAAGGCGTTGACGAAAAAAGAGGCCACCATGCTTTGGGGAAACATGGTGGCCAGTCAGCATGTCCGGGGCAAAGGGATGCGATGATCAGACGGACGATCTGATCTTTCGGGCAGAAACCGCATCACCCTCTTCGGTCACGGGACGGACCGAAAAGCTCACCCCTCTCAGACAGCAGGCAGTTGGTCAGAAGAAACTGGGCAAATACAGGCCCACGACCATCACAACGACAATCGCAGAAACCCCGAGCGCATCGGTTGCCAGCGATTTGGAAGAGCGGGAGAGGATCTCTCTGACATCGTTGATCATGGCGTGGTCCTGTTCAATCAGCTATTTGTTGCCTCTTTGTTCTCACTTCCAGAACAGATTGTAAAGAACTTTTTAGCAACATTTTCGAAACTGGAGCATCCGGCACTTTTATGGCGTCTGGCGAATTGTCTGAAACATCCCGCATCGCGCCCAAGGGTCCTTAAGTTCAGACAGCGCTACGTGATCGAGGTTTTTCGCATGGCGCTTTAGCCCACTGAAATCAGCTGGATCGCCTTGTCCTGTTCCATCAGCCACAAAAGAACCCGCGCAGCAGCACCGCGAGGGCTTTCCAGCGTCGGATCGCTGGTCAAAAGCGCTCGGGCATCTGATTGCGCGACGGCCATCATCGCCACCTGCCGCTCAGGATCGGCGATGCGGAACCGGGGCAGTCCGCTTTGCGCCGTGCCGATCAGATCGCCTGCCCCCCGGATCGCGAGATCTTCTTCCGAGATGCGAAACCCGTCCTCTGTCTCGCGCATGATCTCAAGCCTGCGCTTTGCGGTGTCTGACAGAGGCTCCTGGAACATCAGCAGGCAGGTCGATGCGGCCGCCCCGCGCCCCACCCGCCCCCGAAGCTGATGGAGCTGCGCGAGCCCGAACCCTTCGGCACGCTCGATCACCATGATCGTGGCGTTGGGCACATTCACCCCCACTTCGATCACCGTCGTAGCGACCAGAACGGAGGTCTCACCGGCCACGAAACCGGCCATGGCCGCATCTTTCTCAGGCACCGGCATCTGACCATGGACCAGCGCCACGACCCCCTCCCCCAGCGCCGCACGCAGATGTTTGAAACGGGCTTCAGCGGCAATCTTGTCGCTCAGCTCGCTCTCCTCGACCAGCGGGCACACCCAGTAGGCCTGCCGACCCTCAGAAATTGCGCCGCGTAATTTGGCCACGACCTCGTCGATCCGGGCGGTCGAGACAGTCGCCGTCGTGACAGGCTTGCGCCCGGGCGGCTTTTCATCAAGCACGGAGACATCCATATCCCCATAGCTCGCCAGCGCCAGAGACCGGGGGATCGGCGTGGCAGTCATCACCAGCACATCGACCGCATCGCCTTTCGCACCCAGCTCCAGCCGCTGCCTGACACCGAAGCGATGCTGCTCATCAATGATCGCCAATCTCAGATCGGCGAAGGCGACATCGGCCTGAAACACCGCATGCGTTCCTACCAGAATATCGATCTCGCCTGCCGCCAGCGCTGCGAGCTTCCCTGCACGGTCCGCGCCCTTGTCGCGACCCGTGAGCAACTCAAGCCGCACGCCGGCCGCCTCGGCCAGAGGGTGCAGGCTTTCGACATGTTGCCGCGCGAGGATCTCCGTGGGCGCCATCAACACGCCCTGCCCCCCGGCCTCCACTGCATGCAGCAAAGCCAGAAAAGCCACCAGCGTCTTGCCCGAACCAACATCGCCCTGAAGCAGGCGGTTCATGCGAACAGGCGCCTCCATATCGCCCGCAATCTCCGAGACTGCCCGCCTTTGCGCATTGGTCGGCGCATAGGGCAGCGCGGCCAGCACCTTGTCATGCAGCGCGCGCGTCGCCGCACTGGCCCGGCCCGGTTTGGCCCGCAACCGACTGCGCGCCAGAGCCAGGGTCAGCTGATGGGCAAAGAGCTCATCATAGGCCAGCCGCGCTCTGGCGGGATGGGACAGGGCAATATCGCTCAGAGCCTGCGGCCTATGGGCCTGCCGCATCGCCTCATCCCAAGCGGGCCAGCCTTCTCGTGCGATCTGGCCGGGGTCGATCCATTCCTTGAGCTGCGGCAGCAAGCTCAGCGCAGAACGCGCAGCGCGGCTGAACACTTTCTGCGTGACGCCCTGTGTCAGCGGATAGACCGGCTCAAATCCCGCGATCTCATCGGCCTGAGCGACCGGCACCATGTGATCGGGATGGACCATCTGACCGACCCCATCAAAGATCTCGATCTTGCCGGAGACCACGCGCCGCGAACCGGTGGGCAATTGCTGCTTGAGGTAATCGCCGCGCGCATGAAAGAACACGAGCCGAAACTCGGTCTGCGCATCGGTCACATGGACATGATAGGGTCTGCCCTTGCTGCGCGGCGGGACATGCATGCCGATCTCCACCTCGACCGTCACCACGCACGGTGCGACGACATCACGGATCGAAGCGAGACGCGCCCGGTCCACGCCCGATTGCGGCAGCGTGAAGAGCAGATCGCG
>CAYGUB010000130.1:0-344 GCA_964352845.1 uncultured Rhodobacterales bacterium | reverse complement strand
GATCCTCGTCAATCATCTGCACCCGCAGCTCTGCTGCCTTCTTGGCCTTGGAGCCCGCGCCGGGCCCTGCGACCACGAGATCGGTCTTGGCCGAGACCGAGCCCGAGACCTTCGCGCCCAGGGCCTCTGCCCGGGCCTTTGCCTCCGCCCGGGTCAGCTTCTCAAGCGTGCCGGTGAAGACCACCGTTTTGCCTGCGACGGGGCTGTCGCTTTGGGACGGCGCGGCTACATCCTCGATCTTGAGCTCTGCGACCAGACGCTCGATTGACTGGCGTTCCCGTTCCTGCGCGAAGGCCCGCACCAGCGAGGCCGCCATCACCTGACCCAGCCCGTCAATCGACAAC
>CAYGUB010000129.1:0-7765 GCA_964352845.1 uncultured Rhodobacterales bacterium | reverse complement strand
GAGCCTCCAAAACAAAACCCGCTCTGATGTCCCAAATTATCTGACGACGGACACTACGACAAGGTCTCTTCCGATTTCGTAATCGACGGAAAACCAAGATCGAGCCGCGGCAAGGGCCTTCGCGCGATCACTCACGCCGCAGTGAACATGGCCCTGCTCGAATACTGCCAGTCAAACGGTTTGTCGCATCCCGGCTTCGTTGTTCTCGACTCCCCGTTGCTTGCGTATTTCAAACCTGAAGGTGACGAAGAGCTGGCTCTAAAAGGCACGGACCTGAAAGAACGCTTTTACGACTATCTCATCCAGCACCACGGACTGGACAGCCAAGTCATAATTATCGAAAACCAGCACCCGCCTGAGCGCATCGAAGAGCATGTGGCTCTGACAGTGTTTACAGGCAATCCGTCCGCCGGTCGATACGGGCTGCTCTAAAGGCAAGAGGTCTTTGTGCCTTGCCTATTGCGAGCAACTATTTCGCTCTTGCTACAGAGGTCTGCTTTCCGGCCGAACCCTGAGATCTTCGCACCCGCGCCGAATGAACACTTCTCGCCCGCTACACCAACGGCCTCAAACAGCAGGAGTACGGGGAAGACTACGAAAAAGATCCAATGACCAAAGTTGGCGATCAAAAAGACCAAAAACATGATCAAAATGGTCAAAGATCATGAGTCGTCACAACAATTCATAAAAATGGTGAGCCCTGCAGGGTTCGAACCTGCGACCTACTGATTAAAAGTCAGCCGCTCTACCAACTGAGCTAAGGGCCCTCACAAGCGGTGTATCTAGAAAGCTGTATCCACCCGGTCAACCCCAAAAACCGAGGCGCTCTTTTAATGTCGCATCAATCGGACTATATCGCGCGGCATGTTTGAGGATGCCGTCAATGCTGGCTTGCCCTTCATGAAGATGCACGGGCTTGGCAATGATTTCGTGGTGATTGACCGTCGCCGGGATGAAGGCGTGGTTTCGCCAGAGCTCGCGCGGGCTATGGGGGATCGCCATTTTGGTGTCGGATTTGATCAGCTGGCTGTCATCGAGGACTGCGCTCAGGCCGATCTTGCGCTCAGTTTCTACAACAGCGATGGCAGCACAGCCGGGGCTTGCGGCAATGCCACCCGCTGTATCGCCCATCATGAGATGAACCGGCGCGGGACAGGGCGGCTTTCGCTGCGAACGGAGCGCGGGATCTTGCAGGCCGTGATGCGGGATGACGGGATCGCCTCGGTCAATATGGGACAGCCATTGCTGGGTTGGCGTGACATTCCTTTGGCGCGCGAGATGGAGACGCTGGCGCTGCCCATGGAGGGTGATCCGACCGCGACCGGCATGGGCAATCCGCATTGCAGCTTTTTCATGGATGATATCGCCGCAATAGATCTGGAGACCTTTGGCCCCGCGCATGAGCACCACGCACTGTTTCCCGAGCGGACCAATGTGCAGATCGCCCAGATCATCGGGCCCGATCACATCCGCATGCGGGTCTGGGAACGCGGCGTTGGAATCACGCTGGCTTCGGGCTCTTCCTCCTGCGCGGTTGGTGTGGCGGCGCATAGGCGCGGGCTCACGGGGCGCAGCGTCAGGATTGATCTGGACGGAGGTCGGCTGGAGATCGACTGGCGCGAGGACGGTGTCTGGATGGCGGGCCCCACTGCGCATGTCTTTGACGGCGTCTGGAGGGGATGATGTCGGGCCAGCCGCCCAAATTCGTCACCCATGGGTGCAGGCTCAACGCCTATGAGACCGAGGCGATGCGGGCCATGACGGGCGCGCTCGACGATACGGTCGTGCTCAATACCTGCGCGGTGACGGCGGAAGCGGTACGCAAGGCCCGTCAGGAAATCCGCAAGCTGCGGCGGGACAACCCCAATGCCCGGCTTGTCGTGACCGGTTGTGCAGCGCAGATCGAGCCCGAGAGCTTCGCCGCGATGGAAGAGGTCGATCTGGTCCTCGGCAATACCGAGAAGATGGATCCCGCAACCTGGGCAGGCATGACCCCGCAGACGGAGCGGCTGCGTGTCAATGACATCATGTCCGTCACCGAGACAGCTGGCCACCTGATCGACGGGTTCGGCACCCGCTCTCGCGCCTATGTGCAGGTCCAGAACGGCTGTGACCACCGCTGCACCTTTTGCATCATTCCTTTCGGGCGCGGCAATTCACGCTCGGTGCCTGCGGGTGTGGTGGTTGAACAGATCAAACGGCTGGTCGGCGCGGGTTATAATGAGGTGGTGCTGACGGGGGTCGATATGACCTCCTGGGGCGCCGATCTGCCGGCCGCGCCGAAGCTGGGCAATCTTGTGCAACGTATCCTGAAGCTGGTGCCGGATTTGCCACGGCTTCGGATCAGCTCCATCGATTCGATTGAGGTCGACCCGGATCTGATGGAGGCGATCGCCACCCAGCCGCGGCTGATGCCGCATCTGCATCTGTCCCTGCAGGCAGGCGATGACATGATCCTCAAACGGATGAAGCGCCGCCACCTGCGCGATGATGCGATCCGGTTTTGTCACGAAGCGCGCGCGCTGCGGCCCGATATGACCTTTGGCGCCGATATCATCGCAGGTTTCCCGACAGAGACCGATGCCATGTTTGAAAACTCTGTCCGCCTGATATCCGACTGCGACCTGACCTGGCTGCATGTCTTCCCCTATTCGGTGCGCAAGGGGACTCCGGCGGCGCGGATGCCGCAATTGCCCGGCCCGGTGATCAAGGCCCGGGCGAAGCGTTTGCGTCAGGCAGGCGCGGCTCAGGTCGCCGCCCATATCGAGACGCAGCGCGGGGCGTCACACAGCATTCTGATGGAAGCGCCGCGCATGGGCCGGACCGAGCAATTTGCCGAAGTTCATTTCGGCACCGACCAGCCTGTGGGCCAGATCGTGCAGGCCCGGGTCGCACCGCGGGATGCTCAGACGCTGATGGCCTGAACGGCCTGAGGTGCCGACAGGTTTCTGACCGTGTGACCCTTGCCAACCATGCGCACGCCGCGCCCCGAGATCATGCCCAGATCTGCGCAAAGACGCAGGACCGACCAGTAGAAATCATCGACCCCCTGCTTGAACGAACTCTCCCGGCTGGCAAAAGGCAGCATGATCATCTCGTCGAACGGTGTCTTCCAGATATCGTCAGTAGCGCGCGACGCAGTGTCTGTGTCCGCTGCCTCAAGATCGACGATCAGAAGCTGGCCGCGCATCCAGGGCAATGTCGGCAGCTTGGACAGCCGGGCGAAGGTCGCGCGCACCAGATCTGTCTCACCGGCCACCAGCACGCGCGGGCCGGCAAATGCGCCGCCAATGCTGTAGCCATAGGGGATGTCGTGACCGGGATATGTCAGCCGCTCCGTGAAGCGTGGGGTTTGGGTGGAATGCGCATCAACCAGTTTCAGCTGCATCGTCATATCCGGTCTCTCCGTGTTTGACCCGATCGGGGCCATGGTTTTCATCTCTTGCCGCTCAGCATCGCCATTTCGTAAAAACCAGATAGGGGAAAATTCCGGATCAAGCGGCATGGCATGCCTTGCCTGCCAGCGTTTTCGAACCGGCTTTCCAACGGCCGGGATTTCAGGCAAGTCTTGCGCAGGAAAGGCCAGCCCATGCATCCCAACCCCGCATTTGATACCGCGACTGACGCCCGAAACGCAGCCTTCGCCCGGGCGCGCGGCTTCGGGACGCTTGCCATCAACGGCGAGAGCGGGCCGGAGACGGCCCATATCCCGTTTCTGTTGGCGCCGGACGGCGCGCGAGCGGAAATGCATCTGATGCGCTCCAACCCGATTGCCCGCGCGCTTGCAGGCTCGCACGGGCCCTTGGGCGCGACGCTCACGGTTCTTGGCCCGGACAGCTACATTTCGCCCGACTGGTATGAGCTGCCCGATCAGGTGCCCACATGGAACTACATCGCCATCCGTCTGCGCGGGCTGCTGGAGCTGCAACCCTTTGAGGTGCTCCACGATCTGCTCGACCGGCAATCGGCGCATTTCGAGACGCGGCTGGACCCGAAACCCGCATGGAGCAGTGCGAAAATGTCTGACGGTGTGATGGACCGGATGATGCGCGCCATTGTGCCGCTCGCCATGACCGTGCGCGAAACCCACGGCACGTGGAAGCTGGGTCAGAACAAGCCGGAGCCGGCGCGTCTGGCAGCTGCGAATCAGGTTGTGCAAAATGGGATAGGATCGGGATTGCCCGAACTGGGCCAGATGATGCACGATCCAATAAAGGATATGATATGAAACTCTATTCCAGCCCGACCTCTCCTTACGTGCGCAAAGTGCATCTTGTGCTGCGCGAAACCGGTCAGCTTGACGATGTCGAGATGATCGCCTCCGGTGGCACGCCGCTGGATTCAGGCACCAATCCGACTGCGCTCAACCCGCTGGGCAAAATCCCCACGCTGGAACGCGCCAACGGTGTGACGCTTTACGACAGCCGGGTGATCTGCCGGTTTTTCGATGATCGCGCCAAGGCGGGGCTCTATAGCTCCGGCGCGCGGCATTGGGAGCTTTTGACGCTGGAGGCCACGGCGGACGGTATTCTTGATGCCGCGATACTGATGACCTACGAGACCCGGCTGCGCCCCGAAGAGATCCGCTACCCCGACTGGGTCGAAGGCCAGTGGCGCAAGATCGCAGGCGCGCTCGATGCGCTGGAGACCCGCTGGATGAGCCATCTGTCCGGCCCGCTCAATATAGGCCAGATCGCTATCGGCGCGGCTCTGGGCTATCTCGATCTGCGTTGCCCGGATCGCGACTGGCGCAAAAGCCATGACAGCCTGTCCTCCTTCTATGAAATCTTCTCGCAGCGCGACGCCATGCTCGCCACTATTCCACAAGGCTGATCCCATGATCCTGCATGACAACCCCGCCTCTCCCTATTGCCGCAAGGTTCAGGTCCTTGCCCGCGAAACAGGCCAGATGGACCGCATAGAGCTCGCCTATGCCATCGGCCACCCTCTCGCGCCCGAGAAGATGCCAACGGATCTCAACCCGCTGGGCAAGATCCCCGCGCTCGTCACGGATGCGGGGGAGGTGCTGTTTGATAGCCGCGTGATCTGTCGCTATCTCGACAGCGATAGCGCCTTCTACCCGGCCGACAGGCTGTTCAAGGTGCTCACGCTTGAGGCGCTGGCAGACGGGATCATGGATGCCGCGATCCTGATGGTCTACGAGACCCGCTGCCGGCAAGAGGCCACACAATCCCCCGATTGGGTCGAAAGCCAATGGAACAAGATCACCCGGGCGCTTGCCAGTCTCGAGGGCGAGACGCTCGGGGCACAGCTTGACATGGGCCAGATCGCTCTGGCCTGCGCGCTTGGCTATCTCGACTTTCGCCATGCAGACAGGAACTGGCGCGCGGGCCACCCGACGCTTGCCGCCTGGTTTGAAAAGATCTCCCAGCGCCCCAGCCTGACCGAGACCATGCCGTCCGCATGATCACCATCGCCACCCCGCAAGAGCTGGCGCTGTGCCTCGCCATCCGGCGCGAGGTGTTCATAACGGGCCAGAACGTGCCCGAACAAGAAGAGGTCGACGGCAAGGATGAACAGTGCCGCCACTACCTGATGCGCGACGGGGACACGCCCATGGGGACTGCGCGTGTCCTTGATCTGGGGGCGCGCGCAAAAATCCAGCGGGTCGCGGTGCTCCGCAGCCATCGCGGTATCGGGGCAGGGGGGCGGCTGATGCGGTTTGTTCTCGCCGATCTGGCCACGCAGGGTTTCAAGCAGGCGGTACTTGGCGCGCAAACCCACGCCATCGGCTTCTACGAACGGGTGGGCTTTACGGCCTTCGGGCCTGAATATGATGATGCCGGGATTGCGCATCGCGACATGGTCAAGGACCTCGCGCCACGCTAGCGCAATTGGCGCAGGCCTTCTGCCAGCGCGATCCCCGCCGCAATCGCTACATTCAGTGACCGTCCCCCGCCTGGCATCGGGATCGCCACACGGGCATCCGCGCTGTCATGCACCGCTTGCGGCACGCCCGCGCTTTCGCGGCCCAGAAGCAGGCAATCGCCCGGCTGAAACGCGAAATCCCACAAATCTGTCGCACCCTTTGTGGTCAGAAGCACCGTCCGACCCTGTTTGCCCGCAGCAAAGCTTGACCAGTCGTCATGGTGAAGAATCTCGGCCTGATCCGCGTAATCCAGCGCCCGGGTTTTCAGCAAGCGCAGCGAAAACGGGAAGCCACAGGGCTCGATCACATGGACCGGACAGCCGAAACACACGCCCAAACGCACCAAAGAGCCCAGATTCGGGGCCAAATCAGGCTCATAGGCCGCGATTTGCAACTGGTGCGACAATTGGTTTGACCTGCGATGTTTTCACGCCTTTACGCGGGGCGCACTTGCCATATATCTAGCGGCGTCGAGCTCATGCAATAGGTGCAGTGAGCCGTAAGGTTACTGCCAGACGTGCTGGCACATGAGACGGAGACGCGCAAATGTCCCACGCAGACGACCACCAAGGCGGAACGCGCCGAGATTTCTTGTATTACGCAACCGCTGGTGCCGGGGCTGTCACCGCAGGCGCGGCGATCTGGCCTCTGGTCAATCAGATGAACCCATCTGCCGACGTTCAGGCGCTGGCATCGATCGATGTAGATGTCTCCAGCATTGAGCCGGGCACGCAGATCACGGTCAAATGGCTCGGCAAACCGGTTTTCATTCGCCGCCGCACCGAGGAAGAAATCGAGGCCGCACGCTCCGTCGAGCTCAGCGAATTGCCCGATCCCGTGGCGCAAAACGATAATCTGGGCGATGTCGATGCCTCTGACGAGAACCGCGCGCTGGATGAAAACGGCGAATGGCTGGTGATGATGGGCGTCTGTACGCATCTGGGCTGTGTGCCGCTCGGCGATGCGGGTGATTTTGGCGGCTGGTTCTGCCCCTGCCACGGCTCGCATTACGACACGGCGGGCCGTATCCGCAAAGGTCCCGCACCGACCAACCTGCCGGTGCCGGTTGCGACCTTCACTGACGATTCAACTCTGAAACTGGGTTAAGGGAGAAAACACATGGCTGGTATCCCACACGACCATTACGAGCCCAAGACAGGCGGCGAGAAGTGGATTCATTCGCGCCTGCCCATCGTTGGGCTGATGTATGACACATTGATGATCCCCACGCCGAAGAACCTCAACTGGATGTGGATCTGGGGCATCGTTCTGACCTTTGTGCTGGTGCTGCAGATCGTCACCGGCATCGTGCTGGCAATGCATTACACCCCGCATGTCAACGAGGCCTTCGCCTCGGTCGAGCACATCATGCGCAACGTCAATGGCGGCTATATGCTGCGCTATTTGCATGCCAATGGCGCGTCGCTGTTCTTTGTGGCGGTCTATCTGCACATCTTCCGTGGCCTCTATTACGGCTCCTACAAGGCCCCGCGGGAGATCACCTGGATCATCGGCATGATCATCTACCTGCTGATGATGGGCACCGCCTTCATGGGCTACGTGCTTCCATGGGGTCAGATGTCCTTCTGGGGCGCGACCGTGATCACCGGCCTGTTTGGTGCCATCCCCTTCATTGGCGAACCGATCCAGACCTGGCTTCTCGGTGGGCCCGCAGTGGACAATGCCACGCTGAACCGTTTCTTCAGCCTGCATTACCTGCTGCCCTTCGTGATTGCCGCGCTGGTGGCGGTCCATATCTGGGCCTTCCACACCACCGGCAACAACAACCCCACCGGGGTCGAAGTGCGCCGCGCCTCGAAAGCCGAGGCCGAGAAAGACACCGTGCCCTTCTGGCCCTATTTCGTGATCAAGGAC
>CAYGUB010000128.1:1180-7791 GCA_964352845.1 uncultured Rhodobacterales bacterium | reverse complement strand
GGCCATCACGGCGCGAACCATCCGGTCAAGGATCTGCAGACCGGCAAGGTGGAGATCACCTCGATGAACCATGGCTTCACGGTGGATAGCCAGACCCTGCCCGATCACGTGATCGAGACGCATGTCTCGCTGTTTGACGGCTCCAATTGCGGGATCCGGGTGAAGGATCAGCCGGTTTTCAGCGTGCAATACCATCCCGAAGCCTCGCCCGGGCCGCAGGACAGCTATTATCTGTTCGAGAATTTTGCCGCCGCAATGGCGCAGCGGGCCAGCCAGACTGTGTGAGCGGGCCTGATCGCCGGTTTGTAACGTAAATTTAACAGCCCTCCCCTTATCTAGCGATGTAAGCGCGCTTGAGGGATGTTCTGTTTAATGAATGCGCCGGTTTTCATCCGCGCTGGTCGGGCGCGTCAACGGCACGATGACCGCCCCCGACTAGCACGTGGCGCGGGCGCCCCGCCGCTGATCGGTCGCTTGCTGGTCAATGACGGGGTCCTGTCCCCCGAAGATCTCGCCCGGGCGCTGGAGCTGCAGAAGCGTGAGAACGTGGCCCTGGGCGAAATTCTGATCGCCCAGAATATGATCGCTCCCCAACATCTGACCTCTGCGCTCGCGCGGCAATGCGGCAGCGAGACTGTTGATCTGGCGCGTGACCCGCCGGACCCCACACTGGCACCACTCTTTGAGCCGCGCGACTGCGTCCGGCTGGGCTGTCTCGCCTGGCGCAGGCGCAATGGAAGGCTGGTCGTAGCGATTGCCCGGCCCGGCGCTATGGCCCGCGTCCAGATGCGCGTGCCGCCCGAACAGGGAGAGGCGGAATTCGTGCTCTGCGAGGAAGAGGCGTTGCACGATACGATTACCGATATCTACGGCCCCGCGCTTGTCGCAATGGCAGAGACCCGAACCCCACGACAATTCAGCTGCCGCGACTGGTCGGTGATGCGCTCGCGCCTGTTCACGGTGGTGGCGGTACTTGGATTTCTGGCAGCGCTCAGCTGGTCGGTCAGCGTCACAATCGGCGCTTTACTGGCTGTGGCGACGCTGATCTTAATCCTCCACACCAGCCTCAAAGCGCTTTGCGGGGCACTGGCCCTGTGGCGCAACCCACATGTCGCTGACGCCCCAAGACGTCCCGCGCCGCGCGCGAAACTCCCGCGCATATCGGTGCTGGTCCCGCTGTTTCGCGAGGATAACATCGCGCAGGCCCTGATCGCGCGGCTGTCGCGCATCGACTACCCGCCGGAGCTGCTGGAGATCTGTCTGGTTGTCGAAAGTGACGACCCGATTACCCGCGCGGCTCTGACCAATACCACCCTGCCCCATTGGATGCGGGTCATCCGGGTCCCGATGGGCACGGTCAAGACCAAACCGCGCGCCATGAATTACGCGCTGGATTTCACGACGGGCGATATTATCGGGGTCTATGATGCCGAAGACGCCCCGGCGCCCGATCAGCTGTACCGGGTGGCGGCGCGGTTTGCCAACGCCCCGCCCGAGCTTGTCTGCCTGCAAGGGATCCTGAGCTTCTACAACCCGCATCGAAACTGGCTGTCGCGCTGCTTTTCGTTTGAATATGCCGCCTGGTTTCGTGTGATGCTGCCGGGGCTGGAGAGGTTGGGGCTCGCAATCCCGCTGGGCGGCACGACGCTGTTTTTCCGCCGGGACGCTCTGGACAAGCTGGGGGCGTGGGATGCGCATAATGTGACTGAGGATGCCGATCTGGGCATGCGTCTGGCCCGCCACGGCTATCGCTGCGAGATCTTGCAGACCGTGACGCAGGAAGAGGCCAATAGCCGGCTTTGGCCTTGGGTGCGGCAGCGGTCGCGATGGCTCAAGGGCTATGCCGTGACCTGGGCTGTGCATATGCGTCAGCCCATAAGGCTGCTGCGTGATCTGGGCCTGAAGCGATATCTTGGCTTCCAGCTGTTGTTTCTGGGCACGCTGGCTGCGTTCTTTCTTGCCCCCGTTCTGTGGCTCAGCGTCATTGTCAGCGCCTTGGGCCTGACCCATCCCATCCTGTCGGTGATACCGGGGCTCGGCACGCTCAGCCTGGCTATGATCTATGTCACAGCAGAGCTCGTTAGCCTGTTTGTCTTCGGGCTCGCCGCCGCACGGCTGGAAAACCGCCCGGCCCTGATCTGGATATTCTCTATGCCCATCTATTTCATCTTCGCCACTCTGGCAGCCTATAAAGGCCTGATCGAGCTGCTCTTCCGGCCGTTTTTCTGGGACAAGACCGATCACGGTCAGTTTGGCGGGACGGAGTGGCAGGGCTCAGTCGGAGATGCGACCGGCATCGATGCGCAAGCGGACCTGAAACGCGATGGAGAGGTGATCGCGCAGCGCCTGTGACGCGCGCTCCCCGTCCCGTGCCTCAATCGCGTCGACAATCTCGCGATGCTCTTGCAAGGCGATCTCCCCGCGCCCTTCGGCGGCCAGCGAGGTTGTGGCCAGCAGCGCCATCGAGCGGTAGACAAGGTCAAGCTGCTTGACCAGAAAGCTGTTATGGGAGGCCAGATGGATCTGGCGGTGAAACCGGCGATTGGCCTGCGCGAGCAGACCGGGCTGGCTGAGAAACCCGCGATCTTCCTCGACCATGGCATAAAGGACCTGAATTTCCTCGGCTGCCGCATGCTGGGCTGCAAGCTCGGCGGCGAGCCCTTCAAGCGCGCCGCGCACGGTGTAAAGCTCTGCCATCTGGTTGTGATCCAGCGAGGCCACGATCAGACTGCGCCCGTCGCGGGTCAGCATGGATTGCGTCTCAAGCCGCTGCAGCGCCTCGCGGATGGGCGTGCGCGAGACACCGAAGCGTTCGGCCAACTCACTTTCCACCAACCGGTCGCCGGGGCGGTAGGTCCCGGTATCAATAGCGTTCAGGATCAACGCATAGGCATCATTGGCCGGTGGTTTCGTCAGCATCGCACACTCCCCGTCGTCACGCCGCAACGCTAGCCCATTCCCGATCACAAACACAATTGCCATTGATCTGTGCGCCGCCGTCGCGCAAGAAGCCCCCATGGCGCCTCACGATTTCACAGATGTCGAGACCTGGATCTTTGACCTCGACAACACGCTCTATCCGCCCGAGATGCGCCTGTTCGATCAGATCGAGCACAAGATGATCACCCATATCGTGGAAATTGCCGGGGTGGACAGGCGGGCGGCAGATGCGCTGCGGCGACACTATTGGCAGGAATATGGCACGACGCTGGCCGGGCTGATGGCAGAGCACAGGATTGAACCCAAGGCGTTTCTTGACGATGTCCATGATATCGACTTTTCGGCCTTGCAGCCCGACCCCGCCTTGCGCGATGCGATTGATGCGCTGCCGGGGCGCAAGATCATCTACACCAATGGCACCGCCCCTTACGCGCAACTTGTCGCACGGGGGCGCGGGCTTGAGGGGGCGTTTGACGCAGTCTATGGCATCGAGCATGCAGGCTACCGTCCCAAGCCACGCCATGATGCTTTCGCGACCGTGTTTGATCTTGATGGGCTGGAGCCCGGCCGCGCGGCCATGTTTGAGGACGATCCGCGCAATCTGGCCGCCCCGCATGATATGGGCCTGCGCACCGTCCATGTCGCGCCTGCAGCGAAGCCAGAGCCCTTTATCCATCATCACACCCATGATCTCAGCGACTTTCTGAAGCAGGTGGCCGTCTCACCCTTTGCGGCCCCGGACCCGCGCCCTATCTCTGAGCGATGAGTATGGAAAACTGCGATATCGTAATTTCGGGTGGCGGCGTGGCCGGGCTGACGGCGGCCTGCCTGTTTGGCTCGGCGGGCTATCATGTGATCTGCGTCGATCCCGCTCCGCCGGTCACGGAGCGCAACAGCGACGGGGCCGATCTGAGATCAACGGCCTTCCTGCAACCCTCGGTCGGTATTCTGGAGCGCGCGGGGGTCTGGCGCGATCTCAGCCCGCATGCGACGGCACTTCAGGTCATGCGGATCGTCGATGCGGGCGGGGTTGACGGCATGCCCCGGGCCACACGCGATTTCGATGCCAGTGACGTCTCCGAGCTGCCCTTTGGCTGGAACTTGCCGAACTGGCTGATCCGTCGCGAGCTTCTGGGTCGCCTCAGCAGCCTGCCCAGCGTGGATTTCCGGCCCGGGGTTGCGACCACGCGGATGCTTGCGCGGACAAAACATGCCAAGGTCTGGCTCAGCGATGACAGCCATATCACCTGCGATCTGGTGATTGCAGCGGATGGGCGCGGTTCACGGTTGCGCAGCGATGCGGGGATTGAGGTCGCGACGACGCGCTACGGGCAAAAGGCGCTGGCCTTCGCGGTCACGCATGAATTCCCGCATGACAATATCTCGACAGAGATCCACCGCAGCGGCGGGCCGTTCACGCTGGTGCCTCTGCCCGATCACGGCGGGCATCCGTCTTCCGCTATTGTGTGGATGGAGCGCAGCGCGCGCGCGATAGAGCTGTCACAGATGGACCAACCTGCCTTCGAGGCGGAGCTGGCGACCCGTTCCTGCGGGCTTTACGGCAAACTCAGCCTCGCGTCGAACCGCACGATCTGGCCAATCATTGCGCAGATTGCGGATCGCTTCGCAGCGAGACGCCTCGCGCTGATCGCGGAGGCCGCGCATGTGGTCCCGCCCATCGGAGCGCAGGGTTTGAATATGAGCCTTGCCGATATGGGCAGCCTGCTTGACCTTGCGCGGGTGCATCCGCTTGGCAGTGATGAGATGCTGACCGCCTATGACAAGGCCCGGCGTCTGGAGGTGCGTGCCCGTGTGCAGGGAATAGATATGCTCAACCGAGTGTCGATGTCGGACGCGCAATGGCTCAAGGACCTCCGGTCGCGCGGGATCGGGATGATCCATGACGCACGACCGGTGCGCAAAGCGCTTATGCAGCTTGGCCTCGGCTCTCGGTAAGCACATCCGCCAGAACCTCCTCCAGCGCCGCGAGGGTCGCATCGGTATCATAGAGCTTGTCAAGCCCAAAGAGCCCGATGCGGAAGGTGCGGAAATCCTCAGGCTCGTCACATTCCAGCGGCACACCTGCGGCGATCTGCACGCCACGCGCTGAGAACCGCGAGCCATTTTGCACAGCAGGATCATCTGTGTAGCAGACCACAACACCCGGCGCGCCAAACCCGTCAGCGGCGACAGAGCTGATACCGTTGGATTTCATCAGTTCGCGCACAGCATTGCCCAGCCGCCATTGCGCCTCGCGCAGACGCTCAAAACCGTAATCGCGCGTCTCCAGCATCGTGTCGCGAAAGGCGCGCAGCCCGTCTGTGGGCATGGTCGCATGATAGGCATGCCCGCCATTCTCATAGGTCTCCATGATCGACAGCCATTTCTTCAGATCAATGGCGAAACTGTCCGATGTCGTCTCGTCAATCCTGGCGCGCGCCCGGGCTGACATCATCACCAGACCCGCACAAGGCGTGGCAGACCAGCCTTTTTGCGGGGCAGAGATCAGCACATCGACCCCGGTTGCCTTCATATCGACCCAGGCGCAGCCAGAGGCGATGCAATCCAGAACCATCAGCGCACCGACCTCATGGGCGGCATCCGACAACGCCTTGATATAGTCGTCAGGCAGGATCACCCCGGCCGAGGTCTCTACATGCGGGGCGAAGACCACCTCAGGCTTCTCAGCGCGGATCTTTGCGGTGACCTCATCAATCGGACAGGGCGCGAAGGGCGCGCGGCTGTCATTGCCGGTCTGGCGCGCCTTCATCACAGTGGTGGCCGATGGCAGCCCGCCATTCTCCATGATCTGGGACCAGCGATAAGAAAACCAGCCATTGCGCACGACCAGAGCAGGCTTGCCGCTTGCAAATTGCCGCGCGACGGCCTCCATCGCGAAGGTGCCGCCGCCCGGAACAAGAGCCACGCTTTCCGCCCCATACACCTCTTTGAGCATGGCGGAGATGTCGGTCATCACGCCCTGGAAGGCCTTGGACATGGAATTCAGCGAGCGGTCGGTAAAGACCACCGAAAATTCGCGCAATCCATCCGGGTCGATATGGTCAAGCAAAGCGGGCATGGGGATATCCTTTTCTCTTTGCGCTGTGTTTACGCCGCAGCGGTCGGCGAGGCAAAGTCTATCTGCATATACAAATCCGACTGCGTCGTAATGCGTCTGACGGCGCAGCGCGCAGATTCGGGTTTTGCAGAACCTGTCAATGCGGCGCATCCTGTGACGTCTGACCGCGCAACAGGCTGGTTGCCGGCAAGATCAGCTTGATGACAAATGGGATCAGCGCAAGCCCCACGATCAGGCCGAACACCCCGTCAAGCCCTGCGGTCACCGCCCAATTGACAAAGCCCGCATCCCCGCCCGCCGATTTGGCAAGTTCCTTGATCGGCGCATAGGGCCAGTCCAGCCCAAGCTCATGCATGCCGTGGATGATGATATTGCCCCCCACCCATAGCATTGCGGTTGTGCCGATAAACGCAATAAACTTCATAAGATAGGGCATGAAATGCACAATGCCGCGCCCCAGAGCCCGCGTCGCCGCGAGCCGCCCGTATTGGCCCATGGTCAGCCCCAGATCATCGGCCTTGACCAGTATCGCCACCGCGCCATAGACCAGTGCCGTGATCACCACCGCGACCAATGCGAGTGCTGCGGCAGT
>CAYGUB010000128.1:0-1170 GCA_964352845.1 uncultured Rhodobacterales bacterium | reverse complement strand
AGCGAGGAGGTCTCGATCTGGGCCAGCGAAATCGTCATGATCTCGGCCGAGAGGATGAAATCGGTCTTGATCGCGCCCTTGACGCGGGTCTCCTCCAGATGCGCCTCATCCAGCGTTTCGGCCTGTTGCGGACCGTGCTCTTTATGGGGCACGAAAAGGTGCCAGACCTTCTCCGCACCCTCAAAACACAGATAGGCCCCGCCCAGCATCAATAGTGGCGTCATCACCCAGGGCAGAAACGTGTTGAGCAACAAGGCAGCAGGCAGCAGGATCACCAGCTTGTTGAAGAAGGACGCCCGCGCGATTTTCCACACGATCGGCAATTCGCGCGCCGCAGGCAGGCCGGTGACATATTTGGGCGTCACGGCCGCATCATCAATCACGACGCCGGCAGCCTTGGCGCCCGCCTTGCTGGCTTGCGCCGCCACATCATCCATCTGCGTTGCCGCAAGTTTGGCAATCGCGCCGACATCATCAAGAAGGGCCAGCAAGCCGCTCATCACATACCTCCGCTTTTCGTTGGCCCTAACATAGCGCAAGCCACAGCCTTGCCAATTGCCGATCCGCTTGACCCTGATCATTCCTATCTTTGCATCCCGAGACAAAGCCGCTATGACGCGCGGGGATGCTCGCAGGCCAAGGCAGAAACACGATTTGCGGGTGCATGTTGGATAGTAAGAAAAAAGGGGAGACGGGATGCGCGTCTACTATGATCGCGACTGCGATGTTAATCTGATCAAGGACAAGAAAGTCGCCATTCTGGGCTATGGTAGCCAAGGTCACGCGCATGCGCTGAACCTGCGCGATTCCGGGGCCAAGAACCTCGTCGTCGCCCTGCGCGAAGGATCCGCCTCCAAGGCGAAAGCGGAGGGCGAAGGGCTGAAAGTGATGGAGATCGCCGAGGCCGCTGCCTGGGCCGATCTGATCATGTTCACCATGCCCGATGAATTGCAGGCCGAGACCTACAAGAAATACGTCCATGACAATATCCGCGACGGCGCGGCGATTGCCTTTGCGCATGGTCTGAACGTGCATTTCGGCCTGATTGAGCCCAAGGCGGGCGTTGATGTGATCATGATGGCCCCCAAGGGCCCAGGCCACACGGTGCGCGGGGAGTTCACCAAAGGCCGCGGCGTGCCTTGCCTAGTGGCTCTGGATAATGACGCCACC
>CAYGUB010000127.1:0-7866 GCA_964352845.1 uncultured Rhodobacterales bacterium | reverse complement strand
CCGCGTGGCACTGTCTTCCAGCGGCAGGACGGCGCGCAGGCTAAGCGTCAGCTCTTGGCCTGTCTCGGTGCTGGCCTGCATTTGTTGACCTGGCTGCAGATCGGCCACGTAGCGGGCGGGCACGCTGGCCTGAACCTCGAAGGCTTCGGTATCGAGCAGGCGGACCAGCGGCGTGCCCGCCTGAATAAAGGCGCCGGGAATGGTTGTGACCTCGATCACCACACCGGGGAAGGGGGCTTTGATTTGACCGCGTTCCAGCTGGTAGCGGGTCTCGGCCAATTGCGCCTCGCTGCTTTTCTCGCGAGCCTGCGCTTCCAGCAGCTGGCTGCGCGCCTCGAGCATGTCAGAGGTCGCATCATCGAGCCTGCCCTGGCTGAACGAGCTTGAACCCTCCAGTGCCTGAACCCGCTCCAGCGCGATATTGGCGCGGTCAAGCCGGACCTGCGCTGTGGCAATGCTCGCTTCCGCCTCGACCAGCTGGGCCTCTGACTGGGCCACGCGGATCTGCGCAAGCTCCCGGTTCAGCTGCACCAACAGATCGCCTTCGGCCACGATATCGCCCGCCAGCACGAAAACCTTCTCCACATTGCCGGCAACGCGGCTGGCAACGGCTCCGTCGCGCGCTGTCACAACCTCCGCAAAGACGGGGACTGTTTCCGACAGGCTGCGCATCTCGACCTCTTGGACGCCGACAGAGGCTGCACGGCCTTGTGCCGCAGCGGGCGAGGCGGCGAGAGACAGGGCAAGTGCGGTCAGGCAAAGGAGAAAACGGAACGCGGGCATGACTGGGGACTCCATTAACTGCTTCTTTAAGAATAGCGCGAAGTTACACAGGTCAATGTGCGCCAATCGCGGCGCCCGGTATAGCCCTGATCTGACACGCTCGCGTTACTGAACCTCGGGGATTGCGCAGCGCTTGACCACCTGTGCGATCTGCTCAAGCTGCCGTGTCAGGGGGGTGCTCTTGCGCCAGATCATCCCGATCCTGCGCGATGGGGTCGGATCGGTAAAGCGCGCGATGGATACCGGTGCCGATCTGGTCTCGACCGGTACGGCCATCTCGGGGATCAGCGTGACCCCGATCCCGGCGCCCACCATCTGCACAAGCGTGGAGAGCGAGCTTCCCTCCATGCCTTCACGGGGCAGGGTAGAGCGCATGCCGCAAAAGGACAGGGCCTGATCGCGAAAGCAGTGGCCTTCCTCCAGCAGCAATAGACGCATTTCACGCAAGGAGGCGCTGTCAGGCACGGGCAGGGCCGCATCGCTGAGCTTGCGCACGAGCACGAAATCCTCCTCAAAGAGCTCGACCTCGGCCAAACTGGGCTCGGAGATCGGCAGAGCCACGATAGCAGTGTCAAGCTGTCCTTCATCAAGCTCGCGGATCAGGCGCTTGGTCCGGGTCTCTCGGATATGGACGTCGAGATCGGGGTGAGACAGGGCAAGATTTCCAATGATGCGGGGCAAAAGATACGGCGCGATTGTGGGAATGACACCCAAACGCAGCTTGCCCACGAGCCCCTTGTCAGAGGCGCGCGCCAGATCACTGAGATCATCGACAGAGCGCAGGATCGCCCGGACGCGGCTGGCGAATTCCTCGCCAAAGGCCGTCAGCCGCACATGGCGCGTCCCGCGCTCAAAGAGCGGCATGCCCAGAGCCTGCTCAAGCTCCTTGATCTGAACGGAAATCGCGGGCTGTGAGATCGCGCAGACATCTGCCGCACGTCCGAAATGGCCCAGCGAGGCCACGGCCTCAAAATATCTCAATTGCTTGAAAGTCAGGTTTATCATAACGCGATATTAGAAGTTCGTATCCGATGTTCAATCCACGCCCATGGCTTCGCTTGGCTTGACGCTGTGGCCCGCCTAGAGTGCGCCCTTGAGCCCCGCAGGAGACCCTATGACCGACCCGACATCACAGGCCGAGGAGATATTCGACGCGATTGCCGATCTGGCGATCCTGTCGCCACATGGGCACACGGTGCCGGACTGGTTTGCGCAAAACCAACCCTTTTCTGATCCTGCCGAACTGCTGATAATCCCGGATCACTACGTCTTCCGTATGCTCTATTCGCAAGGGATGCCGCTGGACAGTCTGGGGATTGGTGTGCCACCGGCGGATCGCAACCCGCGCGCCATCTTTCGCAGGCTGGCTGATCACTGGCATCTGTTTCTGGGCACACCTTCGCGGCAATGGATGGAATATACGCTTACCCATGTCTTCGGGATTGAGATCGCGTTGACGCCCCAGACGGCTGACGCGATCTATGATGCGATTGATGAAGAGCTGAAGACGCCCGCCTTTCTGCCCTGCGCGCTTCTTGATCGTCTGCATATTGATGTGCTCGCCACGACCGATAGCGCGCTTGATGATCTGGCGCCGCACGCGGCTTTTGCGAAATCGGGCAATGGCACTCGTCTGATCCCCACATTCCGACCCGATGCTGTGACCGACCCGCTTGATGCAGGCTTTGCCGCGAACCTTGAGAAACTGGGGGAGATGACCGGCGAGAACACGGCCCTGTTTGCAGGCTACCTTGCTGCCTTGGCCAATCGCCGCGCTGTCTTCAAGCGCGCCGGGGCGACGGCGACCGATCATGGCGTCGCGACTCTTGCGACAGAGCTTTTGGACAGCGCTCAGATGCAGGCGCTTTTGGACAAGGCGCTGGCGGGCGATATTACGCAGGCCGAGGCGGATCAGTTCTCCAACCATATGCTGATCGAGATGGCGCGCATGTCGGTCGAGGATGGGCTTGTGATGCAGATCCATGCCGGCTGCGCGCGTTCCACCAACGCCGAGATCCTGCAACGCTACGGGCGTGATATGGGCGGCGATATTCCGATGCGCACCAATTGGGTTCACGGGCTGACGCCGCTGCTGAACCATGTGGGCAATGACCCATCTCTCGGGATTATCGCCTTCACGCTTGATGAAAGCACCTATGCGCGGGAGCTGGCACCAATGGCCGGTCACTGGCCCGCGCTGAAACTGGGCCCGCCTTGGTGGTTCCATGACAGCCCCGGCGGGATTGCGCGCTATTTCGACCGGGTGGTCGAGACAGCCGGCTATTACAATCTGGCAGGCTTCAATGACGATACCCGCGCGCTCATGTCGATCCCGGCGCGCCACATCATGTGGCGGCAGGCGGTCTCACGCCATCTGGCCGATCAGGTCGCAGCGGGGCGGTTCACGATGTCGGATGCGCATGATCTGGCCCGCTGGCTGGCCTATGACGCTGCGGCCTCGGCCTACAGGCTTATCGCATGAGCCGAATGCTCCATCTTGGAGTTGGCAATTTCTTTCGGGCCCATCAGGCGTGGTATACGCAAATCGCGGGCGGCTGGCGGATCACCGGGGTCTCCCTCAGGCGGCCTGACATGCGGGACGCGTTGCGGGATCAGGACTGGAGTTACGGGTTAAAAATCTCTGACGCGGCGGCTTGTACCTATATGGAGATTGATCTTCTCGACGAAATCCTTGTCGCGCCCGAGGATCCGGCGCGGGTCATTGCAGCCATCGCTGATCCCCAAATCGAGCTGATCACGCTTACTATCACCGAGAAGGGCTATTTGCTGGGCGGTGATGGCGCGCTGGACCTGGATGCGCCGCAGATACGGGCCGATCTGGCGGGGCAGACCCCGGTCACTGCAATCGGCTTTCTCGCGCGCGGTCTTGCGGCGCGGGCAGAAAGCGGTGCGGCGCTGAGCATCATGAGCTGCGACAATCTTGAGGGAAACGGCGCGAAACTTGGCGCAGCCATCCGAGATTTTGCAGGTCTGGCCGGTCTGCGGATCGCGGGTTTTCTCGACGATCATGTGACTTTCCCCTCATCGATGGTGGACCGGATCACGCCCGCGTTGGGCGATGGGCTTGAGGCGGAGATGGCCGCGCAGGGCCTGCCCCACCGCGCGCCTGTCGCCACAGAGGCGTTCAGTGAGTGGATCATCGAAGACCGTTTTGCCGGAGCGCGGCCGCATTGGGAGGGCGCCGGGGCCGTGCTGACCTGCGATGTAGGCCCGTTTGAGCTGCGAAAGCTGCGCATGCTGAACGGTGCTCACTCGGCGCTGGCCTATTCGGGGATCAATGCCGGGCTGCGCTATGTGCATGAGGCGATTGCAGATCCGGTTGCGGGCTCTCTGGCCTTGGCGGTGATGGAGGAAGCGGCGGAGATATTGCCCCAAAGCATCCGGAATAGCGCGACGGAGTATAGAGCAGGCCTGCTCGATCGTTTTGCCAATCCGGCGCTTGCCCATCAGTTGCGCCAGATAGCGATGGACGGCTCGCTCAAACTGCCGATCCGGATCCTCTCTACCTTGCAGGACCGCTCGGCACGGGGGCTGGAGAGCCCAGCCTGTCATGCGGTGATCGCGGCTTATGAGGCGTTCCTGCGCGGCGAGATCGCATCTGGCCGCCCCATCGAAGATCCCCGCGCCAAAGCACTTATGCGCCATTTATCCGGGGCGGATGGGGTGATGTCGCTTCTGTCCTATAGCGTCTGACGAAATACCTGAAACATCCCGTATCACATAACGCGTTGAAATCTCTGATTTCAGGCAGCGTTATGTGATTCAAGTTTTTCGCATGACGCTTTAGACTTGTCATGCGGCTCCGGTTTGCCGGTACCGGTCGCGCGGGTCTATTTTCTGAATGCGAAGGATTTCTTGCGTGGGGGAGCCGCGTCGAGCTTGCTGGCGGCCGCTTCAGCCTGATCAATGGTTTCCGCACGATCCTGTTTGGCGTAGTTTTGCCAGAAGTCACGCTCCGTTGAGAGCGCTTCCAGCTCTCTCTTGTCAGCGCTGCGGAAATTCCAGATCAACCAGCCAAGCGCCAGACCCAGGACGAATGTGGCGACCATGAAGCCAAAGATTTGCGTCAAGAGAGGTGACATTCCGTTTCCCCAGTTCTGTTTCTCGAATTTCAGATTCGATCAGATTAAATCGATTTCCACTCGAAGGTAATGCGACGGTTTGCAGCCCGCCCTGCTTCGGTGTCATTATCGGCGACAGGGCGGTTTTCACCGTAACCCGTTGCCTGTATCCTGTCCTCCGGGACGCCGCGATCTATCATGAATTGTAAAACCGCCTGCGCACGCGCTTCGCTGAGCACCTGATTATTTGCCTCATCGCCCTGACTATCCGTGTGACCGCCAACCTCAACGATCACATCGTCAGAACTACACACCAGCACGATGCCGGTCAGGCGTTCCAGAAGAATGGCCGAGCCGGCGGCAATTGTGGATGTCCCGGTTCCGAAACTGATCTGTTCTTGTTCGAGGAGATCGGCAACCTGAGAGTTGCAGGCCGTGGCAATAGCATCCGTTGAGACCGGATTTGCGCCGCCGCTTGCCTCAGCGGCATTTGCATCGCGGATCTTGCGGCTGGCGATTGTCGACAACTTCGCCGCGAGCGTCTCTGCCTGGGTCAGCGATGCCTTGGTCTGCTCAAGCTCCGTGCGCAGAGTGCCCAGCTGGGTCTGCGTCTCGATCAGCTCAGCGGTGCTGTTCTCCAGGCTGGTTTCAAGCTCTGCCACGCGCGCCGTTGGTTCGGATGAGCTACCTTCCGCTGTGTCCGATACGAGGCTGAGTTGTTCGATCAACACGCCCATCTCCAGATCGCGCGCTTCTGCGGCTTCGGTCAATTCGGTAATCCGCGCCTGTGCCTGAGACAGCTCTGTCTCACGCTCGGCCAAACCCTGCGTCAATTCTGCAACCCTGGCTTCTGCCGCTGCGATCTGTGACCCTTGCGTCTCAGCCGCCTGTTGCAGCTGCGCAATCGTGGCCTCTGCCTGAGAGATCTCCAGATCACGTGCGGCAGCGGCCTCTGTCAGCTCCGCGATTCTGGCTTCGGCTTCGGACAGTTCCTGCGCCTGCCGCGCTTGATTGGTCGCACTTGTCTCATCGGCTGCCGAGCCGCTCTGGGTCAGGTTCGCGATGGTTGTATTCAGATCTGCGATCGTGGCATTCGCCGCATCCCGCTCTGCGACCGCCTCACCCAACGCGGTATCTGTTGCGCGCAATTCGCCTTCCAGCTCTGCGATGCGTTTCGAGAGCCCGTCATCCCCATCCGTCAGGGTCGCAACCTGATCAGAAAGCGAAGTGGTTTCGGTCTTTAATGTCGCGATTGTTTCGCCGAGGCCAACGATTGTCGTATTCGCCTGTTCAAGTTGAGCGTCTCGCTGCTGCAGCGTCTCGGTAAGCTCTTCATTCCGGGCCGTCAGGGTGCCAACCGCCGCCACCTGCTCATTGATCTCCGCAGAAAGCTCTTCCGTCCCGCTATTGGCTTCCGCCTCGTCCAAAGCAGCACGCAAATCATCCCGAGCACTGGACAGGGCGTCATTCTCACTCGACAGCGTCGCAATCCGCGCGTCAAGGCTCGCCACCTGCTCCAGTAGGGCGCGGTTTTCTTCCTTTGTAGCCTCGATTGCGGTACTTTGCGCTTCCAAAGGGGCCAGCCGGGTCGAAACTTCGGCATCCAGACCAGCTTCGGCCGATTGCGATGCAAGGTAGAACGTGGCGGCCGTCAAAGCACAGACGCACGCGATGAGAATCAATTTCATACAAGCCCTCGTTGATCTGCGCGAAGTTTCCTACGCGCCGCTTCCCTTGTGAAGCCTGATACACTACCAAAACTTGTTTTTCTTTGTCAAATGGTTGAAAATATTTGGCTACCGAATGTTCCCCCCCAGCCTCAATGCATTGAAGGAAGAGGAGGAACGCCTGAGCATCTGCCCAGCCAGCCTTACGTTGTTTTGCCTGGGCAATCTTACGAATTTACCAATCTGTATTTTTCACCCAGATAGAGCTCAGACAGGTTCAAAGACGCGAACGCTGTGTTTAGATATCCGGGCGATGAGGAATCAATGAGATGACAAAGCGAACGGACAGCGGTACGCGGCGTGTTCGAGGCGCGATGGTCGTAGGCTTGATGATGCTGGTGATCTCGCCTGCCACGGCTGATGAGATCGTACTGACCTCGCCTGATGGGTCGGTGACTATTCGAGGTGAGTTTGCTGGATTTGAAGATGGAAACTACATAGTAAATCTGGCACCTGACGGAACGGCTCAGGTCACCGCTGGCCGTGTCTATTGCGAGGGTCGCGATTGCCTGTCGGAGAAGGAAATCCAAAGCACACGCCCTGTCGATCTGCTATCTTTAGGCAGTTGACCGAGCAGACCCGTACTGGGGCGGCTTACTATGATTTCTGATTCAAGCATCCAAAATGGAGGTTTGAATGAACGAGCAGCGTTTTGTGGTGTCGGACATCTTGTGGCAGCGCCTTGAGCCGCATCTTCCGGGTAAGGTCAGTGATGCGGGAGCGACTGCAAAGGACAATCGCATGTTTCTGGAAGCGGTCTTCTGGCGGGTGCGCACCGGGTCGCCATGGCGCGATCCCGCTGCCCGGCAGGCGATTTGCAAGGCAAATCTGCCGAGAGGGGCAGAAGTCAGCCTCCAACGTATTTGAGATAGCACCTTGCGGGTGAGAGATGGGACATATGAGACACTTGCCAACAGCAAAACGGGGTTTGCTGAACTGGGCCGCTGGATCGGAAAGGCACCACCGGCCTGCGTGGTCTACGCGACAAGCCACAAGGTCGCCCCGCCGGTCATTTCGGCAAACTCGCCTCCTGCCGGGCTTTTCTGCTGAAGGTGCTGCGGGCCGAACGGGACATTACGCTCAGGGAATTCGCCGCCGCCCTCGCCGAGACACATGGCGTGGAGGTGCGACTCTCCTCACTGCACCGCGCGCTCCAACCCGCCGGTCTGTCATATAAAAAGGGTCTGATCCCGGCAGAATGTGACCGACCGGCGTTGCGCTAGGCGGCGTCTTCATTTAGGCAAGCCATGTCATGATACAGGCGAGTGATACGA
>CAYGUB010000126.1:2453-7870 GCA_964352845.1 uncultured Rhodobacterales bacterium | reverse complement strand
AAAATGGTCTTTCGACTGACCGGATCTGGCCTTGGGCTTTTGAGCGGCCCGCCTGTCCAGAGCCCTGAGACACCACCGGGGCGCAGCAGAAACCGGCGGATCGAATGCGCCGCCATCGGCGGGCAAAGCAGCCCTGAGCGCAGCGTCGATCCCTTCGGCTGCGGCAACGGCACCCGCACATAAGCGGTCACATCCGCGCCAATATGGTCATAAAAAGGGCGAATTGTCTTGCTATCCGTGACCACATCCCTATCCCGGACAGAACTGAAAACTACAGGCACCTATCGATGACATTCCAAAGTCCCTGCTCGAGATCTGAGATCGAGCCCGTGACGGCTCAGGCCTGGGTCCAGATCCTTGCCAAATACCGCCAGCCCAACCGTCTGCGCGCGATCTTCGAGATCACCGCAACCCTTGGGCCCTTCATGGCAATCTGGGCCATGGCCTGGTGGGCGCTGCAATACAGTGCCGCCGCCGCCCTTGCGCTGGCCGCGCTGAACGGCTTTTTCCTCGTGCGCCTGTTCATCATCCAGCATGATTGCGGCCATGGCTCATATTTCAAAGGCTCTGCCCAAAATGACTGGACGGGCCGCGCATTGGGTATCCTGACGCTGACCCCTTATGATGTCTGGCGCAAGGCCCATTCAATCCATCATTCCGCCTCCGGCAATCTCGACAGACGCGGCATGGGCGATATCAATACATTGACCATCGATGAATATTACGATCTCGACTGGATGGGCCGCCTGCTCTACCGCGCCTATCGCCATCCGATTGTGCTGTTTGCCATCGGCCCCGCCTATTTGTTCCTGATCGAGCAGCGCCTGCCACTGGGCTTCATGACCTCCGGCAAGAAATACTGGATCAGCTGCATGGGCACCAATCTGGGCATTTTGTGCATTCTGGCCGGGATCTACATGGTCGGCGGCTGGGCCCCCATCCTGCTGATCTTCCTGCCCACCGTTTCTGCTGCCGCATCGCTTGGGGTATGGCTGTTCTACGTCCAGCACCAGTTTGAAGAGACAGAATGGGATCATGCCGAGGACTGGCAAGTGCACCACGCAGCCCTGCATGGCAGCTCGCATTACGTTCTGCCGCCCGTGCTGCAATGGCTGACGGGCAATATCGGTATCCATCACGTGCATCACCTCTACAGCCGGATTCCGTTCTACAGGCTGACCGAAGTGTTGCGCGATCACACAATTCTGGCGCAATCGCAGCGGTTGACCCTGCGTGAGAGCTTTTCTTGCGTGAATATGCAGCTGTGGGATGAAACCCAGAGGCGCCTTCTGTCATTCCGTCAGGCAAAACTGGTTATGGATCAACGCCTTAACGCGGGTTGACCGCTCGGCCACCGGCGTCGAATCCCAAGCCGGTGGCTTTGCCTAAAGCGTTATCAATCAAGAGTTTCAATGCCCAAAAATCCAGCAATTCGGCGTCTACGGGGAAAATAAGCGGATACTTGCCGATTTCTGATTGGAAGAGGCGAGAATACGCCCCTTTCAAACATTGACCGCCCGGGATGTTGGATTCGTAACTTTGCCTCATTAGCCAAGCACTTGGGTTGCCGAACTGGGGAAGCGCCCGGTAACGATCAGAAGATTCTAAAGGGCAAAATTACATGGCAAAGATTGTACGTGTCAGCACCGCTGGCGAACTGCGCTCCGAAATCAGCAAGATGACCGGCGACACGACCATCCTTCTTGAAGGTGGCAATTACGGCAACGTAAACCTCGAACAACGCTTGATTTCCAAACTCTCATCCAACTCCGAGCTGATCATCAAATCCGCGAATGAAAACGATCCGGCGGTCTTCAAGGAACTCAACCTTGTGGGCGGCAAGAACATCACCTTTGACGGCATCAATTTCGACTACAGTGCAAAGTTGAAGGCGGCGCATGCCTATCGGCCGTTCAAGATCGAGGATTCGCAGGATATCACCGTCAAGAACTCCTTCTTCGAGGGCGATGACGCCCGGGGTCACAACAACTACATGGATGGCTACGGCACCGGCGCGGGCCTGTTTGTGCGCGGCACGACCAACACGGTGATCGAGGATAATGAGTTCGTGAATTGGGAACGCGCGGTGATCGTGTTCAAAAGCGACAAGGCCAAGATCCTCGGCAATGAGATCCACAAATCCTCATCCGACGGGATCAACCTTGCCGAAGTGACCAACACATTGGTCGAAGGCAACTACATCCACAATTTCGATGCTGCTGCGAACACGCTGGCGCATAAGGACATGATTCAGGTCTGGACCGAAGGCACAACCAAATCGACCGAGAACCTGATCATCCGTGGCAATATCCTCGACAGCGGCGACGGCGTCGATACCCAGTCGATCTACATGTTCAACGAAAAGAACGTGCTCTATCGCAATATCACCATCGAAGATAACGTGATCCGCAACGCCCATAAGCACGGCATCACCATCGAGGATGCGCGCGTCGTCAATATCCGCAACAACACGCTGATCCAGAATGAGGACACGGCCAAAGACGATCCCGATGGCGTCTTCGTGCCCGCGATCAACATCTGGCGCAATGTCACCGGCGCGCGGCTGGAGAACAATGTCACGCCCGAGATCAATACGCGCAGCGGTGGGGTGGTCGAGAAAGACAATCTGATCATCCAGCGCAACGCGCCGACGCAGGAAGGCTATTACGACGATCTGTTCCTGAATGCGCTGTCGGATTCCGATGGCACATGGGAAGACCTCCGGGTCGAGCCCGGCGGCTATCTCGAAAAGCAGGGGCTGGGCTCCTCTTTGCTTTATTGGGACAGATCCCCGGACGACATCACGCCTCTGGTCCAGTTTGACACCGGCGTGAACCTGCAGGTCGGCGAATATGAGTTCGACGTCACCAAAGTCTACGGGCCGAATGGCCTGATCAGCACAAGTGGCGCGCGCGCCGTCTGGGATTTCGGTGACGGAACAACCGGCACCGGCCTGACGACGCAGCATGCCTATGACAAGGCAGGTGTCTATGTGGTCAAAGGCACGCTGACGCTGGCCAATGGCACCAAGCTCGACATCCAGAAAACGGTCGAAACCGAAGCCCCCGCAGCGCTGAAGGCCAATTTCGAGAACCGTGGCTTTGACCGCTCTGGCCTCGAGACCGATTACCGCACAGAAGGCACGGTGCGTTTCGTGCGGGATGGCGGCGACGGCGCGGTCAAGCTGGAGAAGAACGGGCGTGTCCGCTATGAGACCGGCGAAGAGTTCTACGACAACACCGCCTTCACGGTCCTGATCGATTATCGAAAGGATAATGTCAGCGACAAGGGCAAGCTGCTCAGCTTCTTCGGCAGCACGGTTTTGTCGGTCAATGACCACCAGATCTCCGGCACTGTCTGGACCGATAAAGGCACCGTTCGCCTGACCGAAAGCTATCTGCCGGTTGCCAATACCGACTGGCACAAGGTCGCCTTGACCTTTGACGGCGAGAAGGGCGAGATCCGGCTCTATTTCGACGGGGAGCTTGTGGCCAGCCGTGATGCTCTGAAAGGTGCGATCCAGGAAGGGATCACGTCACAGGATTTCTATGTTGGCAGCCCCTTGGGCGACTCGATGCCGGGTGTGCTTGACAATGCCGCCTTCCTGCGCGGCGCGCTGACCGGTGAAGAGATCAAGGCGCTGCATGACGGGGTGCTGAGCCTTGATGTCATTCTCAATGCCTATGCGAGCGCGCCTCTCAATGAGGTGCCGCCCGAGCTGCCGATCCCAGACAACAATCAGACCCCTGATCCGAAGCCCGAGCCGTCGCGAGCCGAAAGCCCGCAGGCCGAGAAACCATCGACAGGTGCCGATAATTTCAGCACCAATCCCGACGATTACGACACTGCCCGCTTCGGCGATTCAAATGTCAACAATATCCGGGGCACCCGCGGGGATGACTATCAGGAAGGCTATGGCGGCAATGACCGTCTGAACGGCTATGCCGGCGATGACTTCCTGTCAGGCGGCGCCGGTCGTGATACCTATTATGCCGGGCGCGGCAATGATGTTATGGTGTTTGGCGCAAATGATGCCGTAGCACATGGCGAGTCCGGTACAGACACGCTCTATTTCGATAGAGGCGGCAATTATGACGCCACTCGCCTGACGGTCCATTCGGTTGAAATCTTCGACATGGCCAATGGCGCGCGCAATGCGATCGAGGTGACAAGCCAGCAGGTCCGCAAGCCCGGGCCCGAATTGCTGGTGCGCGCCGATGCGGGCGACAAGTTGATCATCGATGAGAATGTAAGGGTCACGGAACTGGGCACGTTCAACCGCGCTGGTGAGGAATATACCCGATACGAGCTGGAAGGTCGCGGCTGGACTGAGCGTTTCGCCCTCGACAGCGATGCCATTCTCGAAGTCAACGATATGACATATTTCTAGCACTCCGCGAGGCGGGCACCATCGAGGTGCCCGCACTGTCCCCCGGATTACGGCCCCCCGGATTACGGCGCGGGAGGTTCGGCACGACCTTCGTCATAGGCTTCCCAGCCTTCCCCGTTGAATACATCAACGCCAAGCTGTGCCAGAACATGCGGGAAATCGACCATCACGTAATTGTCGACGATTTTTCCGTCAACGACTTTCCAGAAATCCATATACCGGATCTCGACGCGTTTGCCCGTGGGCTCGACCCCCATGAAACGACCGCGATGCGTCGCCTCTTGCCGCCCGAAAGCGGCAGCCCACTCCCCCATATAGAGCCGCGCCTCGTCGATGCAGACCTTGTCACCGAAGGCTGCCTGAAACGGCTTTTGCCAGTTGTCCTGGAACTCCCGCAGCCCCGTTTTGGTCCCGCAGCCCTGATTGCCCATCCAGCGAAAGCTCTCTGAAAAGAACTCGCCTATATCGGCGATACGGTGATCGTTCAGCCCGTCGACCATATTCTCGATCACAGATCGCGTGGCCTCGGTCTTGGACATATCCGTGTCACGGCTCAGCGCCGCCTGCCGGGGTCTCGCGCCGCTCATCCGAGCGCGTATCCCGCACCGCGCACAGTGCGCAGGGGATCCCCTCCACCGGCGCCCATCAGCGCCTTGCGCAGCCGACCGACATGGACATCGACCGTGCGCGTATCGACATAGATCTCCCGCCCCCAGACACGGTCGAGCAATTGCTCGCGGCTCCAGACACGTCCGGGCCGCTCCATGAAGGTCGAGAGCAGCCGAAACTCCGTTGGCCCCAGCTTGATCTGTGCGTCATTGCGAAACACGCGATGTTGTTCCATATCCACGACAATATCCTCATATTCGAGCCGCATCCCCACGGCAGCAGGGCGCACCCGGCGCAGTTGTGTGCGAATCCGGGCCAGCAATTCACCAATGGAATAGGGCTTTACGACATAGTCATCAGCCCCGGTTTCCAGCCCGCGCACGCGATCTTCCTCTTCCGATCTGGCCGAGAGCATAAT
>CAYGUB010000126.1:0-2443 GCA_964352845.1 uncultured Rhodobacterales bacterium | reverse complement strand
ACTTTCAGCTGCCTGCAAATCTCTATCCCCGAGACATTGGGCAGCATCCAGTCCAGCACCACAAGATCGGGCGTCAGCAGTTTGACCCGCTCAAGCGCCTCATCGCCGCGCTCTGCGGTCTCGACCTGATAGCCCTCGGCGCGGATGTTATAGGCCAGCACCTCGCGCTGCGCGGGGTCATCTTCCACCACCAGGACCAGCGGCTCGGACATCGGCGCTACTCCGGCGCCTTGAGGTAGGAAGTCTTGTCCTGTTTCACGCGGTCCTCATCGGGCGTCTCACCGGTGACAAGGTAGATCACCTGCTCGGCAATCGAGGTCACATGATCGCCCATCCGCTCGATATTCTTGGCGATGAAATGCAGATGCATGCAGGCTGTGATATTGCGCGGATCTTCCATCATATGGGTCAGGAATTCGCGAAACAGGGCGTTATACATCTGGTCAATCTCGGCATCGCGCTGGCGCACATCCTCGGCCAGCGCCGCATCGCGCTGGATATAGCTGTCCAGCGCATCCTTGAGCATCAGATTGACCCCATTGGTCATCCGCCGGATAGAGCCACCCGCCCCCGCAATCGCAGGCATCTCGGCCAGAACAGAGGTCCGTTTCGCGAGGTTCTTGGCATAATCGCCGCAGCGCTCCAGATTGCCCGAGATTTTCAACACGCTCAGCACGGTGCGCAGATCACCCGCCGTGGGTGCGCGCATGGCGATGACGCGGGCGACTTCTGTGCCAACCTGCTCTTCGAGCGCGTCGATCAGCTTGTCATTGCGGCGCACGGTCTCGGCCAGCTCGGTATCGCGTTCCTCCAGCGCGCGGGAAGCGTCAGAAAGCGCGGTTTCGACCATTCCGCCCATCTTCATGATCATCGCCTGAATGCCCTCAAGGTCGCGATCAAAGGCGGAGGCAATATGGGACTGTTCCTGCATAGCTGGGATCCTTTATCCGATACGGCCGGTGATATAGCTTTCCGTGCGGCTATCTGAGGGGTTGGTGAAAATCGTGGAGGTGTCGCCATATTCGACCACCTCGCCAAGGTGGAAAAAAGCGGTTTTCTGACTGACCCGCGCCGCTTGCTGCATCGAGTGGGTGACGATCACCACCGTATAGCTTGCGCGCAGCTCGTCTATCAGCTCTTCGACCTGGGCCGTCGCGATAGGATCGAGCGCCGAGCATGGCTCATCCATCAACAGCACTTCGGGCGCCGTAGCGATAGCGCGCCCGATGCAAAGCCGCTGTTGCTGCCCGCCCGAAAGCCCTGTGCCCGGTTCCTGCAGACGGTCCTTGACCTCATCCCAGATGGCCGCGCGGCGCAGCGAGGTCTCTACGATCTCGTCAAGCTCCGCCTTCGTGCTGGCAAGCCCGTGGATCTTGGGCCCGTAGGCCACATTGTCATAGATGGATTTGGGAAACGGGTTGGGTTTTTGAAACACCATCCCCACCCGGGCGCGCAATTGCACAGGATCGACATCGCGCGCATAGATGTCCTCGCCGTCCAGCAGAATGTCGCCCGTGACCCGGCAGATATCGATCGTGTCATTCATCCGGTTGATACAGCGCAGAAAGGTCGATTTCCCGCAGCCAGACGGTCCGATAAAGGCCGTGACGGCCTTGTTTTCGATATCCACATCGACGCTCTTGATGGCGTGGTTCGTGCCATAGAACACGTCAACGCCCTTGGCGGTGATCTTGATGTCAGAGGCCATTACCTGCTCCGTGATCCGCATATCGTTCATCGCTCTATACCTCTTTTACCAGCGCCGCTCGAACCGTTTTCGCAAGAAGACGGCGATGGCGTTCATGATCACCAGAAAAGCCAGCAACACGCAGATCGCGGCGGCAGTGCGGGCCTCGAAGGCGCGTTCAGGGAAATCGGACCAGCGGAAGACCTGCACCGGCAGCACCGAGGCCGAATCCGTGATCCCCGTAGGAATATCGACGATGAAAGCCACCATGCCGATCATGATCAGCGGCGCGGTCTCGCCCAGAGCCTGCGCCATGCCGATGATCGTGCCCGTCAGGATGCCCGGCATGGCCAGCGGCAAGACATGGTGAAATGTCGATTGCAGGCGCGACGCACCCAAACCCACCGCCGCGTCCCGGATTGAAGGCGGGACAGCCCGGATCGCGGCACGCGAGGCAATGATGATCGTGGGCAGCGTCATCAGCGCCAGCACGATCCCCCCGATCAGCGGCGCGGATCTGAGCGATCTGTCGGCCAATTCGCTGATCAGCGGCAGGATCATCGCAAGCCCCAGCAGCCCGAACACGATGGAGGGCACGGCCGCCAGATTGTTGATATTGACCTCGATAAAATCGGTTAGCCTGTTCTTGGGCGCGAATTCCTCAAGGTAGATGGCAGCGCTGACACCAATGGGAAAGGCCAGCGCGAAGGTCACGACCATCGTCCAGAACGATCCGACCGCTGCCCCCCAGATACC
>CAYGUB010000125.1:6580-7941 GCA_964352845.1 uncultured Rhodobacterales bacterium | reverse complement strand
GATTGAGGGGGATATGACCGAAGGCCAGCGCGTCTTGCTTGTTGAGGATATGACCACGGATGGCGGCTCCAAGCTCAGCTTTGTCGATGCCATCCGCGAGACCGGCGCCAGTTGCCAGCACACGGCGGTGATTTTCTACTATGACATCTTCCCCGACACCGTCCCGAATCTTGCAGCCCATGATATCACGCTGCATCACCTGTGCACCTGGTGGGATGTGTTGGCGGTCGCGCGGACAGGCCAGTATTTCGATGGCCCCACGCTTGATGCGGTCGCAGCCTTTCTCAAGGAGCCCGAGGCCTGGCGCGCCGCTCAGGATGCATGACGATTCGACCAAAGCGCAGGCCAATTTCCGCCGCTTGCGCTCTATCCACAGCACCTGTTTTTGTTAACCCTGCCAACCCATTCAGTAATCCGAAATCTATCACCACATATTGACCTGGGGCGCCTGAGTACCGCAATATAGGCCCATCAAATAACCCACAGATAATCCACAGGATTTCCAGATTGCCGCGCGCGACTGGATACGCCATCTGGAGCGTCGGGGCGAAAAACAAGAATATCGGGGCGGGCATGAACGATCTGAGCACATTACCAGCGGCGGCAGACAAGGCAGAAACCCTTGGCGCGCTTCCGCATAATATCGAGGCCGAGCAGCAACTTCTGGGCGCGATCCTGAGCAATAATGACATTTTCGACCGCATTGCCTCGGTGGTCCAGCCTGAGCATATGTTCGATCCCGTTCATGCCCGGATTTTCGAGACGGCAGCAGCGCGTATTCACAAGAACCTTCTGGTCTCACCGGTCACGCTGAAGCCCTATTTCGAGGAGGATGAGGGCCTCAAGGAGCTTGGCGGCCCTGCCTATCTGGTGCGCCTGCAAGCGGCATCGATCTCGGCCTTTGCCGCGCGCGACTACGCGCAGATGATCTATGATCTGGCGATAAGGCGCGAGCTGATTGCGCTGGGGCACGAAATTGCCGACCGCGCGGGCGTGGTCGATACGGAAAGTGATCCCAAAAGCCAGATCGTCGATGCCGAACAGCAGCTCTACAAGCTCGCAGAGCAGGGCCAGACCGAACAGGGGTTCCAGAGCTTTCTCAAAGCCGTCACCGATGCCGTCAACATGGCCAATGCCGCCTATCAGCGCGATGGCGGGATGGCGGGCATCTCCACGGGGCTGATCGATATGGACAAGAAGCTGGGCGGGTTGCACAAATCCGACCTTCTGATCCTTGCCGGGCGGCCATCCATGGGCAAGACCTCTCTGGCCACCAATATCGCCTTTAACATCGCCAAGACCTATAAGCGCGGCATGACGCCCGAGGGGGTTGAGGGCGCCATAGAGGGCGGCGCGGTCGG
>CAYGUB010000125.1:0-6570 GCA_964352845.1 uncultured Rhodobacterales bacterium | reverse complement strand
CGGCTTCTTCTCACTTGAGATGAGCGCCGAGCAGCTTGCCGCGCGCGTGCTGTCGGAGGCCTCCGAAGTCCCTTCCGAGCAGATCCGGCGCGGTGATATGACCGAGACCGAATTCCGCCGTTTCGTCGAAGCCGCCAAGGCGCTTGAATCCTGCCCGCTCTATATTGACGACACGCCTGCCCTGCCGATCAGCCAGCTTGCCGCGCGGGCGCGCAGGCTCAAGCGGACCCATGGGCTTGATGTGTTGATCGTGGACTACCTGCAGCTTGTTCGGCCCGCGACCGCAAAAGACAGCCGGGTCAATGAGGTCTCGGAGATCACTCAGGGGCTCAAGGCCATCGCCAAGGAGCTTGATATCCCCGTGATCGCTCTGTCTCAGCTGTCGCGTCAGGTGGAAAACCGCGAAGACAAGCGCCCGCAGCTCAGCGATCTGCGTGAATCGGGATCGATTGAGCAGGATGCGGATGTGGTGATGTTCGTCTACCGCGAGGAATATTACAAAGAGCGCGAAAAGCCCGGCGATCATGAGTTGGACAAGATGGCCACCTGGCAGACCGAGATGGAGAACCTGCACGGCAAGGCGGAGGTGATCATCGGCAAGCAGCGCCACGGCCCCATCGGCACGGTGGAGCTGAGCTTTGAGGGCCGCTATACCCGTTTCGGCAATCTGGTAAAGCCGTGGCAAAATGACAGCGAGACGCGCTTTTAGCGTCTCTCGCGCCACAATAAAGCCGTAGGTTTAAGAGAAAATTCCGCTCGGCCCCGTAGTCGTGGTAAAGCGGCATGCGAAAACGCCGCGTTACTGGGCGCAAACCGTCCGGTGACGCCGGGTTTTCGGAAAGGGCGTGACACGCGCCCCGCGCGGCGAGATGGAAGAGGATCACGGGATGGGCTTGCCAATCATCGCATCGTTTTGGCCAGGTGGCGCGCTGAGCTATCTTGAACAGCTCTGCCTGCGCTCCTTCGTGATCCATGGCCATCGCGTGATCCTGTATAGCTATGACGCGCCCGAAAACTGCCCCGATGGGGTGACGCTGCTTGAGGCGGACCGCATTTTTCCGCGCACCGAACATCAAGGCCACGCATTATCGCAGGCCCCCTGGATTGTGTCTGACATTTTCAAATACCGCCTTTTGTCCGTGCAAAATGTCATCTGGGCGGGCACCGATATGCTGTGTCTGCGGCCATGGGATACACAGGCCGATTTCCTGTTGGGCTGGGAGAAGCCGGGCAAGCAGATCAGCACAGGCGTGCTGCGCCTGCCCCGGTTTTCGCGCGCTTTGGCGCAGCTCAACGCGTTCTTCGACGATCCCGCGCCGGCCCTGCCATGGTCGCCCGAGACGCCCAAAACCGCTGCTGCCGCGCTGAATTGGGGCCAGCATGGGCCGCTTGCGCTCGCGCATTTCCTGTCCAGGACGGGCGAGATTGATCACGCCCTGCCGCAGGAGCGTTTCTGCCCCGTGCCCTTCAGCGACCGCCGCAGCCTGCTGGAACCCGGCAAGATGCGCGCCATCCCCGAACACAGCCTTGGTGTCCAGCTTTGGAGCCGGAGATTGAGCCGCAGGATCATCACCCATGAGGGCGGCATCCCCGATCCGGCCAGCTTTCTGGGTCAGGCGCTGGCGCAATATGGCATTGATCCGTTGCGCGCCCCGATCCCCGACCTGCCGCCCGAGGGCAGCGCCACGCAGGAGGCACCGCGCCCCGCCACGCCGCCTAAGGCAAAGACGCCCGCGTTTATGCCCGCGTGCGAGACGCCGCCCTTTCAGCGCGCGATCGAGGAATTGGTGGCCCGGACGGATGCGAACTCCGCCCCGCTGCCGCCACCGCCCGAGCCGATCAACCATGACAAACTGCTGGTGCTTACCTCGATGAAAAACGAGGCACCGTTCATTCTGGAATGGATCGCCTATCACAAGGCCATCGGGGTGACGCATTTTCTGGTCTATACGAATGATTGCACAGACAACACCAATGAGATGCTCGACCAGCTGGCCAGCCACGGGCTTGTGACGCGGATAGACAATCCCTGGGATCCGGGCTCCAACAAGAAGCCGCAGCATGTCGCGCTGGCCGATGCGATGGAGCAGCCCGTTTTCAAACAGGCCGATTGGGTGCTGACCATTGATGTGGACGAGTTCGTCAATATCCATGTCGGCGGCGGCACATTCGCGGAGCTGTTTGAGGCCTGCAATGATCCCAATGTGATCTCCTTCACGTGGAAATTCTTCGGCAATGACGGTGTCGATGCCTATGAAGACCGGCCCATCATGGAGCAATTCACCGCCTGCGCGCCTGAGTTTATCCCCAAGCCACGGCTTGGCTGGGGGTTTAAATCCATGCTGCATCGCACTGCGCCCTATAGAAAAATCGGCGTTCACCGTCCGCTGGAAATCAGCGATGAGGCGGATGTGGACAAGGTGCGCTGGGTCAATGGGTCGGGCCGCGCCATGCCTGAGATGTTGCTGACCAATAATGGCTGGCGGTCGACCAAACGCTCGCTCGGCTACCGGTTTGCGACGCTCAACCACTATATCCTGCGCTCGGCCGACAGTTTTCTGGTCAAGCGTGATCGCGGGCGCATCAACCATACCGATCAGGATCAGGGCATTGATTACTGGATGCGGCGCAATTACGCGACCCAGACCGATACGCGGATGGCGGCCCGCCTGCCCCTGATGGAGACTGAGCGCGCCAAGCTGATGGCTGACCCGGACCTTGCGCGGCTGCATCACGATGCCGTGGCCTGGCACCGCGACAAGATCGCCGCACTCAAGGCTGATCCGGGCTATGCCGCGCTTTACCATGAACTGACCGAGATCGCGCGGCCCGATGCCATCTATCTGGCCAAGCCCGAGGATGACGAGACCAGCGACGAGACGATCATCGTGCTGCCTGAGCCGGAAGAGCTTGCGCTGACACCCGATCAGGCCGCGCGGAAGGTTGAGGCGCTCAACAAGATGCTGGAAGGCGGCGTGCGCAAGGACGAAATCCCTGAGGCAGCTCTGATCGTGCCCGCTGACGCGCCTGCCGCCAGCCCCCCTGCGCCCGCACAGAACCCGCAGACCCGGCAGCGATCGGCCAACAAATCAGACCGGCAATCGGACGGGCAATCGGGCGGGCAATCAGACCGGCAAAAGATCTCCAATATCGACAAGATGCGTGCGATTTTTGGCGCCGTCCCCGACAGGCCCGCAAGAGCGGCTGAGCCAGCGAGGGCTGCGAAACCTGCCGCCAAACCCATGGGCGATCCGCGCTATGACGATATCCGCGCCGCTATCCGCGATCCGGGGTTTCTCTGGGAAGGGCCGGAGAATGCGCTTTATTATGAGCCACATGGCAAGCGGCTGATCGTCAGTTTCGACAATATCCATATGGTGCGCGAGGAAGGTCAGCGCTGGCCATGGGGCCATAAGTTTCTGACCGGCACGCTGGGCTGTTCGGTGCTGGGCGTGATGGGATCCAAACGCAACTGGTTTCGCGCGGATTTCGTCCATGAGGCTTTCGACAGGCTCGAGCGTGATGGGTTTTTCAAGCAATTTGATCAGGTTCTGTTCTACGGCGCCTCGATGGGGGGCTTTGGCGCGCTGAGCTATGCGCGCTGCGCGCCCGGCGCGGATGTTCTTGCCATTGCACCCCAGACAACGCTGGATCGGCGTATCCTGCCACAGGATGATCGCTGGGGCTGGACGAGGAAACTTGACTGGGACGCGCCTTATGCCGATGCCGCGCAAGGCACCGCATTGGCGCGCGACGTGGTGGTCATCTCCGACCCGTATTTTGCGCCCGACAAGACCCAGATCGCCAGATTGGCAGGCGACAATATCCGCAGGCTCAAAATGCCTTTCTTTGGCCACCAGATCCCCAATGCGTTTGTGAATATGGGGGTGTTGAAGCCGATGCTCACCGATATGCTGGAAGGCAAACTGACGGCCGAGCGCTTCTACGCCCTGATGCGCGCGCGGCGGGATTTGCCACGTTTCCAGCATGACCTGATCGCACAGGCCGAACAGCGCGGGCATACCAAGCTTGCGATCATGGCCTGCGAATACACGCTGGGCAAACGCAAGGCGGGCAATATCCGCAAGACGCTGGAGCGGCTGCAGGCGGAGCAGTCCCGTGTCTAGAAACCTGATCATCACCTGCATGAAGAACGAGGGCCCGTTCATTCTGGAATGGCTGGCCTATCATCTGTCCATCGGCTTTGATCACGCGCTGGTCTTCACCAATGATTGCGATGACGGCACGGTGGAGTTGTTGGACACGCTCGCCCGCCACGGCTTTGTCACAAGGCTCGACAACCCCTATGAGACCATGCCGGGCGGCTTCAACCCTCAAAAAGGGGCGCTGAAATATGCCGAAGATCTGGATCTGGTGCGAAATGCGGATTGGGTGCTGGTCAGCGATGTCGATGAATTCGTCAATATCCATGTAGGCGACGGCACGCTTGAGGCGCTGTTTGCGGCAGTGCCTGATGCCGCGCTGATCTCCATGCAATGGCGGCTCTTTGGCAATGGCGATCACGACCACTACGAGGACAGTTTCCTGACGGAGCGCCACATCACCTGCGCCCCGCGCTTTTGTCCCGCGCCGATTCAGGCCTGGGGGATCAAGACCATGTTTCGCACCGAAGGCCCGCATGTGGCCGGTGATTATGCCAAACTCGGTGTCCACCGCCCGCTGAAAAAGCGTGGCAAAGGGCCCATCGCCTGGGTCAACGGGTCAGGCAAGCAGGTGCCCGATGCCTATCTGGAGGCAGGCTGGCGGTTTGGCATTGCAGATTACGGCTATGATCTGGTGACGCTGAACCACTATGCCACCCGCTCTGCCGAAAGCTTTCTGGTCAAGCGCGACCGGGGCCGGGTCAACCATGTTGAGCGTGATCAGGGCCTGTCCTACTGGCTGCGGATGAATTTCAACATGGAACAGGACCTGTCGATCCAGACCAGGTTGCCCGCGATGCGCGCGCGCCATACGCAGTTGCTGCAGCTTGACGGCGTGGCCGCGCATCATGCGCAATCGGTCAAGGCCCATCGCGCCAAGATCAAGGCGTTGCGCAAACGCAAGGATATGGGTGCGTTCTTTGAAGAGATCACCTCGGCGCGGATGAAGCTGCTCTCGCGTCATCTCAATTTCCTGACCCGCCCGCAATTCAATGATGGCCCCGATGCCGTTCCGGAGGATTTGATCAAAAAACTGCAACAGGTGCCGGTGCTATGAGGCTGCGAAATGACAGCTGTTCAGGGATTGTTCAGGGATTCTTAAGCCAAACCGGTTTGCGTGCCGGTGGTCCGGGAGATAGAACGCGGGCAGCCCATTGATGCGAGATCACCAGTAACCGGTATGAAAATAATCCTTCACCTTGGCGTGCATTGCACCGATGGCGACGAGCTCGTCAAATGTCTGTTGAAAAACACCGACAAGCTGGTCGAGCAGGGCACCTATGTGCCCGACCCGCGCAGCTACCGCGCGCTTTTGCGCGAGACCTTGCAGAAGCTCAAGGATGAGCCTGCCAATGATGAGGTTCAGCGGGCGGTGCTCGACAAGCTGCTGGGCGACGAAGATGCCGACCGGATCGTGCTGAGCCATGATGCGTTTCTCGGCATCCCCGGACGCTCGGTCGGCCATGATATGTTCTACCCGCTGGCGTCGGGCAAATCACCGCGTCTGCGCAATCTGTTTGCCAAATGTCAGGTGGAGTTCTTCATCGGGCTGCGCGATCCCGCGACCTTTCTGCCGGCTGTGTTTGACCGGGCCAATGAGACCGATTTCGAGGCCTTCATGAGCAAGGCCGACCCGATCCGCCTGCGCTGGTCGAACCTGATCGCGCGGCTTCAGGCCCGCGTGCCCGATGCGCCGATCACCCTGTGGTGCAATGAGGACACGCCGCTGATCTGGCCCGACATCCTGCAGGCCATGAGCCAGCATGACGAGCATACGGTGATGGACGGGCAGCATGATTTCGTAAGCTCGCTGATGTCAAATGCGGGCGGCGAGCGTCTGATCGCCTATCTGGCCGAACACACCCCCCGCGACCGCGAACATTACCAGCGCATCATCTCGGCCTTTCTGGAGAAATTCGCCCTGCCCGATGTGATCGATCAGGAAATCGACATCCCCGGCTGGACGGCCAGCTATATCGACACGCTCACCCGGCTCTATGACGAGGATATGGCCAATATAGCAACCCTGCCCGGCGTGCGCATTATCCGGCCCTAAGGGGGCAGGCAGCCGCCCTATGGCCGGTTTGCGAGAAAACTCTCAAGGTTCTCGCGAACCGTCTGAGTGTCGGGATGGTCCGCCCCAAGCGCCACCTCAACCACCGCCACAGCTTCACGAAAAAGCGGTTCGACCTCTTCACGAAGACCGGTAGCCACCAGCAGAAGCGCGAGGTTGTTGAGGCTTTGCGCATAGTGCGGATGCGTCTCGCCAAGCGC
The DNA here is from genome assembly GCA_964352845.1 of uncultured Rhodobacterales bacterium. GTDB lineage: Bacteria > Pseudomonadota > Alphaproteobacteria > Rhodobacterales > Rhodobacteraceae > Litoreibacter. The sequence continues at coordinate 133 of CAYGUB010000125.1, read as the reverse complement.
CTTGCGCCTGATCTCAAGCGCCTCGCGATAGAGCGGTTCGGCCTCGTCAAAGCGACCGGAAACATTCAGGGACGCGGCAAGATTGTTGAGCGCGGTCGCGGTCCTTTCATGCCCAAGGCCGAAGGTCTCTTGC
>CAYGUB010000124.1:0-7975 GCA_964352845.1 uncultured Rhodobacterales bacterium | reverse complement strand
CCCGTGAGGTGTTGTGATGGATGGTGGAAATTATGTAACCGCTGATGGTCGCAAGATCGGCGGCATCTTGATGGAGATGAAGAACATCACGCTGCGGTTTGGTGGTGTGGTGGCGATCAAGGATATCTCCTTTGATATTCACGAGGGCGAGATCCGCGCGATCATAGGTCCGAACGGTGCGGGGAAATCCTCGATGCTGAACGTGATTTCGGGATTCTACGTTCCTCAGGAAGGGGAGGTGTGGTTTCGCGGCGCAAGGCGTCCGGCGGTCAAGCCTTATCAGGTGGCGCAGCAGGGCATTGCGCGGACGTTCCAGAACATTGCCTTGTTTGAGGGGATGAGCGTTCTGGACAACATCATGACCGGGCGCCTGACGCGGATGAAATCGGGGATGCTGGCGCAGGCTTTGTGGATTGGCAAGGCGGAGCGCGAAGAGACCGAAAACCGCGAGGCGGTCGAGAAGATCATTGATTTTCTGGAGATCCAGTCGATCCGCAAGACGCCTGTAGGGCGGCTGCCTTACGGGTTGAAGAAGCGGGTCGAGCTTGCCCGAGCGTTGGCAGCTGAGCCGAAGCTATTGCTGCTTGATGAGCCGATGGCCGGGATGAATGTTGAGGAGAAGGAGGATATGAGCCGCTTTATCCTTGATGTGAATGATGAATTCGGCACGACCATTGCGCTGATCGAGCATGATATGGGCGTTGTCATGGATCTGTCGGACCGGGTCGTGGTGATGGATTACGGTCGCAAGATCGGGGACGGAACGCCTGATGAGGTGCGCAACAATCAAGAAGTGATCGACGCTTATCTGGGGGTTTCACATGACTGACATCGTGATCGGCTGTCTGCGCGCGTGGTCCTTTTTGCTTATGGCGTTTTGTGCCGGCGCGGCGCATGCCGGGCCCTGGGAGGTGTTTGAACAGCGGTGCCTGATCCCGATGGCTGAGATGGGAGAGCCGGATCTGAAAGGGTTGATCTTGATGGACCCGGAGCCGGGTTTTCTGGTCTGGCAGACCCGTGAGGGCTGGTCGATCCGCACCGCCAATGGGCTGGATGCGCCTCAGGTGTGCCTTTTGAGCGGGTTTGAGTGGGACGAGGCTGTTCAGGATGAGACATTCAGTTGGATCGAGAAAGCGCTGGCGGAGGAGCGGTTCGAGCTGCAGCAGAAGGTCAGTCTGCAATCCCCGACAATACTGCACAGTACGTTCTGGCGGGAGCCCAAGATCGAATTGAGCTATCAACCCTTCGATCTGGAGCTTGGATCCTACCTGTCTGTGCGGGAGACCGACCTTGAATCGTAATACTCAAATCGGAGGCTTTGATGCCTGAGCAGTTACTGTTTGCGACGGAAGTTGTTCTCAATGGGCTTATGGCGGGCGTGCTCTATGCTCTGGTCGCTTTGGGGTTCGTGCTGATCTACAAGGCCAGCGGCATTTTCAATTTTGCCCAAGGCGTGATGGCGCTGTTTGCGGCGCTGACACTGGTGGGGATCATGCAGGGGCAGGTGCCTTTTGCACATCTGATCAACGCGATTTTCGGGACCGATCTGCATTATTTCGGCTGGCAGGTGCCTGCGCTGCTGGCGATTATTCTGACCATACTGGTGATGATCGTACTGGCTTGGCTGGTGCAGGTTCTGGTGATGCGCCATCTGGTCAATCAGGAGCCGATCATCTTGTTCATGGCAACGATCGGCCTGGCTTTTTTCCTTGAGGGCGTGGGCGATCTGATGTGGGGCTCCGATATCAAGAAGCTGGATGTGGGCCTGCCGCAGGGCATCAATGAGCGGATTGATCAGGTCACGTTTGACATGTTCGGCTACGGATTTTTCATCGATAATCTCGATATTGCCGCGACGGGTGTCGCGATTGTGCTTGTCGCGGCGCTGATCGCCTTTTCGCAATATACCAAGCAGGGGCGTGCCCTGCGCGCGGTGGCTGATGATCATCAGGCGGCGCTGAGCGTCGGGATTTCGCTCAACTATATCTGGATCCTTGTGTGGTCGATTGCGGGCTTTGTCGCTTTGGTCGCGGGGATCATGTGGGGGACGAAATCAGGCGTGCAGTTTTCGCTATCGCTGATTGCGCTGAAGGCTCTGCCGGTTTTGATGCTGGGCGGCTTTACCTCGATCCCCGGTGCGATTGTCGGCGGGTTGATCATCGGGGTCGGCGAGAAGCTGTTTGAGTTTTTGATCGGTCCCATGGTGGGCGGGGCGACCGAGAACTGGTTTGCCTACGTTCTGGCGCTTTTGTTTCTGGTGTTCCGGCCCCAGGGGTTGTTTGGGGAGAAGATCATTGAGCGGGTTTAGAGTTTTGTGCCTCCGGCGGGGATATTTGGGGCCAAAAGAAAGTGGGGCAATCCCTCGATATGCGCAGCGGGAGATGATTGATGTTCTATCGTGAGGCGGGAGATTTCTCGACAAGTTATCCGCAGGACAGTCAGACCTTTCCGATCCGGTTTGATCGGTATCGGTATTACCTCGTTCTGGCTGTGGCGTTTTTGGTCATCCCGTTCATGATCAATGATTACTGGGCCAATGCGATCCTTGTGCCGTTTCTCATCTATTCCATAGCGGCGATCGGGTTGAATATTCTCACGGGCTATTGCGGGCAGGTGAGCCTTGGGACCGGCGCGTTTATGGCTGTGGGGGCCTATAGTTGCTACAAGCTGATGGTGGCGTTCCCGGAGGTCTCGATTCTGTTGCATATCGTATTGTCGGGCGGGATCACGGCGCTGGTGGTGACCCTTTTTGGGCTGCCCAGTTTGCGCATCAAAGGGTTCTATCTGGCCGTAGCCACGTTGGCGGCGCAGTTTTTCCTGGTCTGGCTGTTCAACAAGGTGGGATGGTTTTACAACTACTCGGCCTCGGGGCAGATCTCTGCGCCGGAGCGGACCGTTTTGGGCATGGCTGTCACCGGGCCCAACACAGCGCCGTGGGCGCAATATATGATCTGTCTGGTCTTTGTGACCTTTTGCGCGGTTGTCGCGCGCAACCTGACGCGCGGATCGGTCGGGCGGCGCTGGATGGCCATTCGGGATATGGACATCGCCGCAGAGATCATTGGGGTCAACCCGATCTGGGCCAAGCTCAGCGCCTTTCTGGTCTCGGGGTTCTTTGTGGGCATCTCGGGCGCGCTTTTCTTTGCGGTTTATCTTGGGGCTGCCGAAGTCGGGGAGAGCTTCGGGATCGACAAGAGTTTTGACGTGCTCTTCATGATCATCATTGGCGGGCTGGGGTCGATCTTTGGCTCTTTTGCCGGGGCCGCGTTGATTGTGCTTCTGCCGGTTGTGTTGAAGAATATCTTTGTCACCGGGCTGGGATGGCCCACGGATCTGGCCGAGCATTTGCAGTTTATCGTTCTGGGCGCGATGATTATCGCGTTCTTGATCCTGGAGCCGCATGGGCTGGCGCAGCTTTGGCGCGTGGCGAAGGAGAAGTTACGGCTTTGGCCGTTTCCGCATTAACCCGCGGATAAATTCGGAGAAAACCTTAGGGAGGAAAAGACCGATGAAATTACTATCCATGACTGTTGCCGCTGTGATGGCGGCCAGCCCGGTGCTTGCGGACCTTGTGTTCCCGAGCCTGAGCTATCGGACCGGGCCCTATGCGGCCAATGGCATCCCCTTTGCGGATGGCTATGCCGATTACTTCACATTGCTCAATGAGCGCGATGGCGGGATCGGGGGGGTCCCGGCACGTCTGCTGGAATGCGAGACCGGATATAACACCGAAAAGGGTGTGGAATGCTATGAGGCGACGAAGGGTGAGGGTGCTTTGGTCTATCAGCCTTTGTCGACGGGTATCACCTATCAGCTGATCCCGAAAGCCACGGCGGATGGCATCCCGGTTCATTCGATGGGGTATGGCCGGACATCGGCCAAGAACGGTGCCGTGTTCAACAATGTTTTCAACTACCCGGCCAATTACTGGGACGGGGCGAGCCATGCCGTGACGCATATTCTCGATGAAAACGGCGGTGATATCTCCGGTAAGAAAATCGCGCTGGTCTATCACAATTCGGCCTATGGCAAGGAGCCTATTCGTACCCTGCAGGAGCTTGGCAAGAAGCACGGGTTTGAGCTGATGGAAGTGGCCGTGGATCATCCCGGTCAGGAACAGAAATCACAGTGGTTGCAGATCCGCCAGCAACGTCCGGACTATGTCTTGATGTGGGGCTGGGGTGTGATGAATCAGGTTGCCATTCAGGAAGCGGCCAATATCCGGTTCCCGATGGACAAATTCATTGGCATCTGGTGGTCCGGCTCCGAGAACGACGTGCTGCCTGCGGGCGATGGGGCCAATGGCTACAAGGCGCTGACCTTCCACAATATTGGCAGTGACTACCCGATCTATGATGACATTCAGAAATATGTCGTTGAGACGGGCAAGGCGGCGGGTGCCGGTGATCAGATCGGCACGGTTTTGTACAATCGGGGCATGTATGCCGCGATGCTGGCGGCCGAAGCTGCCCTGAAGGCGCAGGAGATCCATGGCACGGCTGACATCACGCCCGCGATGATGCGTGACGGGATGGAGGCTCTGGAAATGACCGAGGCGCGGATGGCCGAGATCGGTCTGCCGAATTTTGGACCGGAATTCTCTGTCTCTTGCGAAAACCATGGCGGGAACGGTTTGGGTGCTGTGAAGCAGTGGGATGCCTCTGCCGGGCAGTGGAGCAAGATCACAGATTACTTCCCGTCCGATCAGGATGTGATCGCGCCGCTGGTTGATGAAGATTCGGCCGCCTTTGCAGCAGAAAGCGGTATCACGCCAGGTTGCTCGTAAGGCGCGTCATGTTCCTCGCCTGCGCGCGTGTTGCGGGCGGGGGATTTTTCCGTATTTACTGACCAAAGAAGAATGAGGGTTCGCGCCGGATGCTCCTTGGGCGAAGATTGATCAAAGCGGTATTGGCGCTGGGCTTGGCGGGGCTTTTGGCTGCCTGCGCCAATCCTGTGATCACCGGGCAGACATGTCCCGGGCTTGGGCAAGGCCTGGGTGACGCGCCACAGGTCACGCGCGATGTGTCGGCGCCCTTCAGCATGGCTCCCTTGAACGATGCGCGCGATCAGGTCGCGCGCAGCATGGGTGTGCTGCTTGATGAGGCTATCGAGGACGGCCCGCCCGTGATGCGGCAGGGACGCAGGGTGGTGAAGTTGAACCTGCTGGCGATCTCCACGGGGGGGCAATATGGCAGTTTCGCGAGCGGATTCCTGAGCGGATGGAGCTCGCATGGCTCGCGGCCGGAATTTGACGTGGTCACAGGGGCGAGCGCGGGTGGCATCGTTGCGCCGCTGGCCTTTGCCGGCTCCGAGTTTGACAGTGAACTGGGGTTGAATGCGGGGATTGATGAGGGCGATGTGGTCACGCGCCGCAATCTGTTGGGATTGCTGCGCTCAAGCGCGCTTTATACGACGGGGCGTCTGAAGGCGCGGGTGCGCAATGCATTTGGTGAAGGGCGCCTGGGCGACGTGCTGGCCGAGCGGCGGTCGCGCGGCAATCTGCTGTTTGTGGGCGCGACCAATCTGAACACGGGCCGGTTTGAGGCCTTCGATCTGGGCGAATTTGCATATGCTACGGATCTGCCCGACGCGCAACGCGATGATTGTCTGACCGAGGCGGTCATGGCCACGAGTGCGATCCCCGGGCTGTTTCCGCCGCAGCGGATCAATGGCGATCTTTACGTCGATGCGGGCGTGCGGGAGCATATCTTCTTACGGGGTGTCGTGGCGCGCATTCGCGAGGAGCGTGAGGAGCGTGATATCGATGTGGAAGTCACAGCCTATCTGCTGGTCAATTCTGATCTGCGTGTCAGCAAGCAACAGACCGAAAGCGGGATCGCGCCTGTCGCGCGCCGCAGTTTCGATCTGCTGATCGACGAGGGGTTGCGCCAGTCAATCCTGCAGACGGTCGCCTTGTCCGAGGAGTCAGGCTGGAATCTGCGGGCGGCGATCGCGCCGGAATTTGATCAGTTGGGCTGCCCCCGCGACGCATCGCTGTTTTCAAGCTGCATCACCCGCGCGCTTTTTGAGGTGGGGCGCAAGCGGGCCGAGGCGGGCGATTTCCGGTGGAAGACCGCTGCCGAGCTGAAGAGATTGGCGGAAGAATTCTAGGGAGAAGCAACATGCCGGACAGCGACGTGACCTCCGAGACCTTGCTGGAGGTCAATAATATCGAGGTTATCTATAATCACGTTATCCTCGTGCTCAAAGGCGTGTCCCTGAAAGTGGCGCAAGGCGGGATCACGGCCTTGCTGGGGGGCAATGGTGCCGGGAAGACGACGACGCTGAAAGCTGTGTCGAACCTTCTGCACTCGGAACGCGGCGAGGTCACCAAGGGCTCGATCAGTTATCGCGGCGACCCTGTCGCGGGGCTCGATCCGGCGGCGATGGTCAAGCGGGGTGTCATCCAGGTGATGGAAGGGCGGCACTGTTTTGAGCACCTCACCGTCGAAGAGAACCTGCTGACCGGGGCCTATACCCGTCGGGGCGGCGATATCGCTGCTGATCTGGAGAAGGTCTACACCTATTTCCCGCGGCTGGCCGAGCGGCGAAGCTCTCAGGCTGGATATACCTCCGGAGGTGAGCAGCAGATGTGTGCGATTGGCCGGGCCTTGATGTCGAACCCGGAGACGATCTTGCTTGATGAGCCCTCCATGGGGCTGGCGCCGCAGCTGGTGGAGGAGATCTTTGGCATCGTGAAGGATTTGAATGAGCGCGAAGGCGTGTCCTTTCTGCTCGCCGAGCAGAACACAAATGTCGCACTGCGCTTCGCGCATTACGGCTACATTCTTGAATCGGGACGGGTTGTGATGGATGGCCCTGCAGCAGAGCTTCGCGAAAATCCGGACGTCAAGGAATTCTATCTCGGCATGTCCGACGAGGGGCGCAAGAGTTTCCGCGATGTGCGCAGCTACAGGCGGCGCAAGCGCTGGCTCAGCTGATGGAAAAGCCGGCCTGCCAGGCGCCCCATCCCGATAGGCCCAAGGTGACCGATATCGCTGCCTCGAGGTTTGATATTCTGGCACCCCTGATCCCGCAGACGCCGCGCGCGGACCCGATGAGGTCTACGCCCTTGAGGTCGTGGCGACGGTGCTGTGGAAGGCAAAACGATCAGATGGGCAATTTGGAAAGGCGCATAGATGGCCAACTATTTTGACGAGCTTGAGACCCGCAGCGCAGATGCGCGCGCGCAGAGCCAGTTGGCTTTGCTGAGGGACCGTGTCGCTCAGGTGCAGGGGGCTGAGGGCTCATGCTTTCGGGCGGAGGAGATCACGGCGCTGAGCGATCTGGCGCGCCTGCCCGTTTTGCGCAAGACCCAGCTGGCCGCCTGGCAGGCCGAGGCGCCGCCCTTTGGCGGGATTGCCGTGGGTGAGTATGCGCAGGTGTTCCAGTCGCCCGGTCCGATCTATGAGCCCGGCGGGGTCAGCCATGACTGGTGGCGTTTTGGCCGGTTCCTGCATGCAGCCGAGATCGGGCCGGATGACATTGTACAAAACTGCTTTGGCTACCACCTCACCCCCGCCGGTCACATGTTCGAGAACGGAGCGCGGGCCGTCGGCGCAAAGGTCCTGCCGGCAGGGACGGGTCAAACCGAACTTCAGGTCCGTGCGGCGGCCGATATAGGGTGTTCGGCCTATGCAGGCACGCCGGATTATCTGGGCGTGATCCTTGCCAAAGCCGATGAGATGGGCGTCACGCTGGGCTTTGCCAAGGCGGTGGTATCGGGTGGCGCGCTCTTCCCGTCGCTGCGCGACAGCTACGCGGCACGGGGCATTCGCTGCCTGCAATGCTATGCGACTGCCGATCTGGGCCAAATTGCCTATGAAAGCCCGGCGATGGAGGGGCTGATCGTCGATGAGGGTGTGATCGTGGAGATTGTGCGTCCGGGCACTGGCGATCCGGTTCCCGAGGGCGAGGTGGGTGAGGTCGTCGTGACCTCGCTGAACGCGGACTATCCGCTTATCCGCTTTGCCAC
>CAYGUB010000123.1:0-8100 GCA_964352845.1 uncultured Rhodobacterales bacterium | reverse complement strand
CAGAAAAAGGTCGGCCTGCTGTCAGGCGGAGAACGCAACCGCGTCCACATGGCGAAGCTTCTGAAATCGGGCGGCAATGTGCTGCTGCTCGATGAGCCGACCAATGATCTTGACGTGGAGACACTGCGCGCGCTGGAAGACGCGATCGAGAACTTCGCGGGTTGCGCGGTGGTGATCAGCCACGACCGCTTCTTCCTTGATCGCCTTTGCACACATATTCTGGCTTTCGAGGGCGAAGCGCATGTCGAATGGTTCGAAGGGAATTTTGAGGCCTATGAAGAGGACAAGATCAGGCGCCTGGGACCTGATGCAGTCGAGCCCAAGCGCGTGAAATACAAAAAATTTACTCGCTGAGACCCCTCAAGGAGCGTAAGGCGGGCTTAAGCCCGCCCTACCGCTTAGTTTCAAATCACCCGCTTCGAATGTCGCGATGGATAGACGAATAGGGCCAGTCTTGCGGCTGCATAACCAAGCCATGCTTTACGGGGTCGTTCCAGCAAAGTCTGAGATGTTTCTCGTAATCCGCTTGGTCGCGGATATGATGTTCCCAAAACCGCCTCTGCCAAATTGCTGCTTCACGCTTATCTGTGCGTAAGCCGGGCTTAAGCCCGGCATATCTGCCCGATCCAACGATTGGCAAATCATCTGGCGGGCTGAAGCCCGCCTTACGGACTGAGTTCGTAAACCGCGCCTTGATAGCTCCCCAGCGCGTTGAAAAATCTCGATCGCCCCCGGGCAGGGTCCAGATTGCGTGGATATGGTCCGGCAGGACAACCCATGCATCAATCCCAAAGGGTCGTGAGCGGCGGGTCTCTTTGACCGCGTTCCGCAACTGCTCGATTTCCTGGACAAGCAGATCACTGCCGCGATGCGCCAGCGCAACCGTAAAGAATATCCGCGCGCCCGTTACCTTTGGTCTACGATAATTGGACATCCGCGCAAGATATCCACATCGCAGTTTCCAACAGGTGAAGCCCACAACCAGCCCACGAATCTAAAAAAGGAGCGCCCAAATGGACGCACCTTTCAAATCCTTGCAACCGGTTACCCCATGAGGGGCACAGGCTTATGCCAGCGAGATATTCGTCGCGCTCTCGCGGCCGTCGCGGCCGGGCTCGATGTCGAAGGTCACTTTCTGATCATCGCTCAGGCCAGTCAGGCCGGCCTGCTCAACGGCAGAGATATGCACAAACACATCCTTGCTGCCGCCATCGGGCGCGATGAAACCAAAACCTTTTGTTGTGTTAAACCATTTGACGGTGCCAGTAGCCATCGTCTTTCTCCTTTTGAAATGCTGCCCGCAGAATGCGGCAGGTCGGCTTAGTCAGTGCGAAATCGAAAGACTGAGCCGTGAGGAGCAGTGATGCCGATAGCGTTAACGTCACGCACTGCATGTGCGCCTCTTGGAGACAAACTACAAGGGGAAAACTGAATTACCTATATTTGAGCGGAACTCCGCATCACACAGAGACGGCTTGCAGAAGCTCCGGCTTTGAGATTTCAGCCTTTGTACCCGACAAGGTAACCTGACCGCGCCGCAGGATCACGAAACGGTCAGCGAGCTCGTAGGCAAACTCAAAATACTGCTCGACCAGCACAATCGCCATATCGCCCTTGTCGCGCAGCATCGCGATGACCCGGCCGATTTGCTGGATGATGTTGGGCTGAATACCTTCGGTCGGCTCATCAAGCAAAAGCAGGCGCGGCTTCGTGATGAGTGCCCTGGCAATGGCAAGCTGCTGTTGCTGCCCGCCGGACAGATCGCCTCCGCGGCGGTTGCGCATCTCATGCAAGACGGGGAACAGCTCAAAAGTCTCATCGGGGATCACATGCTGGTCGCGCGGAAGGCAGCTGAACCCGGTCTCCAGATTTTCACGCACGGTCAGCAGCGGGAAGATATCGCGCCCTTGCGGCACATAGGCCACGCCCTCGCGCGCCAGAACATCGGATGTCAGACGCCCCAGAAGCTCCCCGTCCAGCGAGATCTGCCCGCCCGAGCGCAGATGCACCCCGGCAATTGCCTTCATCAGGCTGGTCTTGCCGACACCATTGGTGCCCATCACGCAGGTCACCTCGCCCTTTGCCGCCTCCATCGAAATCCCGTGCAGGATTTTTGAATGGCCGTAATGCAGTGTCAGATCATCCAGCTTCAGCATCGCTCAGCGTCCCAGATATACATCGATTACCTTTTGGTTTGCTGTCACATGATCCAGCGAACCTTCAGCCAGAACCGAGCCCTCATGAAGCACAGTCACCTTGCAATCGAGCCGCCGGACAAATTCCATATCATGCTCCACCACGACGACGGCCCGGGTCTTCGCCGCTTCGCGCAAGAGCTCGGTGGTATGTTCGCGTTCCTCGGGCGTCATCCCGGCTGCGGGCTCATCGACCAGAAGCAGGCGCGGCTCCTGAGCCAGCAACATGCCAATTTCCAGCCATTGTTTCTGACCATGGCTCAGCTCGCCCGATTTGCGGTGCAACCCGCAGCTGAGCCCGATCTTCTCGGCCAGCGCCTCGACCTTCTCACGGTGATCGGCACGCGGTTTGAAAAACAGCACAGACAGAGGCGTGCGGTCCTCCTTCAGAGCCATCATCAGGTTTTCATAAACGGTTTGATCCTCAAACACGGTTGGCTTCTGAAACTTTCGCCCAATCCCGGCCCGCGCGATCTTTGCCTCGTTCATGCCCAGCAAGGACCGGCTCTGGCCACCCCAGATAATCCGACCCTCGTCAGGTTTGGTCTTGCCGGTGACGATATCCATGAAGGTTGTCTTGCCCGCCCCGTTGGGCCCGATGATCGCGCGCAGCTCGGTCGCGTCGATGTTGAAAGACAGGTTATTGATAGCCTTGAACCCGTCAAAGGAGACTGAGACGCCGGAGACTTCAAGAAGCGCGCTCATTCGCTGGCCTCCCGTTCGCGCAGGGCACCGGCATCGGGGCCAAGATCGGCGCCATGCCTGTCGGGGCTGCGCCTGTGGGCCAGCAGATCGAACAGCCCGCCCATGCCCTTGGGGGCAAACAAGGTGACGAGAACGAAGCTTACACCGAGCACAATAAGCCACCAGTCGACCCATTTGATCGTGTAGAAGCCAAGCCTGAGATCGGGCGCCTGCCCGCCGGTGAACCAACTGGAGACGAGCGAGACGAATGCCGCGCCGATCACCGCTCCGTACAGCCTGCCGCGTCCACCAATCGCGACCCAGACAGCCAGATAGATCGACGCAATCGGCGCAATCTCGGCGGGGTTGATGATGCCGGCCTGCGGGTAGTAAAGCGCGCCCGCGATCCCTGCCATACAGGCAGTCAGGGTAAACAGCACCAGCTTGTAGCTTTCGACCGAATAGCCGAGAAAACGCACCCTCGCCTCATTGTCGCGAATGCCCCGGATCACCGAGCCGAACTTGCCGCTCATCAGCCAGGCAGACAGGATATAGCACAGACCCAGCGCCAGCGCCGATGCCCAGAGAAACCACATGGAGACGGTCGATTGCGGCAAATGCGTGAGCCCGGGAATGTTTTGCAGCCCGCTCAACCCGTTATTGCCGCGCAGCCCGCTGTCATTCTGGAACAGATAGAGCGCCAGAGCGAGCGTCATCGCCTGCGTGAGGATCGACAGATAGACCCCTGTCACACGGCTGCGAAAGGCAAGCCAGCCAAAGACCAGCGCCAAAAGCCCCGGGACCAAAACCACCAGCGCCAATTGGATCACCAGACTATCGGCAAAGGCCCATATAGCGGGAAAATCGCTGGCGCCGACCACGCCGAAGATCTGGTTGCCGATCGCGTCCACGATCTCTGCCTCCGTGGGCGGGATCGCGGCCTCAGACAGGGAGTTGACCACGATATCGCGGGTCCGCTCATACATCAGCCACATCCCGATCATATAGCCGCCGATCCCGAAAAACGCGAAATGCCCAAGGCTGAGAATGCCCGCATAGCCCCAGATCAGATCCATTGCGATGGCGACCAGACACAGACACAGGGTCTTGCCCAAGGTCTTGACCATGGAGGTCGAGATGAAACCCACCCCGAAGCCTTCCGACAGCACCGTGACGCCCAGCGTGAACAGCGCAAGCAGACCGATGAAGATCAGAACCGAGGGGTTGCGGGCGATGAAACTGCGCTCCATGACCTCAATCCCCCGCCGCGCGACCTTTGAGGGCGACAATGCCCCTCGGTCGGATCTGAATGAACAGGATAATCAGGATGATCATATAGGTTTGGGCGGCGAGAGTATTGGACGGATTCAACCACTCGATCCCCTTCTGGGCAAAGCCGATCATCGTGGCACCCGCGAGGGTGCCCCAGATATTGCCAACACCACCCACAACGACCGTCATGAAGCTCTGGACGATATAGTCATTGCCCAGCTCAGAGGTGACTTTTGCAAAAAGCCCGATCGCGACACCCGCAATCCCCGCAATCCCGGAGCCAATCCCGAAGGTCAACATATTGACCCGGTCAGGATTGATCCCCATCGACGCCGCCATGGCGCGGTTTTGCGTCACAGCCCGGGTCTCCAGACCCAGCCGGGTGCGATTCATGATAAACAGGAAGATCGCCAGAAAGATCAGCGCAAGCACGAAGATCGCAATGCGGATATAGCTGATCGAGACCACATCATTGATCACCCAGGCCCCGTCCAGCCAACCCGGCGATGTCAGGGGCCGCGCCTGGGTGCCGAAGATGTTCTTGGCCAGTTGCTGCAATGCGATGGAAATCCCGAACGTGGCCAGCAGCGTCTCCAGGGGGCGGTGATAGAGCCAGCGGATCACCAGCCGCTCCATCACCACGCCAGCCAGAAAGGTCACGGCAAAGGCCAGCGGGATCGCCACAAGGATCGAGACGGAATGATTGGGGATCATCAGCTGGACCACATAGCCGGTATAGGCCCCCATCATGATGAACTCGCCATGGGCCATGTTGATCACGCCCATAACACCAAAAGTAATCGCCAACCCAATGGCCGCCAGAAAGAAGATCGAAGCCAGCGACAAGGCATCGAGCGCCAGATCAACGCTCTGGTTGAGCCCGACACGCAATGCAATCCCGTCAAGCGCCTCCTGCGCAGCAGTGGTCACGGCGCTGGAGGGCTCTGCATAGACATCGACGAATTGATGCGCGGCCACGGCTTGGGCTACCTGCTCGGCCGAAGGAATGGGGGCGGCCAGGCCGGCATCCGCGAGCGCGCGGTAGGCTTCCATCCGGGCGGTTTCGTCTGAAAGGCGGGCGACCGGGACACCCCCGACCCGACCCTCAACAATATTTGCGCCCAGCACCTGCCGGATCTCATCAGAGCCCACGCGCGGCGGGGCAAGCTCCGCGGCCACAAGCATCTCATAGGCTTCATCCAGCGCCAGATCGACGCCCGGCTCAAGAACCCGGGCAATATTGAGATCAGCTGGCGGCGTGCCCTCAAATACGGCGGCGCGGGTCACGACAAGCGGGTTGAGTGTGGCGCGCACATCCACTCCAAGATCGCCCGACATCTCTGCCATGGCCTCGATCCGGGCGGTGTCATCCTCATCAAAGGCGATCGTCAACAGCCGCTCCAACCGCTGCTTTTGCGCCTTCAGGCCCGGATCTTGCTCGTTCTCGATGGAGGCGCGCAGCGGGGCGAGCGCCGCCGGTTCCGGATCACGCTGCAGCGAGACCAGCGCATCGCGCCGTTTCGAGGGATCAGGGTCGGAAAGTTGGAATTGCACAAGTGCGATGGCCAGAAGCGCGCGCACTCCGGAATTAGGTTTGATTTGGTCAAGCTCCGCGCTGGGAAACTGCCCGACCGAGACGCCTGTATCGAAGTCAAACAGCTCATAGGTACGGCCCTCGACTTTCTCAGCCCGGAAATACAAACCATCGCTTTCGCGCAGCCACATCTCTTTTCCCTGCCAGGCCTGAAGCACGTCCTGCGCTTGCGCCAGCCCGCTGCTGGCCACCGCATCAATCGCGGCCTGGATGGTGCGGCGAGAGCTTTTCTGGATCAGCTCCGTCTGGCTTTGCAGGATATCCTGCATCGGCCTGTCGGACTGAGCCTGCGCCGGTCCCCAAAACACTCCGGCGCATAGAAACAACCAAACCAGTAAAACCTGCTTCATATCATCCATCGACTTTGGGGGAAGGGTTAGGCCCAAAAAGGGGAAGGCGCAGACCTGCGCCTCCCCCCAATTCTTGACCGGTCTCAGTAGTTCGACAAGGTCTGGACGCAGGTTTGCGTCTCTGTGTTATACATACCGCATTGCAGCTCTTGCCAATCGGACTTCAGAACAGCCGATTCCGGTAGAAAGTCTGTCCAGGCATCGCCTGCCACTTCGGCGGTCTGGCTGATGATATCAAACTGACCATCCTCGAGAATCTCGCCGATCAGCACTGGCTTGGCCAGATGATGGTTGGGCAGCATCACGGCCGTCCCGCCGGTGAGGTTGGGGAATTCCTGGCCATACATCGCTTCGCGCACCGCATCGACATCTGTGGACCCCGCAGCCGTGGCCGCATTCACCCACATATTGAAGCCGATATAATGCGCCTCCATCGGATCATTGGTCACACGCTCTTCGCCCATGCGCTCTTTCCACTTGGCCACGAAGGCGTCATTGGCCTCGCTCTCGGCGGATTGGAAATAGTTCCACGCGGCCAGATGGCCCACGAGGTTCGAGGTATCGAGACCCGAGAGCTCTTCCTCACCCACGGAGAAGGCCACGACAGGAATGTCATCGGCGCTGATCCCGGCGGCAGCCAGTTCCTTGTAGAAGCCGATATTCGCATCACCATTGATCGTGGAGATCACGCCGACCTTTTTGCCGTCGCTGCCCAGTGCAACAACGTCAGAGACGATCTTGGACCAGTCGGAATGGCCGAACGGCGTGTAATTGACGAAGATATCGCCCTCATCAATGCCTTTGCCCTTCAGGTAGCTTTCCAGAATATTGTTGGTCGTGCGCGGATAGACATAGTCGGTGCCCAGAAGCGCGAATTTCTCGACGCCAAGCTCTTCCAGGAAGTAATCCGTGGCGGGGATCGCTTGCTGGTTGGGGGCAGCGCCGGTGTAGAAGACGTTGCGGGAGCTTTCCTCGCCCTCATATTGAACCGGATAGAACAGCAGACCGTTGAGTTCTTCGATCACGGGAAGTACGGATTTGCGGCTGACCGAGGTCCAGTTGCCAAAGATCACATCAACCTCGTGAACGGTCAGAAGCTCGCGCGCTTTTTCGGCAAAGAGAGGCCAGTCGGAGGCCGGATCGACAACAACCGCCTCCAGATCACACCCCAGCAAGCCGCCTTTGGCGTTCTGGTCATCGATGAGCATCAGCATGGTGTCTTTCAGCGTCGTCTCGGAAATTGCCATCGTGCCGGAGAGCGAATGCAAGACGCCCACTTTGATCGGACAATCGGCGGCATTGGCTTGCGTGCCAATGGCAGCGGCGGCGGCAAGCGAAGCCGCAAACAGGGTCTTGGTAGCTTTCATCAGGGGTCCTCCTGGCCGGAAATACGAGCGGGCTGACTTGTACCATTTGTACAAAACCCATAGCTCTTTCCGGCAACGTTATTGTTGCATAGGTGTGGCGGCTGGTGAGCTCGCAAAGTCATCCGGTCGTCACACGCCCATCTCAGCAAGCGCAGACGTCTCGCTCGGGCTCGATATCCATTCTCCATGGTCCGCGGCTTGGCAATTCCCGGCACAGGCTTTTTCCGCCACCCTCTGATGCAGCCCGCAGATACAGCCCGAAATTTGGGCGGAAGTGACTTTGGACGCCCGATTATTATGCAAAATATAAGCCGCGACGCGCAGTTTCGGGCTTTATCCTGACAGATCACGCTGCCTATGATGATCATGCGGCCAAGGCGCTGGCAGGGTTAACAAGAGTGGGACAAGATCATTAACACAATCGCGCCAGAAATAATTGCGCAGGCCGAAACAGGCCAGCCCCGCGCGCGGGGCGACGTTACTGTCGCGGTCAGATCTGCACGCGGGCGGAGCGTGCTGGAAGGGCTCAGGCAGGCGGGCTCGCTCAAGATATTGTTCCCGCGCAGCAATGGCCCGGCGGCGCAGGCAGTGCTGGTCAACACAGCCGGTGGCATCACGGGCGGCGACCGGTTCACCGT
>CAYGUB010000122.1:0-8153 GCA_964352845.1 uncultured Rhodobacterales bacterium | reverse complement strand
GGGATGTTGTTGGGGAACTGGTCGGTATCCCAGCCGGACTGGTAGTCATTGCGGTTCATGTCGATCGAGCCGAAAATGCCAAGGCTCGCGGCCAGCGCCAGCTCATGCTCAAAACTGTGACCGGCCAGAATGGCATGGCCCTGTTCGATATTGACCTTCACCTCGCCCTCAAGCCCGAAATCCTTGAGAAAGCCGTACACCGTTGCGACATCGTAGTCGTATTGATGCTTGGTAGGCTCCTGCGGTTTGGGCTCGATCAGAATTGTGCCTTTGAAGCCGATGCGGTGGGCATACTCCACCACCATTTGCACGAAACGCCCGGCCTGCTGGCGTTCCCGCGCCAGATCGGTGTTGAGCAAGGTCTCATAGCCCTCGCGCCCGCCCCACAGCACATAATTCTCCCCGCCCAGCTTGTGCGTGGCATCAAGGCAGCTTTTGACCGTCGCTGCGGCAAAGGCAAACACATCCGGGTCCGGGTTGGTCGCAGCACCGGCCATGTAGCGGCGATGCGAGAACAGATTGGCCGTGCCCCAAAGCAGCTTTCGCCCGGTGCCCATCTTTTCACCGATGTAATCGGTGATCTCGTCGAGCCGTGCGGTGTTTTGGGCAAAACTTTCACCCTCGGGCCGGATATCTGCGTCATGGAAGCAGAAATACGGTTGGCCGAGAATGGCGAACATCTCGAAAGCCACATCGGCCTTCATCTTCGCCAACTCCATCGTGTCGCCAAACCACGGCCGCTCAAAGGTCTGCCCGCCAAACGGATCACCGCCGGGCCAAGCAAAGCTGTGCCACCACGCACAAGCAAAGCGCAGGTGGTCTTCCATCCGTTTTCCCATCACCAACGCGTCGGGGTTGTAGTGGCGAAACGCCAAAGGCTCAGCACTGTCGAGGCCTTGATAGGTTGCGGGGACGATGTCGCCAAAGAAGTCGGTCATGACAAGCTCCTGAGGGCTGTATAGGTCGATTTATAACGTGTATGGGCCTGAGCGAAGGCCTCCGCGAGCGCCGTGTCAGGTTCGAGCTGCGTTGCGATTTTCGGGGGCGTGGCCAGCGTGGTGTCGCCTGTGGCTGCCATCATGCCCAGCCGGGCGGCCCCAAAGGCTGCGCCGAAATCGCCTGCGACGGGGATGTCGATGCTTACGCCCAGACAACTGGCCAGCGTCTCGAGCCAGACGCGCGAGGCACTGCCGCCGCCCACGGCGACAAGCCGGTCGATCCTTGTGCCGGTCGCAGCCAGCGCGTCGATATTGTCCCGCAGCGCAAAACCCACACCTTCCAGCACCGCGCGGGTGCCTGCGGCGATATCGGTCTCATTCTCCAGCCCGATCAGGGCGGCGCGAATATGCGCGTCATTATGAGGCGTGCGCTCTCCGCCGAGATAGGGCAGGAACATCGCGCGGCCGGGCGCCTTGACGCCCTCCAGCGCGCGGGTCAGATCAGCGGCGGAGTGTCCGACGAGCCGCCCATACCATTCCAGCGCATCCGTGGCCGACAGGATCACCCCCATCTGATGCCACAGCCCGGGCAGGGCGTGACAAAAGCTGTGCACGGCAGTCTCGGGCGCGGGGCGGTAGCTGTCAGTTGCAGCAAAGATCACGCCCGATGTGCCCAGAGACAGGAAGGCCTGACCGGGCTGCGTGACACCGACACCGATGGCTGTGGCCGCGTTGTCTCCGCCGCCGCCCGCAACGGGTATGCCCGCCTGCATGCCCCATTCAGCCGCAAGGGCTGCACGCAACCCGCCGGAGGGCGCGGAGCCCTCGACGAGTTCTGGCATATGATCGCGCGAGAGGCCGGTAGCTGCCAGCAGCGCGTCGGACCAGTTCCGCGCGCCTGTATCAAGCCAGGCCGTCCCGGCGGCATCCGACATCTCGGAGACGCAATCCCCGGTCAGCCAGAGCCGCAGGTAGTCCTTGGGCAGCAGCACTTTATGGACGGCCCGAAACAGATCGGGCTCTTTTGCGCGCATCCAGGCCAGTTTTGGCGCGGTGAAGCCGGGGAAGACAATATTGCCCGAGATCGCCCGGAATTGCGGATCGCGATCCATCTCGGCGGCTTGGACATGGGCGCGGGTGTCGTTCCACAAAATGCAGGGGCGCAGCACATCGCCCGATTTGTCAATGACGGTCGCACCATGCATATGGCCCGACAGGCCGATTGCGGCGACGGCGTTGAGGTCGGCGTTTTGTCCCAGCTCGGCCATGGCCTGTTGCACGGCGCTGAGCCAGTCGGAGGGGGTCTGTTCGGACCAGCCGGGGTTGGGGCGCTGCACGGTGAGCGCTGCGCGCGCCTCTGCCACAACAGCTTGATCGGCGTCGATCAGCAGGGCCTTGACGCTGGAGGTACCAAGATCGAGCCCCAGATACATCATGCGGCCCTCTTGGGGTTCTTGCCCAGGATGATCATCGACAGGATATCATCTTCGGAGACATCCTCGACCCGCTCGGTGCCGACAAGCGCGCCGTTTTTCATTACAGAGACGCGGTCGCACAATTCAAGCATCTCGCGCGTGTCATGGCTGATCAGAAAGATGCCGAGACCCTGCGCTTTCAGCTCCTTGATCAGTTCTGCCACCATCTCTGATTCCTCAACGCCCAGTGCCGCCGTGGGCTCGTCCATGATCAGGATCTGCGCATCGAAATAGACAGCACGCGCGATGGCCACCGATTGGCGCTGGCCGCCCGAAAGCGCCGAGACAGGCTCGCTGAGTTTTTTGAAATTCGGGTTCAGGCGGGCCATGATCTTCGACGTCTCGGCTTCCATCCGCGCATCATCCACAAAGCCAAGAAAATTTGTCAGCTCACGGCCAAGAAACAGATTGGAAGACGCGTCAAGATTATCGGCCAGCGCGAGGGTCTGGTAGATCGTCTCGATATTATAGGCGCGGGCATCGCGGGGGCTTTGGATATCCGCCTTCTCGCCTTTGATATAGATCTCGCCGCTATCCATCTGATAGGCGCCGGACAGGATCTTGATCAGCGTGGATTTGCCCGCGCCATTATGGCCCAGAAGCCCCACAACCTCGCCCGGCATCAGATCAATCGAGACATTGTCGACCGCCCGCACACCGCCAAAGGCGATGGAGATGTTTTTCAGCTCAACCAATGGTGTCATTTTGCACCTGTCCGTTTGCGGTAGATGATGTCGGTCAGAACAGCGACGACCAGAACCGTGCCGACCACGATATTTTGCAGCGGCGCGTCGACGCCCACCATTGCCATGCCCGATTGCAGCGATTGCATAATCAGCGCGCCCAGGATCGCCCCATGGATCGTGCCGATCCCGCCGGACAGGGCCGTGCCGCCGATCACGGCGGCGGCGATCACGCGCAGCTCGTCGAGCGTGCCGATATCGTTGGAGTGGTTGGTCAGACGCGCCGAGGCCACAACAGCCGAGATCGCGCAGAGCACCCCCATCAGCGCGAAGATCTTGACGGTCAGCATCCGCGTGTTGATCCCCGACAGCTCGGCCGCATCCGGATTGCCGCCAGTGGCGAAGATATAGCGGCCCAGGCGGGTCTTTTTGGCAATCACCGTCATTGTGATGGCAATCGCGATCAGCAACAGGACCGACACCGGCAACCCGTAAGAGGCGCTGTAGCCTTCGGGGACCTCCTGTCCTGCGGCCTCGAAAATACGTTTCAGCCGGCCTTTGGGGATCTCATAGGAATTGAGTATGGCGATGAAGCCCAGAATGCCTGCGGTGATAATACCTGCATTGGCAAGCTCTGCCCACATGGGTTTGACCGCAAAGCCATGGGCCTGTTTGTTGCGCCGCGCCGCAAACAGCGCCCAAAGTGCGCCGGCGACGGCGAGACAGCCCACGATCCAGCTCCACGTTGCGCCAAGCGTGCCGTTGATGCCGCCGAATTTCATGAAGGTTGGATCAAGCGGCCCGATCGTGGCCCCGTCGGTGAGATACCAGCCGACATTGCGCCATACCAGCAGCCCGCCCAGCGTGACGATAAAGGCAGGGATCGCCAGATAGCCCACAAGCCAGCCCTGAAACGCGCCGATCAGCGCCCCGAAAAACATGCCGACCATGACGGCGATCCACGGAATGGCCGGGTGGCCCAGCGGCAGGCCCAGCCATTGCGGCAGATAGAGCGTCTGGGTCATGGCCATGAGGGCCGAACAGGTGGCCAGCAACGCGCCACAGGCCAGATCAATATGACGGGTGACGATGATGAAAACCATGCCGGTGGCCATAATCGCCACCGAAACCGTCTGGATCGTCAGGTTGAAGATATTGCGCGGGGTCAGAAAGCGCCCCTCGATGAACGAAGCCAGCACGCCGCTGCCCGCCTGACGGCCGGTATACCACTGAAAGGCTACCGCGATGATCAGGAAGGCGCCGATCATGCCCAGCAGGCGCGTGTCGATGTCGAGCGCCTTGATCAGGCTGCGCTTTGGGGGCTGGGTCTGTGCCATGTGCTCACCGCTCTGGAAGGCCTGCGGCGCATCGGGAGGGCCGCGGGACAGGGGTTGTGGACAGTGTTGGGTTAGGTGCCTGTCTCTCCGGCACGCAGAGAAGCCGCGCGCCGGAGCCGGGATGTTTGGTTACGGGATGTTCAGTTACAGGGGGCAGGGCCACCAGAGACACCCTGGCAGAGCTTCTCCTGATCGATCCAGCCTGCATCAACCACAGCCGTCAGATTGTCCTTGGTAATGGGCATTGGCGCCAGGAACACTGCCGTCATGGTCGTGCCACCGGGCGAGGTCCATTCCTGCGCGCCCTCTATATCGCCCATCGCCGTGTCACCGGCCAGCGCAACGGCGATCTCGCCCGCAGCCTTGCCAAGCTCGCGCGCATCTTTCCAGACCGATACGGTCTGCGTGCCAAGGGCAACGCGGTTCAGCGCCGCGTGATCGCCATCCTGACCCGATACCGGAATGCCTTCCATGCCCTGCGCCGTCAGCGCCGCAACAACACCGCCGGCGGTCCCGTCATTGGAGGCCACGACCGCGTCAATCTTGTTGTCTTGCGCCGTCAGGATCTGCTCCATGTTGCGCTGCGCGTTGGCGGGCAGCCAGCCATCTGTATAAGCCTCGGCCACGATGTTGATCTTGCCTGCGTCAACTGCTTCCTGAATGACTTCCTGCTGGCCGCCACGCAGGAAATCCGCGTTTGGATCAGTGGGCGAGCCCTTGATCATCACATAATTGCCCTCTGGCATGGCTTCCAGAACGGCGCGCGCCTGCATGCGGCCAACCTCGACATTGTCAAATGTCAGATAGAAGGCGCGCGGGTCCTCGATCAGGCGGTCATAGCCGACCACCGGGATGCCTTCATCTGCGGCAGCATCGATTGCAGGCCCGATTGCCGCGCTATCCTGCGCCAGAATGATCAGCGCATCAACGCCCTGCGCGATGAGGCTTTCGACATCGGCCAGCTGCTTGGAGGCAGAGGATTGCGCATCCGCCGAAACATAGGTCGCGCCGGCGGCCTCAAGCGCGCCCTTGATGGCGGCCTCATCGGTCTTCCAGCGCTCCTCCTGGAAATTTGACCAGCTGACGCCCACCGTGACGCCGTGCCCGTCTGCGAAGGCGGCGGTTGTGAAGCCTGCGACTGCAATCGCGGCTGCGGTTAGTGCTTTACGCATGTTGTTCTCCCATTTCGTTTTGGCCCTGATCATGAGGACCCACCGCTATTGTGAGTCGCGGTGGGGGCAGCATGGCGCTATTTAATTCAGCTGTCAAAATTAAATTGACGAAGCCGAGGCGATGACCCACAATAACTGAACCAATCATACTGAAACTGGCAGGATTAGCCGCTATTCCGGGTGGATATAATTTTGGACGTGAAGGAAATGCCGCAGCGCAGCATCACGCAGCCCGATCAGACCCCGCCGGGATGTGGCCCGATCCTGCCTCTGAGCGGCGGCGCGCAAAAGCCGTTGCGCCAGCAGGTGTTTGAGCATGTGCGCGCCTGCGGGCAGGTCCCGCGCGTCGATGTGGCCAAGACGCTGGGGATCAGCCCGGGCTCGGTGACAGCGCTGACCTCCGATCTGATACAGGCCGGGCTGATCACCGAGGTCGAGACCCCGCATGACGGCCAAACCCGTGGCAGGCCGCCCGTGGCGCTGAGCGTGCGGTCCGGCGCGGGCTATGTGGTCGGGATGAAACTGTCGGATTTCACGCATTGGGCCGTTATCGTTGACTATTCCGGCACGGTGGTGGCCGAGTGCGACATGCCTTGCGAGCCGCGCAAGAAGGACGCGCAGGCCCTGTGCGAGGAGATGTCGCAGCTTCTTGACGCCACGCTTGAGCAAGGCGGGATCACACGCGATCAGGTCAGCGCCGTGGGCGTGGGGCTGGCAGGCATGGTTGATCACGAGGCGGGCGTGGTGCCCTGGTCCCCGCTGCTGGGCGAGCGCGACGTGGCCCTGCGCGCCATGATGGCGGAGCGGACCGGGCTGCCGGTTCATATCGACAATGACACCAATATGCTCACGCTTGCAGAGTTGTGGTTCGGGGCCGGGCGGGCCAAATCCTCCTTCGCGGTCGTCACGATCGAGCTCGGGGTCGGGATGGGTCTTGTGCTCGATAACCGGCTGTTTCGCGGCGCGAACGGTCTTGGAATGGAGCTTGGTCATACCAAGGTGCAGCTGGACGGGGCTTTGTGCCGCTGTGGCAATCGCGGTTGTCTGGAGGCCTATCTGGCCGATTACGCGCTGGTGCGAGAGGCCCGGGTCGCGCTGGATCTGAACACCGACACGATGGGCAAAGTCAGCATGGTGCTCGAGACGCTCTACGACCACGCCAAGGCGGGCAATGAGCACGCGCGCACGATCTTTCGCCGCGCCGGGCGCTATCTGTCGGTCGGGCTGTCCAATGTGGTTCATCTTTTTGACCCCGAGCTGATTATCCTGTCGGGTGAGCGGATACGCTATGATTACCTTTATGCCGAGGACGTGCTGGCAGAGATGCAGACCCTGACGCTTGATCGCGGCCGCGCGCCGCCGCAGATCAATATCAATGTCCGGGGCGGCTATGTCTGGGCGCAGGGCGGTGCTGCGCTGGCGCTCTCAGCGGTGACTGATGAGCGGTTCTCCGGGGTCTGGGTTGAGGCATGAGGGCCCTTTGGTTGTGCCTGTTGCCGGGGATGGCTTTCGCTGAGCCACGTTTTGAGCCGCGCGATCTGCCGGTGGAGCATGTCTATTCCGGCGGCTGGGAGCATTTTGTCGGCGGCGGGGTGGCGGTGTTCGATTGCAATGGCGACGGGCTGCTGGACATCTATGCGGCGGGCGGAGAGACCCCCGCAGTGCTGCTGATCAATCGCAGCGCGCCCGGCGGGGATCTGCGCTTTGAGCAGGCCCCTCATGCAGGGCTGAGCGCTGTGACCGGAGCCTATCCGCTTGATATCGACAGTGACGGGCTGCTTGATCTGGCGGTGCTGCGGGTGGGCGAGAACCGGCTGTTGCAGGGACGGGGCGATTGCAGTTTTCGCAACGCAAACGGGATTTGGGGCTTTGACGGCGGCGATCGCTGGAGCACGGCTTTCTCCGCCACATGGGAGGCCGGGCGCGACTGGCCGACGCTGGCCATTGGCAATTACGTGAACCGCGATGATCCCGATGGCCCGTTTGAGGCCTGCGACAGCAATGCGCTGTTTCGCCATGACGGCCAGCGCTACGCCAAGACGCAGCTTATGCCTGGGTTTTGTGCCCTTTCCATGTTGTTTTCGGACTGGAACCGAACCGGTGTCGCCGATCTGCGCGTCTCCAATGACCGGCACTATTATATCCGTGGCGGGGCCGAGCAGATGTGGGTCATGCCCCAGCTGCGCCTGCGCGACGGCGATGGGTGGGAGCCGATCTCGATCTGGGGGATGGGCATCGCCTCGCGTGATCTGAACGGAGACGGGCTGCCGGAGGTCATGCTGACATCGATGGGCGACCAGCTTTTGCAATTTGCCAGCCCCGAGGGGTTCAAGAACGCGCCCTTCGATCAGGGGGCCGCGGCGCAGCGGCCCTATACGGGCGATGACGGGCGGCCATCGACTGGCTGGCACGCGCAATTTGGCGATGTGGATAATGACGGGCGGGCGGATCTGTTCATTGCGAAAGGCAATGTCGACCAGATGCCCGGAATGGCGATGCGCGATCCCAATAACCTGCTTTTGCAAACCCCCGATGGGCGGTTTTCTGA
>CAYGUB010000121.1:0-8163 GCA_964352845.1 uncultured Rhodobacterales bacterium | reverse complement strand
TTCCGACGCGGAGGCGCTGGAGAAGGCCGAGGAAATCGGCTTCCCACTGGTGATCCGCCCTTCCTATGTGCTGGGCGGTCGGGCGATGGAGATCGTCCGCGATCAGGCGCATCTCGAACGCTATATCTCGCAGGCCGTTGTGGTCTCGGGCGACAGCCCGGTTCTGCTTGACAGTTATCTGTCTGGCGCGGTCGAGGTCGATGTCGATGCGCTTTGCGACGGGGTGGATGTGCATGTCGCAGGCATCATGCAGCATATCGAGGAGGCAGGCGTCCATTCGGGCGACAGCGCCTGTTCACTGCCGCCGCATTCGCTGCCGGACGATATTATCGAACAGCTTAAGGCTCAGACCGTGGCTCTGGCCAAGGCGCTGGAGGTCAAGGGTCTGATGAATGTGCAATTCGCGGTCAAAGACGGGATGATCTATCTGATCGAGGTAAACCCCCGCGCCTCGCGCACGGTGCCCTTTGTCGCCAAAGCCACCGACTCAGCTGTGGCCGCAATCGCCGCGCGTCTGATGGCCGGCGAACCATTGAGCAGTTTCCCGGCCCGCGATCCCTATCCGGAGACCGAAAACCCGATGGATGTCCTGCCCATCGGCAATCCTTTCACGCTGGCCGACCCGAAAACGCCGTGGTTCTCGGTCAAGGAGGCGGTTCTCCCCTTCGCCCGGTTCCCCGGTGTCGACACGATCCTGGGCCCTGAGATGCGTTCCACCGGGGAGGTCATGGGCTGGGATCGCAGCTTCGCGCGGGCATTTCTCAAGGCACAGATGGGCGCAGGCACGGAGCTGCCCGAAGAGGGAAGCGGGAAGGTGTTTTTTTCGATCCGCGATGACGACAAGACACCCCAGATGCTCGAGGCCGCGCAGATCGTGGCGTCGCTGGGTCATGCTCTGATTGCCACCCGCGGAACGGCTAAATGGTTGGAACATCAAGGACTTGAGGTTGAGACAGTCAACAAGGTCTATGAGGGCGGCCGGACCGTCGTCGATCAGCTGAAGGACGGGCTGATCAGCCTTGTATTCAACACCACCGAAGGGCTTGCCGCCGTGGAGGACAGCCGCTCGATCCGCGCTGTGGCGCTCTATGACAAGATCCCCTATTTCACGACCGCCGCCGCAAGCCATGCCGCCGCGCTGGCGATGCAGGCCAGAATTGACGGGGAGATCGGGGTGAGAAGCCTGCAGGGTTAAGCGCGGTTTTCTGGGGGTGCCCGAGGCCATAGGTATTTGTGCCTAAGTAATGTTGCTCATTTACCCGTATCTGCACAGGTTACATATGGTGTGAGGACTTTACTCAAACACCGGTGCGCAGATGGGCAAGGACAATCGACCCAAGCTGAACATTTCGATGGGCCAGATCGTCCCGATCTCAGCCGATGCCGCAAATGAGACCGCGTGCGCTGACGATTTGCCCATCAACCCCAGTGATGCGACCGCCTCCTATCAGCGTTATTGCAGGTTCCTGTCCACACAGCTTTCGACCCCTGCATCTTTCGTGCTCAGCAAGACCGAGATTGCGGCTGCCTGCGACGCGGATCTGGCCGTTCTGCCGACGCGCCATTCACAGAATTTCCGTTGCATTGCGCAGATAAGTCAGCATGTGGCCGAAATGGGCGAACGGCTTGTCGTTGGCGATGCCTATAGTCATCCGTTGTTTCTGGACCTGAAGGGCGCCGCCAATTCGGGCATTTCATCTTATATCGGCGCGCCAATCCGGGGGCCCGGGGGCGATACGGTCGGGGTGGTTTGCGTGGTCGATTCAAAGATTCGAGACTGGAGCTTCGTGGAGCTGACCCTGCTAAGCGAAATTGCCCGCGAAATAGCGGCGCAATGGCCACAAAACCCGGCCAGCACCTGGCGGGCGCCGCGCGACAGCACTATGCAAGCCGCGCATGAAGGGGCAACATGTTCAGGCCAGCCGATGCGGTTCTAGGAACCCATAAGTTAGCTTCTTGTGAATTGCCGAGTTCTTGTGAGTTGCTCAGTGACGCGCGTTTCGCGGCAAGCCGGTCGATAGTTGGTTGCCGTCTTGCGCGTTCACGGGTGCAGATGCGGGTGGGAAATGAAGTCGTCTCTTGGGTTGATCCTTGCTCTTTGTCTGGCGGGCCTGCAATTTGTTGCGGTCACGACCGTGGTGCTGTCCTCTTATCTGACCTCGGAGCGGGCCTTGCTGGAACATGCGCGCAGTCTGCTCAGCGATATCGGCACCAACACGATCGAGCATTCCAAAGGGTTTCTCAAACCCGCACTGGGGGCCGCAGAGCTTGCCACGCGTCTGGCCGAAAACGAGGTCATCGCCAGTGACGATCTGGCGCTGCTTGAGAAGCTGTTGTTCCAGCAACTCCAGATCGCGCCGCAATTTGCCGGTGTGTTCTACGGCGATGAGCAGGGCAATTTCGTTTATGTAATGCGCAGCAAGGGCCCCGGCCCGTTCAGATCGAAACTGATAACCCATACCGACGGCACCCGTGCGACAGAACTGATCTGGCGCAACAATGACTACCTCGCACTCAAATCAGAACCAGAGCCTGGCGATACCTATGATCCGCGTGCGCGGCCTTGGTATCAGGACGCAAAGACCGAATTGAACACGATCTGGACTGACCCCTATATTTTCTTCACGGCAAAGACGCCCGGGATCACGGTCGCATCGCCCGTGTTTGATGCAGATCGAAATCTGCAAGGCGTCATCGGCGTCGATATAGAGATCAACGCGATCTCCAGCTTTCTCGCCGGTCTTGAGGTTGGCGATAGCGGTGTGGCGCTGATCCTGAACCGCAATGGCGATGTGATTGCCCATCCCGATCAGGAGCTGATCAAAAGGGTCAATGATGACGGCACGATGCGGTTCTCGAGCATTGACGAGATCAACGACCCGATCGCCCGACAGGCCTTTGGGAGCATCGCGCGCGATGGTGAGGTCTCTGTCGCCTCCGAGACGTCCCTGGGCTTTCAATATATGGGCGCGGGCTATGTCTCGACCGTGATGCCGATCATCAGCGAAGATCTTCCGTGGACGATTGCCGTCTACGCACCGGAAAGCGATTTCACCAGCGCGATCCGCGAAAACCGGACGAACAATATCTGGATCGCCGCGATCATCGCGCTTGGCTCGGGCCTGATCGGTCTCGTTCTTGCCAACTACATCCACAAGCCCGTGCGCGCCTTTGCCGTGCGCTCCACGCTTATCTCGCAAGGCGAACTTCCCGCCGACACCCCACTGCCAAAGACCTACAAGGATCTGGAGCGGGTCAATGATGCGCTGCTGCGCGAGATCGCAGAACGGAAGAAATCAGAAAAGGAATATGGACGCACCTTTGAGCTGTCCTCGCGCGGTATGGCGGCAATTGATCCTGCGACGGGCCAGATCATACGCGCGAATGCCAAACTGGCCGAGATGATCGGCTATGATCTGGATGTGATGACACAGATGAAGATCACCGATTTCTCCCATCCCGATGACAAGGATATCGGGATGTCATTTGACGGCTCCGCCATCAATGACGCACCCCTGCTCTATGAGAAACGCTGCATTCGCAAGGACGGGGAAGAGATCTGGGTCAGCGTGAATGCAATCCTGATCCGCGATGACAAGGGGGCGCCGCTGCATGCCGTGGTCACCGTCGATGATCTGACACAAAGCAAGATCGCCGATATGGAGATCCAGCAGCTTAACCGTGATCTGACCCATACTGCCCGGGTCAACATGATGGGCCAGATGGCCACGAGCCTCGCCCATGAGTTGAACCAGCCCCTGACCGCGATCACGCAGAATATGGACACTGCGCTCAATACAATCTCGAAGACGGACAAGGACGCGCAGCTGCGGGCCGTGTTGGAGGAAACCGACCAACAGGCCCACCGCGCCGGGGATATCATACGCGCCTTGCGCGATTTCGTGCGCAAGGATGAGATCGAGCGCAAGGTCTTCGATTTCCGCGAGCTGCTGGAGCAGACCCTGCGGCTGGTCAGATCCGAAGCGAAGGTGCATGGCACGACATTGCGGATCGAGACCTCCGATCTGCGGCCGGTGATCGGGTCGCGGGTTCAGGTGGCGCAGGTCATCGTCAACCTGCTGCGCAACTCCATCGAGGCGATTGCACAAAGCGACGTCAATTACCGGGTTGTGACGATTTCGGCCGAAAATACCAGCCGCGGGGTAAGCGTTGCGGTCGAGGACACCGGGCCGGGATTTCCCGAAGGGTTTGACCCGTTCGCAAAATTCGAGACCACCAAAAAGGACGGCATGGGGATCGGGCTGTCGATCTGCCAGACCATCGTCGAGGCACATGGCGGCAAGCTGTGGTATGATGCACAAAGCAAACACCCCCGCTTTTGTTTCAACCTGCCCTCCGTCAACGGGTAGAAAGAGCGGCGATGTGGGACCATATCTTTATCGGGGCGGTCGCATCAGCGACTTAGGGAGACAGGTGCTGGGAATTGGCAAGGGAAATGGGCAATGACACAACAGGACGCTGTTGTCTTTATCGTTGATGATGACGATGTTATTCGGTCGTCTCTGTCGCGCGCTTTGGAGATGCGCGGCTTTACAACCCGAAGTTTTGCGTCAGCCGCGAGCTTTCTGGACGCATATGATGATACGCAGCCGGGCTGTCTGGTGCTGGATTACGGCATGCCGGAGATGTCGGGGCTGGAGCTGCAGGACGTTCTTCTGGAACGCGGGCACAGGATCCCCACGATCTTCATTACCGGGCATGGCGGTGTCTCTGAGAGCGTGCGCGCCATGAAGGGCGGCGCGCTGGATTTTCTGGAAAAGCCGTTCCGTCAGGAAACGCTCGTCGAGCGGATCAGGGAAGCGCTCGAGAAAGACGCCCGCGCCCGCAAGGGCCGCTTCATGGAGAACTCGATCCGCTCCAATTTTGACCGGCTGACAGATCGCGAGAAGGAGATAACCGAATTGCTGGTGACCAACCCGTCAAGCACCTCAAGCAAGCAGGTCGCGCGCGCGCTTGATATCAGCCCGCGCACCGTCGACCACCATCGCGCCCGCATTCTTGAGAAGATGGAGGTCACCTCCGTCGTGGAGCTTGTCGATCGCTGCAACAGCACCAACCTGTTTCCTCGAAATTCGGCGGATCGGATCGGGCCCGGAGAGCCTGGATAAAGCTGCCTGCAACGGCGGGTTTCGACGCAGTTCGTGATGCGTGATCTCTCAAGCAAATCGTCACACGCCATACGCATGCCGAAAACATGCAGAAATTGGGACATTTGAATCCACACCTTGTGTATCAAGGACATCGGACCCCCAAATGTAAGACCGTATGATCGGAAGCTCTGGCCTGCGGCCAAGCTTCAGGATTCATTTGGCTACTTTTGTGCCGGAATGTCCAGCAATTTGCAAAAACACACAGCGTGTTTTGTGAACCGGATTAACGCGATTTTCCGCCGAGAGGGCGGGAGGACGAAGCCGCTCGCGCGGCAATTGCGCTTGTTGCTGGTGTTCTGAGATAACCGTGTCGGTGCGCATTTTGAGATTTGGCTGACCTGTTTGACGATTGAGGTTTCTCAATCTGATGACAGGAGGTTCCCATGAAGGAGAAGACGATAAGCCCGCTGCGCGAGCGGATGATCGAGGATATGCGCATTTGAGACATGTCGGCGAAGACCCAGCAGGCCCATATCAGGGCGGTCAGGTATTTTGCCGAGTTCATCGGACGATCGCCCGACACGGCGACGCCGGATGAGCTGCGCGCGTATCAGCTGCATATGACCGACAATGGGGTCTCGACGGGTGTGTTCAACGCCAGGATCGTGTCGCTGCGGTTCTTCTTTGGTATGACCTGTGGGCGCGAGGAGATGAAGCGTTACATGCAGTTCCGGCGCAAGGCGAAGAAGCTGCCAGTTGTCTTGAGTGTCGAGGAGGTGGGCGACCTATTGGCGGCGGTTCCCGGACCGGGACTCAAGTATCGTGCTGCCTTGGGGATCAGCTATGGTGCTGGTTTGCGCGCATCTGAGGTCTGCAATCTCAAGGTCTCTGACATCGACAGTGACCGGATGCTGATCCATGTCGACGAGGGCAAGAATGACAAAGACCGCAAGGCCATGTTGTCACCCGCCTTGCTCGATCTGCTCCGTGACTATTGGAGGGAAGCACGGCCCGAGGGGTGGCTGTTTCCGGGCAAGCCAAAGATCATGGCGCTTTCACCGCGTCAGTTGAACCGGGCGTTCACGTCCGCCAAACATATGGCTGGGATCAACAAACCTGCCACGCTACATACGTTGCGCCACAGTTTTGCGACGCATTTGCTCGAAGCTGGAACGGATGTGCGGGTGATCCAGGTGCTTCTGGGGCATTCCAAGCTCAGCACGACAGCGCGCTATACACATGTCGCGAACAAAACCATTCGTGGTACGGTCAGCCCGTACGAGATGTTGGAGAAGCTGCAAGATCACACTGTCAGGCGCGGATTGGAGTAACGGCTAGGGCGGTTGCCGCGCCCCCGACTGGAGATCGCAGACATCCTTCGGAAGTATGGCCCCGCATATCGGCGGGCCAATGCGGGTCATATCAGTCTCGGCCAGCTCAAAGTGATGTCGGCGATAGAGGCCTGCCGAACCGAAGCTCTCGGCGGTCATGTGGCGGGATGCGCCAAATGCGGGCACCATCATATCGCATACAACAGCTGCAAGAACCGGCATTGCCCCAAGTGCCAAGGTCCCGCTGCGCGCGATTGGATGGAGGCGCGTCGCGAGGATTTGCTGCCCGTCGAATATTTCCACGTCGTCTTCACAATGCCAGCCGAGATCGCCCGCATCGCCTATTGGAACCAGAAGGCGGTCTACGGTCTGTTGTTCCGCGCATCAGCACGAACCGTGATGACCATCGCGGCCGATCCCAAACGCCTTGGAGCGAAGGTCGGCATGACCAGCGTGCTCCATACCTGGGGATCGGCACTGACCCATCATCCGCACATCCACATGATTGTGCCGGGTGGTGGCTTGTCACCAGACAGCACCAAATGGGTGGCCAGCAAGCCGGGGTTCTTCTTGCATGTGCGCGTTTTGGCGCGGCTGTTCAGGCGCCTGTTTCTGGAGGGCCTTCTCGAGTTGCACCGCGCAGGCCAGCTCACTTTCTTTGGTGAGCTCGATCACTTGGCGCAGCAAGATACCTTTGCGCAGTGGCTCGCCCCGTTCCGCAAAACCGACTGGGTGGTCTATGCCAAACCGCCCTTCGGCGGGCCTGAGGCCGTGCTAGCTTATCTGAGCCGTTATACCCACCGGGTCGCGATCTCGAACCATCGATTGGTCAGCGCGGATGCCGATACCGTGGCTTTCTGCTGGAAGGATTACCGGATCAAACACGGTGAACGTCAAAAGGTCATGCGCTTGGCTACACCCGAGTTCATCCGCCGCTTCCTGATCCACGTTCTACCTGATGGATTCCACCGCATCCGCCACTATGGGCTGCTGGCCAGCTCGGCACGCTAAACAAACATCACGAAGATCCGAGACTTGCTCGGTGTTCAACGCGCTGAACGCCCCCACACGCCAGAGCCGGAGCCTGAGATCGCCCCTCTCACTTTGCGCGAACCATGCCCCTGCTGCGGTGGCCAAATGCGCATCATCGAGATCTTCCGGCGAGGCCAGAAACCAATGTCGCGCGCGCCACCATGGGAGCAGGCTGCATGATCCGATGCTTGCTCACACACTCAGACATGCTCCGGTCGCCTTTGGCTGATCGGCCAGAAACGCCTGCGGCCAACATCCAGAATGACTGTCAGATTTACAGCATCAATGATCTATTGGCGGAATACATGCGATTTCGATGGCGGAAAATGGATGCTGTAAGCGCAGCCGACACCATCTACCGCCCGCCCGCGACGACATCAGCCTCATCGGCCTGCGCTCTTTCCCCATAGTGCGATCCCAGCCATCGCGGCTTCCACCTTCCGAGGTTTGTCAACGCGGGCCGCACGCCGCGCGGTAAGGAAATATTGCACCCCGGCCCGCATCGAAAAACCTTTCAGGAAACCGGACCTTCGCCGCAAGCGCGAACGTGCCAAGAGTGATCCGGCGAACCGGACATCGAGCCTGAAGTGCCAATAATTTCCTTGGCACCTGCTTTTCTCAGCTTGTGCTATCTCTCTTGAAGTCATCTGGCGATAGAAAAACGCCGTCAGCAACGCTTACACCGCGAG
>CAYGUB010000120.1:0-8310 GCA_964352845.1 uncultured Rhodobacterales bacterium | reverse complement strand
AGCGGGACATTTCAGCCTCTGCGGACGCATATTTTCTGCTCAGCCTGCAAACAGCGGAATCGTCGCAGGTGACGCAGTTTGGCAAGACGGCCCATTTGAGCCCGGGCGACATGGCGCTTTACAGCAGCACGGACCCATATACGCTGGACCTGCGCGACGACTTTTCCCAGACCGTTGTGCAACTGCCCTCTACAAAACTGATCGAGCGTTTGCCGAATGCAGAGATGCTTACCGCGCGCAGGATTGACGGCCAGTCCGGGATCGGCAAGCTGGTGCGGGAGAATGTGCTGGCCTTTGCGGATCATGTGAACGGCGCCAATCCGGTGCTGCAATCCCTGTTGCAGGATACATTGATTGATCTGATCGCGACGGGACTCGCCTCCCATGGCGCGGACAAGATCGAGCTGTCATCGCCCGAACAACACCTGATGTTGCGCGTCAAATCCTTTATCCGGGCCAATCTGGGTGATCCAGATCTTGACCGCAATCGTGTCGCTGCGGAAATCGGGATGTCTGTGCGCAGGCTGAACGACATCTTCTCAAAAGAAGGCAGCTCCATCAGTAACTTCATCCGCAGGATGCGTCTGGAAGCGGTTGCCAACGATCTGCGCGACCACCGGTTTCAGCGCCATTCCATCAGCGAGATTGCCTTCAGGTCGGGGTTCTCGAACCTGCAAAACTTCTCGACGGTGTTTCGCGCGCATTTTGGGCAAAGCCCCAAACAATATCGCGCAAAAGCGGACTGATCCCGCACAATACCAAAGTGCCGGCGCGTCGTGATGAGGAGGCGTCCCCTCTATTGCCATGTTGCGACAGGACTTCCGAGGATGTCCCGATCAACCGTTATGCCAAGGCCGGGCGCCGCGGGTGTAAGCACGCCGCCATCTTGCAAAGGCGCGTCAAAATCCGCAGTTTGCAAGGTCACCATATCGCGGCAATCCAGGATACAGCGCAATAGTCGGCGCGGTACTGTTGCACCCAAATGCGCGATGTCCGCAAACGCAATTGTCGAGCCGACCGTATCCTGAACAGATATGGTCAGCCCTGCGGATATACAGATATCGCGGTGCCGCCGCCCATGGGTCAATCCGCCCGCTTTGGAGATTTTCAGGCCGATGCCATCGGCGATATCCTGTGCGATGATCTGTATGATATCGCCGTCTTGTTGCGCCAGCTCATCAATGATGATCGGTACATCACAGCGCTTCCGCAAACTGAGTGTTTCGTGCCAAGTGGCGCAGGGCGCCTCAAAGACAAAATCCAGACCAGGAGGAAGCATCCGCAACATCCGCAATGCGGTTTCCGGGACCAGCCCACCATTTGCATCTACAATAAAGTACTCACCCGGTTGACGATCTGCCAAGGATGCAGCGATCCGTTCGGCGTCTAATGCAGGCCCGCCCTCGTGATCGAGCGCGCCGACCTTGACCGAATGACCCAGATAGCCCCGCGCGCGGTGATCGGCGACGCGGGCGCGCATGTTGTCGGGATCACCCGCATAAATGGAGGAAATGGTGGGCATGCTGATACCTGTTGATCCGCCCAGAAGGTCACAGACCGGCATGTCCACCGATTTGCCAAAGATATCCCAGCAGGCAAGGTCCAATGCGGCTTTGGCGTGGTTATGCCCGACCAGCGCCTGATCCATGAGTTCATTGATCCGGTCAACCCGGCGGGGGTCATGTCCCAAGAGGTGGGGAGCAATCTCGGATATGCCAGCGCGTGTCCCAAGCGCATGGGACGCGATATAGGTCGACCCGAACGGGGTGCTTTCCCCCCAGCCCTCGATCCCCTGATCGGTCACAATACGAACGATGGAGGCGTCAAAGCTGCTATATTCACGACCACCGGACAGTACATACGTCCCACCTGAATAGGGGAGATCAACCTCGAACAGCTCTATTTTTGTAATTTTCATGAGATCACCTGCGGCGGGATCAACACAAGTTTACGGGTATGTTTTTTTGGCCAGAAAGTCAGTTTGTGCGCGCCGAATATCATGCAAAGGATAGGTCTGCGCGACTACAGGGCGGATTTCACCGGCTTCGAGATAGCCGATGAGGTTGGCAAATACTTTGTCTTCCTGAAACGTACACCCCATAAGCGTCAGATCTTTCAGGTATAAGGTCCGCAGGTCGATCTGTGCAAGCGGGCCCGCGATGGCCCCTGCGGTTGCATATCGCCCGCCACGCCGCAATACATCCAGCAACGAAGGCCATTGCTCGCCCGCCACCAGGCCAACTACAACATCAACAGAGGCCGCGCCCAGTTCCGCGAGCAGATCGGCGTTGCGGTCAATAACACGGTCCGCGCCAAGCGCCATAACATCATCGGCTTTGGATGCTGACGACAACGCAATCACTTCAGCACCGCGCCGTTTTGCCAGTTGCAGTGCAGCCGAGCCGACACCACCGGATGCGCCGGTCACAAGGACCCGTTCCGCGCCCACATGCGCGCGGTGCAACATGTTCTCTGCGGTGGAGTAGGCGCAGGGAACGGAGGCAAGTTCTGCATCCGTCCAGTCACACACAACAGCATGTGTCTCAATGGCCGGGGCCACGGCAAATTGCGCAAACCGCCGTCGCACTCGCTGCCCATCGTCCAAAATTCATAGGGACGAAAATCAACATAGGATCGCAACATGTTGCGTACGAGGACCCGCTCGCCAAGGCGCGCTTCACGCACCCCCTCACCCACCGATACGATGATGCCACATACATCCGCACCTTGAATGCGCGGAAAGGTCAGTGGCGTGCCGAACCAGC
Source organism: uncultured Rhodobacterales bacterium (assembly GCA_964352845.1). Lineage (GTDB taxonomy): Bacteria > Pseudomonadota > Alphaproteobacteria > Rhodobacterales > Rhodobacteraceae > Litoreibacter. The sequence continues at coordinate 5,545 of CAYGUB010000120.1, read as the reverse complement.
TCGCGTCAGCATCATCGACACTGCCAAAACCCGTCGCTCCGCCGGATTCAGTGGCCGAGCTGACGCCTTTGGAATACCATCCGATACGGGTGTTGATGTCTGTGTTGTTGATCCCTGCCGCAGAAATCTGAATAAGCACTTCGCCAGCAGAAGGCTCGGGTACTGCAACATCCGTGCGGTAATCCAGCTTTTCCAGACCGCCATGGCCGGTCAAAAGGACTGCATGCATTGTATCGGGCAATGTCATGGGGTTTCCTGTCGAAAAGCGGCAAGGCGATGTGTCTGACAACCTGCATAGCAAAACATGCACCGCAAGGTCGTGCTATCCCGACACTTCCGGCGTCATCGGGTCGCTTTTATTTTGGCGGATGACGTCCAAATTACCTTTTTCAACTTTTGTTGAAGCGCGTAAAGCCGCGTCAGATGATCGGGAGTTCTGGCACGGGGTCGTGGACTGGGCGCAATGTCCTTGCATGGAAAGCCAAAGTTGACACCTTGGCTTGCTATTGTTTTATGCTTTCTGCCCAGCCACCTTCATGTTGACCGGCAGCGAGACCGCGCAGTCGCGGCTTGTCGCGTCTGACGAAATACCTGAAACATCACGCATCACGTAACGCGCCCAAAATCTTTGATTTCAGGCAGCGTTATGTGATTGAGGCTTTTTCGCATGGCGCTTTAGCTGGGCTGGACGGAATGGACGAGGCGCTCGAATACGCGGGCCACGGCTTCAGCGCCTGGGTCCACATGACCCTTGAGCTGGGCTGCGTTCACATAGGCCGCGCGCCCGGCCTTTGCCCGAAGCATTTGCCCCGTTGCTGTGGCACCCTCCCGCGCTTTTGTCGCGGCAGACGCCAGATTATCGTCAAGACCGTCCAGCGCCGGTGCAAGCGCATCAATCATTGTGCGGTCACCCAGCTCTGCCCCGCCGACTTCCTTGACCCGTTGAAGGCCTAACCGTAACGCCGAGGGAGTGTTTGCGCCCTTGGCGCAGGCCTCGCCCGCTGCAGCGAAAAAGATCCCGAGGATCACGCCCGATGACCCGCCCATCGTCTGGGTCAACTCCCGGCTGATTGCTGGAAATAATTGTGTCAAATCCGCCAGCGGCAAATCATCCAAACGATCCTTCAAGGCACGTGCCGCTGTCGCAACCGTCGCACCGGTGTCTCCATCTCCGGATTTTGCATCCAGGCTGTTTAGGTCCACCTCTGCCTCGATCAGGGCGTCGCAGCACTCCGTGATGATCCTGGCATGACCCGTATGACTTGAGGCCATAGGCCGCGCCATGCCAGAGCTTTCAGGGACAGGCACATGTGTTGGCGCAACGAACGCATGCATCTGAGGCCACGCGGCAACGGGCGTCTTAACGCTCAACAACTCCAGATCTTCATTTCCCAAAGGGTAGAGAGATATCGAAACCCCGTGCATATCCAGAGCTGTCATCATCGGTGCTGGCCCAATGATATGCTGCAGTTTAGCCCCAATGCGGGAGCTGCGCAGCTCTTGCGTGAGCACGGACATTTCAAGCGCAGTCGTTCCGCCGAGGTTATTGAGAAGAACGGCGTATTTTTCGTCCTTCAGATAGGGCTCAAGCTTGGCCACGGCGTCAGAGATTGCCTTTTTAGCGCCGATGAATGGAATTTGCTCGACGCCGGGCTCACCATGGATGCCCAAGCCTATCTCGATGTCGCCTTCGGCTATTCGGTCCTCGCGCGCGCCGCCTGGAACCGTGCAACTGCTGAGCGACATACCAATGCTGATCGCGTTGTTTGCGGCGCGGGTTGCGGCCTGTGTGACGGCTGCCAGATCGCCCCCCGCTTCGGCCACCGCACCGGCGATCTTGTGAACAAAGAGCGTCCCGGCGACGCCTCTGGGCTTTGGCAGGTCGGGCAGCGCAATATCGTCTTCGACGATGACCATGTTGACGTTCAAGCCCATCTCTCTGGCCCGTGCGGCGGCAAGACCAAAGTTCAGCCTGTCACCGGTATAATTCTTGACAACAAGAAGGCAGCCCGCCGGGCCCGTCACGGCCTGAATGCCCGCCAGCACCGCATCTACCGAGGGCGATGCAAAGACGTCGCCACACACAGCGGCGGTCAGCATCCCCTGCCCCACAAAGCCAGCATGCGCCGGTTCATGGCCCGACCCACCGCCGGATACGATCGCGACCTTGCCTTTGTCCCAATCACTGCGCAGGACAACGCGGATAAACGGATACCCATCAAGCCGCGTCAGCTTTCCGCCAGAAGCAGCAATAACGCCGTCGATGGCTTCTTGGACGATGTCTTCTTTCTTGTTGATGAATTGAGCCATGGATGCTGCCTTACATTTGGTGTTCTATTGAGATCGTTAGTTCTCTGGGCGCCTCAGGAAGCAAAGCGCCCAGAGAGAGGGCGCGGGCCTCTCAATCACGAACCAAATGGGAGGAGATGGACTTGAGAGAGACCCGCGTGCTGCTGCGTGCTCTTGGACACGCAGTAACCGATCTTAGTTGATGGCGCTGTTGTAGAAGTTCGCTTCCACGTCATCCATATCAACCGCCGCGAGTTCCTCTGGCAGTTCATATGCCATCGCATCCGCTTTGACCTTTTCCTTGTCGAAGTTGTTACCTTCGGCAATGAAGTCGTTCAAAACATAGTCGCCAGCGGCGATATCCGTGGACAGCAGGCCGATTTCTTTCTGGACGTCAAAGAACTTCTGGAAGCCCGCGATGTCATGCTCACCCCAACCGGCCCGTGCAGACATATCGCCTTTGAAGGTCCGGTGGATCTGCATCAGGCTTTCCGTGCCTGCGCGTGCGCCGAACCCTTCGCGTGTCGCTGGCAGCGCCTTGAAGACGATATCCGTTGCAGCACGCGGGTTTTGTTCCGCGAACTCATGGCCCATTGCCATGCCTTTGACATAGGCCTGCAGGAACGCATTGCGGTCCGGATCTTCGACATCCGCGCGGCGGACCACCTGACTGTTCGACGGCAATGGCGAGCCGCGCATACCCATCCAGTAATCAAAGTCCTGACCGTTCTTGTCGAGCAATGCGCGCAGCCCTTCCCAGGACAGGCAGGCGTCGCCTTCACCGGATGCCAGCGCAGCAGTCCAGTTCGGGAAGCCCGCTTCGACGTAGTTGACCTTGGACACATCAACGCCCACGGCTTTCAGCATCGGATCGGCGATTGACTGCCATGCAGCGGAGCCAAGCAGAACCGTTTTGCCTTCCAGACCCTTGAGGTCGGTCATGCCCTCGCCCTTGCGGAATGCGATGTTAAACAGATCAAGGTAGCCTGTGCCAAAGATCGACACGAGACCCATCTCGTTCTCGATGGAATTGCCGAGAATGCCCGGTGCCGGGAAGCCCATATCGGCCTGGCCGACAGACACGAACTGCACCACGGCCGTTCCGCCCGGAGGTCCTGGCTGAAGCTCAAGCTCGACCCCCAGATCGCCGAAATAGCCCATCTCCTGCGCGACCCAGATAGCATAGTCATCCATCACCTCGATGGTGCCGCGCGGGGAAATCCACGTGTGTTTGCCGCTGTAGGGTTCCGCCAACAAAGACGATGGTGTGATCAGGCCGCCCCCAAGCGTTGTCGCCGTCACGACGCCAGCGCCGCTGACCTGAAGAAACTTGCGACGGGATACGCCGGCTTGATTGATTAGGCTTTTCATACCTATTCCTCCACTGTTCCCGCTCGGTTGAATAAATGCGACCCGCTGAGCGGTCCCGACAGGCCGCTACTGGTTCAGCTTTCCCAACCGGCGAGCTTCTTGCCCAACCAGGAAAAGAAAATGTAGATACAGATACCCATGATCGCGAGGATCAGGATCACCGCGAAGAACTCGGCCGTGCGCAGCGTCGATGAAAAGGTTGTCAGCTTGCTGCCAAGACCAAAGCCGCCGCCGGACATTTCTGCACCGATCGCTGTGATGACCGAAAAGATCGCGCCCATCATCAGACCCACGATGATCATCGGCATCGCCATGGGAACGCGGATCTTGGTGAAGATCTGAAAGGTCGTGGCACCATAGGACCGCGCAAGGGCAATCTTGTCGTGATCGACGCGGCGGAACCCCGTTGCCGAATTGATCATCACCATGGGTCCCGCAGCCAGTGCTACCGCAATGATACGCGGCGCGTAGCCAAAGCCGAAATTCAGGATCAGCAAGGGCACCAGCGCCAGCATTGGCGTGGTCACCAGCAGCAGAATATAGGGCGTGATGATTTTCTCAACGAAAGGAAACTGCGTGATCACAGCCGCAAGCAGCATCCCGATAGAGGCACCAATGGTGTAACCCACCGCAAGTTCCACAAGCGTATAGCCAAGATGCGGCGCGATCTCATCGAAATGAACAAACAGCGCCGTCACAATCGCGGATGGCCGGGGCATCACGAACTCTTTGACTTCAAAGAACCACAGCAGGAACTCCACCCCGCCAATCATCACAACAGCGACTGCGATGATCGCAAAAAGCTCGGATTTATTCTGGATCTTCGGCGCGCTGGTCAGCCCGCCTGCCATGTTCACGCCGCCTGAGGCATTGCTTGTATTTGTGCTGTCGCTCATCGGTTCACTCCGCTGCTACGGCCGCGGAGGCCGATGTCGGTTGATGTTGGATTTCGGCTTTGATCTCATTGACGAGGTCGAAGAACTCTCTGCTTTCCATCAGCTTCAGGTCGCGGGGGCGCGGGAAAGGCACGTTATAGACCTTGTGCATCCGGCCCGGTCGCGCGCTCATCACGTAGACCTTGTTGGACAGGAACACCGCCTCCTGAATGGAATGGGTGATGAGCATGATGGTCTTTTGGGTCTCTTCCCAAATCTCTTCCATCAGCAGGTTCATCTCGTCGCGGGTGAAGGCATCAAGCGCGCCGAACGGCTCGTCCATCAGCAACACATCCGGGTCAGACGACAGCGCGCGCACGATGGAGGCGCGTTGCTGCATGCCCCCTGACAGCTCCTTGGGCATCTTGCCGCCGAACCCGCCAAGGCCCACGCGGTTCAGCAGACCTTCGATCTTGCTGCGGTCGGGTGTTTCCTTGCGGATTTCAAACGGAAATTCGATGTTTTGTTGTATCGTGCGCCATGGCAACAGATTGGCGGATTGAAACATCATGCCAATGCTGTGATGCGGCTTTTCAATGGTTTCATCACCCAGTGCGATCGTACCGGAACTCAGCCGATGCAGCCCCGCAATGGACCACAAAAGCGTTGTCTTGCCACAGCCGGATGGCCCGACGACCGAGATGAACTCACCCTGATTAACCGTAAGATCAACATCTTGCAGGGCGTGAACGTCACCGGATTTCGTTTCATAAACTTTGGTCGCACCGCGAACGAGCAGGGGCTTGTCCTGATTTTTCATTGCATCCTCGTTTCCCGGCCAGGCCGATACTTGAACATTGGATCTTCGTTGCCGCAGGACGGTGTCCTGCGACTGAAGGTGGTTTTTGTGGCTGAGCGCCCGAGTTCAGGTCTTGAGCAGCTCTCCCAAAGCTGCGTCGACCTGGGCCATGTAATTTGGCTCGAACCCGTTGAGGCCCATGTGGCCCTCT
>CAYGUB010000119.1:3148-8421 GCA_964352845.1 uncultured Rhodobacterales bacterium | reverse complement strand
CCCCACCGCCAAGCGTATCATCTCCCGAGCCGCCCTACACCGTGTCATTGCCGGACCCGGCCCAGAGCATGTCATTGCCCGTACCGCCATCCATGACGTCATCGCCGTTGCCGCCGCCAAGCGTATCCTGCCCGTGACCGCCCATCAGCGTGTCATTGCCATCATCGCCCCACAGCTTGTCATTTCCGCCCTCGCCATAAAGCGTATCATTGCCGATGCCGCCGCCCGATATGTCATCGCCCGCGCCTGCAAAGACGGTATCATCGCCCGCGCCTGCCCAGATCGTGTCATGGCCGGAGCCTGCGTCGAAGATCTCATTTTGCGCATCGGCGAAGATGTCGCTGTAATCGCCGCTATGGAGCGTTTCCGATCTGTAGGAGCCGAAAATCCGGCTTTCGCCATTCAGGAAGTAGTTGAGCCAGCCCGCCACGTCCGCAACCGTCTCATTTGCGTCGCCATCCTCATTGCGGAACCGCCCGTCACGGATCGAAAAGCCCATATGGTAAATGGCATCGGCGGTTGTGTTGACAAAGCCCCGGCCCTGGAATTTCAGCGTGCCCCCGTCGCCCTGGACCAGGTGGAACCCGGTCTCGACCCGGCCCTCATCATTGCCGTGGCCTTCGACGAAATCAGCATAGAGATCGGGGTTGCTGCGGATATGCTGGCTGATCTTGTAAAGCTCGCGCGGGGTGACCACCCCATCATCATTGGCCCCTGTCGCGCGCAGCGCTGTGTAGATCACATCATTCATCAGTCGCGCCGCTGCGGCCCCATCCGCAATGTCGGCCGCAGAGATATTGGCCTTCAGGCCCGGGTCTTTTGTCACGATATCGGCAATTGTGTCGAGCGTATTGCTGGGTGGCATCGGTGTCCCTCTTGGGTATGTGTGAGTGGTGTCGGCGCTTGTGCCACGCAAGCCCTATCAAATCTCAAACGCCATGCAAAAACTTGCATGGCGAACTCCTGTTTTCGGCGGGAAATGGTTGGTGATCGGCGCAATCCGCCAGTCGTTCCGGCAAGAAACTGCGGATGATGCCCGGATGGGGCCTGGCAGCGGCGCAGATCGCTAGCTTGCCTTGAGCACGCCCCGGTCGATCTGATCTTGCTCTATCGCCTCGAACAGAGCCTTGAAATTGCCCTCTCCGAAGCCGTCATCACCCTTGCGCTGGATGAACTCAAAGAAGATCGGGCCAATCACCGTCTTGGAGAAGATCTGCAACAGGATCCGGGTCTCGCCACCGCCCACGACCCCTTCGCCATCAATCAGGATGCCGTGCCGCTCCATCCGCTCCAGCGGCTCTTGATGGCCTGCCACGCGGGTTTTGGACAGCTCATAGTAGGTTGCGGGCGGTTTGGGCATGAATTTCAGCCCGCGCGCGGCGATCTCATCAGTTGCGGCATAGATATCCTTCGCACCAACCGCGATATGCTGGATCCCCTCGCCATTATAGCGCTTGAGATATTCGACGATCTGACCCGTCTCGCCCCGGTCCTCATTGATCGGTATGCGGATGCGCCCGCAAGGAGAGGTCAAGGCCCGGCTCAAAAGCCCTGAATGCTTGCCCTCGATGTCGAAAAACCGGATCTCGCGGAAATTGAAGATATCGCCATAGAAGCGGAACCACTTATCCATATTGCCCTTGTGGACGTTGTGGGTGAGGTGGTCGAGATAGTGAAAGCCCACCCCCTCGGGATGCGTTTTGGCGACCCAGTCGAATTCGGCATTATAAGGGTTGGTCTCGTAATATTGGTCGATGAAATAAATCAGACTGCCGCCGATCCCCACAATTGCAGGCACATCGAGCGTCTTGCCCGGGCCGGTATATTCCTGCGCTCCTTTGGCAAGCGCATGGGTGAGAGCCTGCTGCGCATCGACAACACGCCATCCCATTGACGGCGCGCAGGGACCGTGTTCGTCCACAAAACGGCGGGCATGGCTGTCCGGGTCCATGTTGAGCACATAGGTGATATCGCCCTGCTGCCAAAGCTCGACCGGCTTGGTCTTGTGCGTGGCGGTGTGGGTGTAGCCCATCCGCGCGAAGAGTGCGCGCAACTCTTCGGGCTCTGGGTGGGCAAATTCGACAAACTCGAAACCATCCGTGCCCGCAGGGTTCTGATCACTGATCGTGGCTTTCGGTGCGTTATGTGGAAACGGGCCCATCATGCTCTCCTGACATTGTTTGCGGGAGCTTATCGCGCATCAGATACGCATTGTGCGCAAAATTCTTGAACTTTTCGTGTTTTAATGCAATTCATTCGCACCAACATGGCTATCAACACACAAACCCCGCATCACGGGTTGGATCAAACGGATCGCGCCCTGCTGCGCACGCTTCAGCGCGATGCGTTGATGACCGCGCAACAGCTTTCCGAGCGGCTCAACCTCTCGGCCTCTCAGGTCGGGCGGCGCAAGCAGCGACTGGAGCAGGAGGGCTATATCACGGGCTATGTCGCCCGCGCCGATCCCGGGCATCTGGGGCTGAGCGTGCAGGCCTTCGTGCAGGTCCAAATGGCCGCCCATACGCCCGAGCTGCACCGCGATTTCCTCAACCTCACCTCCCGCGCGCCGGAGATCATCGCCGCCTGGACGCTGACCGGAGAGGCCGATTACCTGCTGCGGGTCTATTGTGCTGATCTGCCGGCGCTCAACCGCCTGGTACAGGATGTGCTTTTGCCGCATCCCTCGATTTCCCGGGTGCAAAGCCAGATCGTCATGGACCAGATCAAACAAGACGGCCCCTTGCCGCTGTAAACCCGCCTGTATGCGGAAACCCGTTTGAAGCCGCCCCGCGCAGCGCGTAGGGTCAATCGCAGCCGTCCTCTTCCGGAGCCCTGCCCGTGGAAGCCTTTCTGTTTCAATCCTCGATCTACCTTGCTGCTGCCTGTCTGGCGGTACCGGTTGCGGTGCGGCTGGGACTGGGTTCGGTGCTGGGCTATCTTTTTGCGGGGATCATCATCGGGCCTGTTACGGGGCTGGTGGGCTCCGAGACGGAGAGCCTGCAACATTTCGCAGAGTTCGGCGTGGTGATGATGCTGTTTCTCATCGGGCTTGAGCTTGAGCCCCGCGCGCTTTGGGATATGCGCCACAGGCTTTTGGGGCTTGGTGGCCTGCAAGTGACGCTGAGTGCAGCACTGATCATGGGGGCAGGTTTGCTCTTGGGGCAAAGCTGGCCTGTGGCCCTGGCGATTGGCCTATCCTTCGCGCTGTCGTCAACTGCAATCGTGCTGCAAACGCTCAACGAGAAATCACTGATGCAGACCCAGGGCGGGCGCTCGGCCTTCTCGGTGCTGCTTACGCAGGATATCGCTGTGATCCCGATGCTGGCGCTGTTTCCGCTGCTGGCTTACGGAGCGGTTCGCGGCAGCACCAGCGCGGATTACGGCATTACCGACGGTGACGATCATGATGGCGGCCATGCGACCGACCATGCCGATGCGGTTATGTCGATCATAGAGGGCCTGCCCGCCTGGGGTGTGACGGCTGTGACCATTGGGGCTGTGCTTGGCGTGGTGTTGGGCGGTCATTTCCTGACCCGCTACGTATTCCACTACATCCATCTGGCCCGTCTGCGCGAGATGTATACCGCCGTCTCGCTGCTTTTCGTTGTGGGCGTCTCTGCGCTGATGCTGATTGTCGGCCTCTCGCCTGCGCTCGGTGCGTTTCTGGCTGGCGTCGTACTGGCCAATTCGGAATTCCGGCACGAGCTTGAGGCCGATCTCGCCCCGTTCAAAGGCCTGCTTCTGGGGCTGTTTTTCATCACCGTCGGGGCAGGTATCAATTTTGCCCTTCTGGTGGAGGAGCCGCTGAAAATTGTAGGCATCACATTGGTTGTCATCTTGATCAAGGCCGCCGTGCTGCTGGTGCTGGCCATTGCCTTCCGGCTGCGCGGCCGAGACCGCGTTTTGTTCACCCTTGGGCTGGCGCAGGCTGGCGAGTTCGGCTTCGTGCTTGTCAGCGTGGGCTTGCAAAACGGGGTTTTCGATCTTGATCTGTCACAAACGCTTTTGCTGGTCGTCGCACTGTCCATGCTGCTCACGCCGTTCCAGTTCATCATCTATGAATGGCTGCAAAAACGAATGAGCGAGACCTCTGACGCCACCCCCCATGACGAGATAGATGAGCAAAGCGAGATCATCATTGCGGGCGTCGGGCGGTTCGGGCAGGTGGTCAACCGGCTGGTGCGCCATTCGGGCTTCGAGACGACGGTGCTCGATCACGATCTGGAGGTGATCCAACTGATGCGCCGCTTCGGCCTCAAAGGGTTTTTCGGCGACCCCACCCGGCCTGACCTTTTGCATGCCGCCGGGCTGGATCACGCGAAAATTCTTGTGGTCGCCATGGATGATCCAAAATCCGTGCTGGAGCTGGTGAAATATGCCCGCAAGTCCCGACCCGATCTACGCATCATCGCGCGGGCCTCGGACCGGGTGCAGGTGTTTCGCCTCTATGCGGCGGGAGCGGATTATATTGTGCGCGAGATGTTTGACAGCTCGCTACGGGCGGGCCGCTACGTGCTGGAGGGGATGGGCATGACCGAATATGACGCCCATGAACAGGAGGTCATGTTCTTCAAGATGGACCGCGCCGCGATGCGGGAACTGGCCGCCTTGTGGGACCCTGATATCCCCGTGGAGAAGAACGAGGCCTATATCGCACGGGCAAGGGAGCTGAACTCTGATCTGGAGACCGCCCTTGTAGGCGCGATGCAAAAGAAAGCACAGGATGCGGCAGAATAGAATCAGCCGTCGCTGACGCCAGCCTCTGCAAATGTCGCCATGCCCGAGTGGCAGGCAAGGGCCGCCTGCATCACACCAATAGCCAGCGCCCCGCCGGAGCCTTCGCCCAGCCGCAAGCCCAGCGACAGGATGGGCTCTTTGCCAAGTGCCGCGAGCATCCTGCCATGCGCCCCTTCCGCCGAAAGATGCCCCGCCACGCAATGATCAAGCGCACCGGGAACGGCCTTGTCCAGCGTCAGCGCAGCGGCAGTACAGATAAAGCCATCGAGAATGACAGGGATACGCTGCGCACGCGCCGCAGCAATGGCACCGGCCATAGCGGCCAGTTCCCGACCGCCCAGGCGGCGCAAGACCTCCAGCGCGTCCTCTTGGCGATGCCGCGCGCAGCCCTCAGCCACCACTCGCGTCTTGATCGCAAGCCCGGCATCATCGACCCCGGTGCCCCGCCCGACCCAATCAGCCGCCTCACCGCCCAGAAGCGCGCAGGCGATGGCGGCGGCACTTGTGGTATTGCCGATCCCCATCTCGCCTGTCAC
>CAYGUB010000119.1:0-3138 GCA_964352845.1 uncultured Rhodobacterales bacterium | reverse complement strand
GTGAAATCCTGGGTGGGCCGCTCAAGCTCCAGTGCAGGCACATCGAGCCGCGCGCCGACGCAATTGGCAAGCTGGTTGATCGCAGCGCCGCCATTTTGAAAATTGCCGACCATCTGGGCCGTGACCTCGGCGGGAAACGCGGAGACGCCCTGCGCCGTAACCCCGTGATTGGCCGCAAAGACGATCACTTGCGGGAGCGAGATCATGGGCTTCTCGCCGCCCCGCCATCCTGCATACCAGATCGCAAGATCCTCAAGACGCCCCAGCGCGCCGGGCGGCTTGGTCAACTGGCCATCGCGCGCGCGCGCAGCTTGCGTTGCTTGCTGGTCAGCGCCCGGAGCACGCGCCAGCAGGTCCCTGAATTCGGCAAGGGTAGAGAATGTCTGGACCATGGTGTGGGACTGCCTTTTTGTTGATTAGCTCTGCGCATCTCTTTAGGCCGGAGTCAGTGCAACCGAAACCCCAAGAGAGACATCTTGCCCCCCAAAACTGACAGGAATGGACCGCGCGCGGTTGATCTGCTTATGGCGCTGAGCCTGCTCACCCGCCTGCCCCTGCCGCGCTTCGATTTCCCCAAACAACGCCCTGCGGCCAGCGCCGCATGGGCCTATCCGCTGGCCGGGCTCGTGATCGCGATGATCGCGGGGGGTCTTGGCATGGGGCTGGACTGGATCGGGATGCCTGCAGCCCTTCTGGCGGGGCTAGTGCTGGTGGTGAGCATCGTACTGACAGGGGCCATGCATGAAGACGGTCTGGCCGATTGCGCCGATGGGTTCTGGGGCGGCTGGGAGCCCGAGCGGCGGCTGGAGATCATGAAAGACAGCCAACTTGGCAGCTACGGCGCGTTGGCTTTGGCGCTGAGCCTCGGGCTGCGCTGGACCGCGCTGAGCCTGATCATCGAGAGCGGTGGGCTGCTCCCTGCAATCCTTTCTGCGGCGATCGTCTCCAGGGCTGTCATGGGGATCGTCATGGGAAATTTGCCGCCTGTTCGCCCCGAGGGGTTATCGGCCCGGACAGGTCGGATGCCGTTCTGGTCGAACCTGACCGGCAGCGCGTTTGCAATTGTGAGCTGTCTGGCGCTGTTGGGTCCGGGTGGGATGGCCCCATTGGTCATGGCGATGCTGGCTGCGCCAGGCATTCAGGTGCTGGCAAAGCGCAAGATTGGGGGGCAGACGGGGGATGTTCTTGGTGCGACCCAGCAGGTGAGCGAGGTGATGTTTCTGATCACTTGGGCCAGCATGGTTGCCCAAGGAATTGTTGCGCAGGGACTGGTTGTGCAGGAATTTTGAGGGATTATTGCGAGGCGCTGCCTCGCGCTCCGGGATATTTTCGGCCTTATGTATCAAACGCACCAACAATCTAGCTTATAAACAAGGGCCTGTGAATCCATAATGGGCGCATGCAGGATAAGAGCATAGACGGGGCACTGGTCGCATTGAGGGTGCAGATCATACGCGGCAAGCTGGAGGGGCTAGATCACGTTGAGGCCCTTATGTCCTTGCGCGGGATTGAGCTACGGCCTGTCCTACCCGCCAGAAAGCCCGATGTGGCGCGAAGCGGCCACATGGCGGCGATGGTGCTGAATACGCTGCGTGAGAACGGCCCCCAATTGGCCCGCGACGTGACAGCCTATGTGGCAGTGCGTAGACCAGAACTAAGCTATGCTGATGCGCATAAGCGGTCCGCTATGGCGCTGTCTAACCTAAAGCTGCGGGGGATGGCGTGTCGGGACGGGCGGGTTTGGCGGCTGGCGCAGGTTTGAGGCAGGAGTTTGGGCCGGATGGGTGTTTGTGGCGGCTATCTGAACAAAATGCGAACATTTAGCACAGTGCTAAAAAATCGCCTCACAGCAGTCTAAATCACCTTTAAGTTGAAGGTACCTTAAAAAAATACTTGACAGCTTACAGGGCATCTCACGGCCTCTAGTGCGGTTTTAGCAGTGGAATTACGATTAGTTTTATTTGACTCTTGAGCGGGCATTGGCCTAAGTAGTGCTCAGACGCCAGCCGTCACCATAATATAGCTCCACACCCCAGCATATCGTATCTGGGTGCAAGGGGTGCTCCCAGCGGGCCGAGACGTACTCGGAAAGCGCAAAGGAGCCATACAATGGTGAAAAGTTGCAGTTGGCCGATGCCTGTGAGCGTTCGCTCATATGTTCGGTACCGGAATGGCAAGTGGGAGACTGTAATCTCTCACTGCCGTTCTAATCGGTCTAAATAGTCTTGACGGGCTAATGACCTGACAAAAGCAGACGGCTGGCGTCGCTTTAACCCGTTGTGAATCAAATATGAGATTACCGCAACTAAAAAATGCAATATTTGTATTTACGAGATCTTTACGGACGCTGTAGGCGATTGTAGCGGCAGAAGTAAAATCAAGCCGCCCGCTGCCAATACCCTTTCCAGTTCCGGCTGACAGGCGCGTCCATCGCGTTCGATACGACCATCTTAGCCAAGGTGCCGTTATCAGTCCGGCGGTTATCTTCCAGCCATGCGGCTTGGTTTGCGTACTGGTGAAGGTACTGAGGGCTTACGTGGTGGTGCTGGCCAACAACCATGCGGCGCAGGCGTGAGAAGTAGCTTTCGACCATGTTTGTATGCTTGCCGTGGTCGCTGTAAATCTCGGAGTGGTTCACGCGGTCTACGTGGTAGCCAGCGTGCAGCATGTCCCAGTGGCTTGCCTCATCCGCTGACATGGTCGCTGTGCGAGCCACGTTTTCATTTGCGAGCGCTACGCCTTCGGCCTCAGAGACGCCCACGAAAGGCAGGGTGCGGCCTTCACGCTCACGCATGGCGATCACAACGCGGCGCTTGCCTGTCTGGTGCTGCTTAAGGCGGCGGTCCTTGCGGTCTTTCTTGGCGTTCTCAGGGCGGATATGACCGCCAAAATATGCGCCATCAATCTCAACATGGCCTTCCAAGACTTCGCCCGTCTGGACCTCTTGCGCCATCGCTTCGCGCAGCTTGTGCGACAGGACAAACGCTGTCTTGTACTGGCAATCAAGGTCGCGGCTCAGTTGAACCATGCTCACGCCCTTAGAGGCGTTCACAAGAACGCAGATCGCGGCCAGCAGGTCCACAAAGTCCATCTTGCGCGATGCAAAGATCGTACCGGATGTGACGCTAAACTGGTGGT
>CAYGUB010000118.1:0-8428 GCA_964352845.1 uncultured Rhodobacterales bacterium | reverse complement strand
TCTGCAACCTTGTCGAGCAGGTCCTGCTTGGTCACGCCCGCGAGTTCGCCATCCTTCGGGAAATCCGTTACCAATTCACCCGCTTCTGTGGCCTTGATCGAAGCAAAGAATTCGTCGCGCAGTGCGTCGACGTCAACGTTGCCCAGATCGCCGGTCTTTGGAGCATCCACCACGATATGGCCCGGATCCGTGGACGTGATCGACGCAAAGAATTCATCGCGCAGCGCGTCTACATCAACGTTGCCGCCCGCAAGCAGATCTTCAAATTCAGCGATAGTCTCGGGAGAGTTGCTCAGCCCGTCCTCGCCGTCTGCGCCATCCATGCCAACGGTTCCTGGCTGTGGCTTGAGGTCGTCAAAATTGAAGTCCCCGCCCGCTTTGATCCGTTCGATCAGCGCAGGGTCGATAGTCACGTCGAATACGCCTTCGGCGGTAGTGTCGGCGGTTTTCGCAATCGTCATTATAGTCTCCCGAGTGTTTACGTTCACATGTACGCTGCTGTTAACAATTTGTTAATATCTTTAGCAAGGGCGATTCCTGCGATTCGGCCAATAAAGTTGATCGAAACAGCACTTCCTCCGATCTGAGGTAGGTGTTGGGATTTCTGAAGCATTTAACAAGGGTGTTTCGCGCTATCATTTGGTATCTCGAGTTGTCGGTGAGTCGTTCTGGCTTAAAGCATCATTCGGCCGATACTGCCCCGCAGGTCCCGTGCGTCGGGCCGCTTGCGCGCCCCCAGAAGACTTCTCCGAATCTTTGTCATCCATCGACTGGCAGCTCGCATTGCCACCGAGCGCGGGCAATCTCGCCATTGCGTTCCTCCCGGCTCGTCAAAAAGCGAAACGCTACCGGTGACGCGATCACTCAGCACCCCGAACGGGGGTCGAAAACAGCTCCTCCGCGCGCCCCTAGCGCTCCGGCGGATGAAAACTCAGGCCATAGTCCTTGAAGATCGCCTCGATCCGACCATCCGTCAGACCCGCATAGATCGCGTCATCCACCGCATAGGATAACGGCCTGTACCTGAAATTGACCGCAACGCCGACCGTCCAGGAACTCACGGAAAAACCCACCAGGGGCGGCTCGTGCACCGACGTGCCGTCAGCCAGCCCATGTTCCAACTGCGCCAGAGGCCCCATCGCGGCCTTTACCTCTCCCGCGTTCAACGCTGCCATCGCCTCTTCCATGCTCATGAACCGAGAGATATTCTCGGCAGCCTGTCCGCCTGCATAGGAGGACATGTAGAAATCCGCGATGGAATCATTCTCGACCGCTACGGTATCGAAACGAAAATAGGCCGGGATCGGTTTTTCGTCCGGATAGGCCTTGTCCTCATAAGCGATTGCGATCTTTTCGCGCGCATATTGCCCTGTGAACACCACCTGCTCGGCCCGGCAGGCAAAGCTGGAATCGTAGGGCACCCGCATCATCACGTTGGAGACGCTCCCGCCAATCAAGGGGCCTCTCCAGATATTGTTGCGCAGATCCGCATCAAGGTTTTCGGCCGCAGCAACAAATCTGAACCGCGCCTCGACCCCCAGATCCTGCGCGATGAGCCGTGCAATCTCCACATCCACGCCTTTGGGCTGGCCCGCCTCTTCCCAACTATAGGGCGGGAAATCCTCATAGACCGCGAAATGCATGAAGCCCTGCTCGATCAGCGTATCGAGCTCCTGGCCGATGATGTCGCGCCCGGCATTCTGAGGCTTGGGTTGCGGCACATGATCCGCGCAAGGGTCATTGGCGAGCGCGGGACCCGCCAGACAGACCGCTGCAATCCAAATTCGCCACATCTTAATTTGCAGCCGAAAGCCCAATCGTCAGCATCTCGGCTGCGGCCTTATAGGCAGCGGGCGTGCCGTCGATCACGTTATAGGCCCGAAACGCGACACTATCGGCCACCGGAGCGCCCGACAGGGTCCCGATATTGCCCGCAATCTCGGTAAGCCGCGCCACCAATGCGTCCTGATCTGCGCCGCTTGCATCGCTGCCATAGCCTTCAAGCTCATCGCGCAGGGTTTTCAGCTCGTCGGAAAACTCGGCCATCGCGTCACCATCGGGGCGGGTTTCGATATAGGTTCGGATCGCCCAGCCTGCCTCCTGACCCAGCAGCTCGCCGAACGCGGGCATCTTGGTGGTACCGTTTTGCGTGTAGCCGTCGCGGAACCGCTCTGCATACCACTCATCGCCATATTCTTCGGCCTCGAGATAGCGCAGATCCGGCGCCAGACCGCCCGAGACGACTTCCAGCCCGTGGCAGCGCGCGCAGTTCTGATTGTAGCCCGAGGCACCGATCTCCAGCGCTTTGCGCCAGACCTCTTCACCTGCTGCCTCGGCGCGGTAGGGGTTCTCGGTCAACCATTCCTCGCTCAGCTCGGGCAGGCCGGTGGTGTCGACGGGCTGCGGGTTGACGTCCCCATGCGCAAGGGCAAGGCCCGGCGCACAGATAACCGCACAAGCGGCGATAATAGATCGAAATGGCATGACAGCCCTCCCATGTCTTCCAGCTTACCCATTAGGTAAGCGGACCTGTCCTGAACGGCTATTGTACTTAAGTTGCACCCGAGCGCGAGAAACCCGACCAAAGTAGAGTTCGACCCCATCGCCCGCGATTGTTACCGTCGCTTTATGAATACACTGACCCGCTTTATTGCTGCTCTTTTCCTCGCTATCGGTGCGCCAGTTCGTGCCGAGGTGACGCTTGACGTCAACTTGCTGCGCGTGACGGAAATTCTGCCCCCGACATTGTCAAATCTGGACCCGATCCCGGAAGACATCGGCCTTGCCGGAGCGCTGACAGGGCTGCAGGATAACCTGACGACGGGCAAGTTTCTGGGGCATGACTACAAGCTTGACGTGGTCACGCTTGACCCGCAGGATGATCCGCTGGAAGCCGCGAGGTCGCTGCTGGCGCAAAGCCCCTTTCTGCTGATCGATGCTACGGCTGGGGTTCTCACGGCCATTGCCGATCTGCCGGAGGCGCAGGGCGCGCTTTTGTTCAACACCTCCGCGCAAGACCTGTCGCTGCGCTCAGAGGCCTGCCGCGCCAATCTGTTTCACACGATGCCGTCAGGGGCGATGCGCACCGATGCATTGGCCCAGCTATTTGTCCAGAAGCGGTGGACAGAGCTGGTCATGATCGCGGGCAGCTATCCGGCCGATCAATCCTATGCGCAGGCCATGCGCCGCTCGCTTGAGAAATTCGGCCTGTCGCTGAAGGCGGAGAAGCCTTGGGCCTTTGATGCCGATATGCGCCGCAGTGCCGCGCAGGAAATCCCGCTCTTCACCCAGGATTTCGGCGAATATGATGCGCTGATCGTGGCCGATGAGGTGCATGATTTTGGCCGCTACCTGCTTTACAACACCTGGATCCCGCGCCCTGTTGCAGGCTCGGAGGGGCTGAGCGCGCTTGCCTG
The DNA here is from genome assembly GCA_964352845.1 of uncultured Rhodobacterales bacterium. Classification (GTDB taxonomy): domain Bacteria; phylum Pseudomonadota; class Alphaproteobacteria; order Rhodobacterales; family Rhodobacteraceae; genus Litoreibacter. The sequence goes on along the minus strand of CAYGUB010000118.1, from coordinate 5,012 downwards.
GAGCCCGGTGATCGAGCAATGGGGCGCAGCCCAGCTTCAGTCGCGCTTCACCGAACAAAACGGGCGCGACATGCGATCGCGCGATTACGCCGCATGGGCCGCGATGCGCAGTCTGGGCGAGGCGCTGACCCGCACCGATACCTCCGATCCCCGGAGGCTGCGCGACTATATCCTGTCACCCGCCTTTGAGCTTGCCGGGTTCAAGGGCCGGCCGCTGACCTACCGGCCCTGGAATGGTCAGCTGCGCCAGCCCCTGGCCCTTGCCCATCCGCGCGCATTGGTGACAACCGCCCCGCTTGAGGGATTTCTGCACCAGACCAATGAGCTTGACACACTCGGGCTCGACCAGCCCGAAAGCCAATGCAAGGCCTTTTGAACCATGAAAAACGCCCCCCAACCCAGCTCACTTTCCCGATGGTCCCGCGCCACAGCTCTCGCGTTCTTGCTTGGCAGCTCGCCTGCCGTGTCGGGCGAAATCTGGGTGACCAACGAGAAAGACGACACGATCAGCGTCATCGACACCGACACGCTTGAGGTCATCCGTACCATCGAGACCGGAGAGCGGCCACGCGGGATCACATTTTCCAAGGATTTCTCGCGGGTCTATATCTGCGCCTCGGACAGCAACACGGTTCAGGTGATGGATCCGGAGACCGGCAAGATCCTGCATGACTTGCCCTCGGGCGAGGATCCCGAGCAGTTTGTCCTGCATCCCAATGACCGCCATCTCTATATTGCCAATGAAGATGATGCGATCACCACAGTGGTCGATACGCAAACCCGGCAGGTCATAGCCCAGATCGATGTCGGCGTGGAGCCTGAGGGCATGGCCGTCTCACCCGATGGCAAGATCGCGATCACCACCTCCGAGACGACCAATATGGCCCATTGGATCGACACCGAAACACAAGAGCTTTTTGCCAATACGCTGGTCGACTCACGCCCCCGCCATGCGGAGTTCGTCAAGGACGGCACACAGATGTGGGTCAGCTCGGAGATCGGCGGCACGCTGACCGTGTTCGACACCGCCACCCAGACCGAACAGGCCAAGATCACATTCGAGGTGCAGGGCGTCCATCCTGACCGGGTGCAGCCCGTCGGGTTCGAGTTCACCCCCGGCGACACACATGCATTCGTAGCACTTGGGCCGTCCAACCATGTCGCTGTCGTCAATGCCGAGACCTATGAGGTCGAGGACTATATCCTTGTCGGGCGCCGCGTCTGGCACATGGCGTTTAACGGCGATCGCAGCAAGCTGTTTACGACCAACGGCGTCTCGGGCGATGTGACCGTTATCGATGTGGCCAGCCGGACGGCAGAGAAGTCCATAAAGGTTGGCCGCTTTCCGTGGGGCGCGGCCTACAGACCTTGAGGGGCGATATTTCGAAACAGGGCAAGTCTACTCTTTCGGCTGACTGGGCATCCAGTGGCTGTCAAGCACCTTGGGGTCTTACGACCATTGTTCAATATAAACCTCAGGGAGATGGGCGAATACTGAAAATCGAGAAGGTGCGTGCCATGGCGCGCCCTTTGATGGAACCGCAAAGGGAGGATTCCGAATGAACAGGTTCGTATTGGCCGTCGTGGCCGGAATTATGACAACCGGTGTTGTACAGGCGGAGGTGACCGAAGAGGATCTCGCCAACGATACCGCGACCACCGGGGATGTGTTGACCAACGGGATGGGGCGGCATCTGCAACGCCACTCTCCGCTGGAAATTCTCAACAAGGAAAATGTCGAAAACCTCGTGCCAGCCTGGGCCTTCAGCCTTGGCGGGGAAAAGCAGCGTGGTCAGGAAACTCAGCCCATCATCCATGACGGCGTGATGTATATCACCGGCTCGTATAGCCGGATGTATGCGCTGGATGTGAAGACCGGCAAGGAGCTGTGGCAATATGATGCGCGCCTGCCCGAAGGCATTCTGCCCTGCTGTGATGTGGTCAACCGCGGTGCCGCGATCTATGGCGACAAGGTTTATTTCGGCACGCTGGATGCGCGGATCGTGGCGTTGAACAAGGACACGGGCGATGTCGTCTGGAACAAGAAGCTGGGCGACTACAAGGCAGGCTACAGCTACACGGCCGCGCCGCTGATCGTGAATGGTCTGGTCGTCACCGGCAATTCCGGCGGTGAGTTCGGGATCGTCGGCGAAGTCCAGGCCCGCGACGCGGAAACCGGAGAGCTGGTCTGGACGCGCCCCACCATCGAAGGCCATATGGGCACCTATAAGGGCGAAGAAAGCACCATGACAGGTACGCTCAACGCCACATGGCCGGGCGATATGTGGAAAACCGGCGGTGGCTCGACCTGGCTGGGCGGCTCTTATGATGCCGACACCAACACGCTGGTCTTCGGCACCTCGAACCCGGCGCCGTGGAACTCCTGGCTGCGGGGCGCGGGCAATCCTGAAGGCACGGAAGGTGACAACCTCTATGCCGCCAGCCGCGTTGCGATCGACCCTGAGAATGGCGAGATCAAATGGCATTTCCAGACCACCCCGCGCGAAGGCTGGGACTATGACGGCACCAATGAGATGGTGGCCTATACCAACCGCGCCGGTGAGAAACGCTGGGCGACCGCTGACCGGAATGGCTTCTTCTACGTGCTGAACCGCGAAGATGGTGCCTTTGTACGCGGTGTGCCTTTCGTCAAGGATATCAGCTGGGCCGAGGGTCTAGATGAGAACGGCCGTCCAATTTTCGTCGAGGATAACCGCCCCGGCGATCCGGCAGCGGCAGCTGATGGCAAGAAGGGCGAAGTCATCTTTTCATCGCCAACCTTCCTTGGTGGCAAGAACTGGATGCCGATGGCGCATTCGCCCAAAACCGGCCTGTTCTACGTCCCGTCCAATGAGTGGGGCATGGATATCTGGAATGAGCCAATCACCTACAAGAAGGGCGCGGCCTATCTGGGGGCTGGCTTTACCATCAAGCCGAACTATGAGGATCACATCGGCACGCTCAAGGCGATTGACCCCGATACGGGCGATATCAAATGGGAAGTCAAGAACGACGCCCCGCTTTGGTCAGGTGTGATGACAACGGCCGGCGGGCTGGTGTTCTACGGCACGCCTGAAGGTGAGTTCATAGCGCTTGATGATGAAACCGGCGAGAAGCTGTGGTCCTTCCAGACCGGCTCCGGGATCGTTGGTCAACCTGTCACCTGGGAGCAGGATGGCGAACAATTCGTCACCGTCATCTCCGGCTGGGGCGGCGCCGTTCCGCTTTGGGGTGGCGAGGTTGCCAAGAAGGTGAGCTACCTCAATCAGGGCGGTCTGCTCTGGACCTTCAAACTGCCCGAGCAGTTCGCCGCGAAGTAACTGACCACCACTCAAACGGTCACGGGCGCACCCCTGAAAAAATCGGGTGCGCCTTTTCTTTTTGCGGCTTCTCTATAGCGGCTGACGAAATACCACAAACATCACCTTGCCGCGCAGGCCCGAAGGCGCGCAGGTACGATCCTGATTTTCTCTTCCGCAGAGTCTTGTTTTCGCGTCTTGCGGCGGATGCCTTTGACCAGCTTGTCAGCCGCGTCCTTCGATGTCCCGGGTTTCTCTGTTCATCTTCGCCCCATATTGACAGCGATGAACCAGAAATCCTCCGTTGCGAACACCTCAAACCTGCCCCAGATGCGCTGACGTCAGACAAACAAGGGGCGGTTCAGTTGCGCGGGACCAGCGGCCTGAATGTGGGTTTGTAGAGGTTTCGTTGCGCAAGGGCTTGCACTGATAGGCGGGGGGGCCTATACGCCACAACTCATTATCCACTCCACGGGGAATCAGCGTGACCGGTTGGGCGCTCCCGTGATGTTGAAAAGGAAGATGGCTATGGATGCCAAGGAACTTCGCGACAAGACCGCGGATCAGCTCAATGATGAGTTGGCCAAGCTCAAGAAAGAGGCGTTCAACCTGCGCTTTCAGCAGGCGACCGGTCAGCTTGAGAACACCGCCCGTATGCGTAGTGTCAAGCGTGATGCTGCTCGGGTGAAGACAATCTTGAACGAAAAGGCGAAAGCCGCAGCAGGGGAGGCTTAAGATATGCCCAAACGTATCCTCAACGGCGTCGTCACGAGCAACCAGAACGAACAGACTGTCACGGTCTCGGTAGAGCGTCGTTTCCGTCATCCGGTTCTGAAAAAGACCATCCGGAAGTCCAAGAAATACCGGGCCCACGATGAGAACAACACTTTCAATGTGGGCGACACTGTGCGCATCCAGGAATGTGCACCAAAGTCGAAGACCAAACGCTGGGAGGTTATCGTCGCTGACGCATAACCCCTGATAATTCGAAACCCTGGGGCCGCATGACCGGTCCCCAAAGGTCGGGAGACATCATATGATCCAGATGCAGACCAATCTGGATGTTGCTGACAACTCAGGCGCTCGCCGAGTTCAGTGCATCAAGGTTTTGGGTGGGTCCAAACGGAAATACGCGAGTGTCGGTGACATTATCGTGGTATCCGTGAAGGAAGCCATCCCGCGCGGTCGCGTAAAGAAGGGCGACGTGCGCAAGGCCGTTGTCGTTCGCACCGCCAAGGAAGTGCGCCGCGATGATGGGACCGCGATCCGCTTCGATCGCAACGCCGCTGTTATTCTCAACAACAACAATGAGCCGATCGGTACGCGTATCTTTGGCCCGGTTGTGCGTGAGCTGCGCGGCAAGAATTTCATGAAGATCATCTCGCTCGCCCCGGAGGTGCTGTGACATGGCTGCCAAACTGAAAAAGGGCGACAAGGTCGTCGTGCTGACCGGCAAGGATAAGGGCAAGACGGGCGAGATCTCTTCCGTGGACCCCAAGGCCGGGAAGGCTGTTGTTGACGGGCTGAATATTGCAATCCGACATGTCAAGCAAAGCCAGAACAATCAGGGCGGGCGTCAGCCCAAGGCGATGCCGATCCAGCTGAGCAATCTGGCAATTGTCGACAAGAACGGCAAGCCGAGCCGCGTTGGCTTCAAAATGGATGGCGACAAGAAAGTGCGCTTTGCCAAGACAACAGGGGACGTGATCTGAT
>CAYGUB010000117.1:0-8440 GCA_964352845.1 uncultured Rhodobacterales bacterium | reverse complement strand
GGTGAAAGCCTATGATGTCGATGCGATCGCGCCGGGGCGTGGCGATGCATTGGTGGGCCAAAAGATGGTCGAGGCCGCGATTGAAAGCACCCGCGATTTTGTGGCCAGCACCTACCGTCCCGCCGCAAAGGTCGCTGCGCGTGGCGGCTCGCTCAAGGAGGCGTGGGATGCGGTGCGCGCGGAATGTGATCCGAAATTCAGCGAATATGCAATCTATGAGCATTGCCTGCCCTTCAACGTCGCCCGCGCCTATGACGAGGCGCGCGGCATCACCCATCCGCGCATCTGGACCGACAAGCGCGACATAGAGATGTGGGAGGCCTTGCAAGGCTGAACCGCTCCACCCGGAGGACGCGAAATGGTGGCGACACGCTACGAGACGGCTTTCAAACTCTACCCCTACCAGAAGGTGCCCGCCCAGTCCGCAGCACCCATGCGCCACCCGGTGGTGATCGTGGGCGGCGGGCCTGTTGGCCTGACCCTCGCGCTTGATCTGGGCAAGAAGGGCACGCCTGCCTTGGTGCTCGATGATCATGACGGGGCCGGTCTGGGCAGCAAGGCCATCTGCTTTGCAAAGCGCACGCTTGATATCGCCAACCGCCTGGGCGCCAGCGCACCGATGGTCGAAAAGGGCGTGGTGTGGAATGTCGGCAAGGTTTTTCACGGAAGCAACCGGCTGTTCGAATTCAACCTGATGCCCGAGGACGGCCACCGGCACCCGGCTTTCATCAACCTCCAGCAACCCTATTTCGAGCAATTCCTCGTGGATGAGATCCGTGCAGCCCAAAGCGCCGGCGCGCCCATCGAGATCCGGGGCCGCAATCTGGTCACAGGCATTCATGTGCAGGCCAATCACGCCCGGCTCTCGGTCGACACGCCCGACGGGCCCTATGCGCTTGAGGCCGATTACGTGATTGCCTGTGACGGCGCGCGCTCTGCGGTTCGCGAGATGATGGGGCTGAGCTTTGATGGCCGCGTGTTTGAGGATAACTTCCTGATCGCCGATGTCCGCATGAAAGCCGATTTCCCGACCGAGCGCTGGTTCTGGTTCGAGCCGCCTTTCGAGCATAGCGGCCAGTCTGCGCTACTGCACAAACAGCCCGATGATATCTGGCGGATCGATTTTCAGCTGGGCTGGGATATCGACCGCCAACAGGAACTGGACGAGACCCGCATCCGCACCCGCGTCGATGCGATGCTGTCAAGCCAGACAGGCAGGCTGCCCGATTACGATCTGGTCTGGACATCAATCTACACCTTCCAATGCCGCCGGATGCGCAAGTTCCGCCATGGTCCGGTGTTTTTCGCAGGCGACAGCGCGCATCAGGTATCGCCCTTCGGCGCGCGCGGCGCAAATTCCGGGGTGCAGGATGCAGATAACCTCGCCTGGAAGCTTGATCTGGTGCTCAAGGGGCTGGCGGGTGAGCGACTGCTCGACAGCTACACGGCTGAGCGCGAGCATGGGGCGGATGAGAATATCCTGAACTCCTCCCGCGCCACTGATTTCATGACCCCCAAAACGCCCATCAGCCGGTTGTTTCGCGATGCGGTGCTCGATCTCGCGGGCAAACACAGCTTCGCAAGGGGCTTTGTGAATTCCGGCCGGCTGTCGGTGCCCTGCGCCTATGACGGCTTCGCGCTGTTTGGCCCAGATGCGCTTGACGGGCCCCATATCAGCCGCCCCGGCGCGCCCTGCCCCGATGCGCCTCTGGGCGATGGCTATCTGCTGGACGCGCTTGGCGGCACCTTTACGCTTCTGTGCATTGCGGGCTGCGCGCCCGGGCCCTTGGATGTCGCCGGTCCAAGCCTGCGCATCCACCATATCGCGGCCCCCTCGCCCCTGCTGGCGGAGCGGTATCTGGGCGCACATGCGCAGGCCGTCTACCTGATCCGGCCGGACCAGCATGTCGCGGCCCGCTGGGCCACGCTTGATGCAGATGCTATCGCGACCGCGCTGCAGAATGCCATCGGGAGGGGCTAGACCATGCCATTGACCTTGAACCAGAATATCGCCGATCCAGACGGGTTTTACGACGATCTGCTGCTGGCCCATGACGGGCTGAGCGAGCGCGAAAGCCATGCCTATAACGCCCGCCTGATCCTCGTCCTCGCCAACCAGATCGGTGATCGTGCGCTGCTGAAAGAGGCGCTTGAAGCAGCCAAATAAAAACCACCTTACCCCCCACGACCCGGTGAACAAGATGGCGCGAACCGGCACCTGGTGCAGCCTTCGCGATCTTCTTTCGCCTCGTCGCTCCGGGGCTGGCCTATAGCGTCTGACGAAATAGCTGAGCCATCCCGCATCACGTAACGCGCCCAAAATCCTTGATTTCAGGCAGCGTTACGTGATTGAGGCCTTTTCGCATGACGCTCTAACTCGCCGGGTCCTCAGTCAGATCGTCCAAGTCCCAGCCAAAGATCTCGGTGTCGGAGGACGACATCGAGAATGCGAAGCCATCTACGCGCCTGGCAAGCGCATCGGCGGCCTCCGTACCTCCAGTCGCCGCGATCTGAACCCATGTGGCGCTGTTTTCATCGCCGGGTCCGGGCAGTGCCGTCAGCGTAATGGCGGTGTCATCCGCTAGCGTGGCCTCGATACGCGGCCCGTTTGCCCCATCATCGGTTTCGTCGAGCGCGCGCACATCCACGAAATCCAGCGTCTCGATCAGCCGGACAATTTGGCCCAGCTTATTTTCCGCCGGGGCGCGGCCTTCCATGAGCAGAGGATCAATGGAAAGCGTTCCATCTTCACCGCTCAAGGCGATGAGCTGGCCTTCCGCGCTTGTCAAAGACACGGCGCTGATCTCGCTTGCCGCGATCTCCATCAACCGGGTGTCGAACCAACCGGACCTGCTGTTCGGGGGATCGACGCGGCCATGGATCAGCCAGGCGGCCTGCTCATCGCCGCGTCTGGCATATTGGCCGCCCGTGACACCGCCAAGGGTGAAATCGCGCTGGCCTGCGATCATATGCGCAAGCTGCTCGCCGCTCTCGTCGAGCAATATGATCTCGCGCCCGCCTCCGATCTCGGCATCCGCTGCCGCGAGTTGCAGATCCTTGTGGCGCGCCGGATCAGTGGTCTTGGCCTCTGCGATCTGCGCCAATGTCATGCCACTGACAAGCTTCCGAAGCGGTTCTGGATCAATCGGATAGCCAGAGACGGCGTCAACGAAGGTAGCGTCCTGCAGCTCGACCGTCATCTCGAAATCGCCGTCGCGCAGCTCCAGCTTCGCGAGATCGCGCGTCTTGTGTTGCAGGTCAGGGAATAGTTTTTCGCCCGCTTCGGCAAATGCCGGTGCGTTGCCTGTCCCAAACGTGGTTGCAACGGCCGCAAGGATCGACAGGCCCGTTGCCCCTGCGAGCATAAGAAAGGATTTCTGTTTCATCTCATATCTCCTTTTCGTTCGGGGGTCAGGCTGATGTCACAGGCACGGTGCGCCGCGCGCGACGCAGGGCCACAAACAGCGCGATGAGAGCCGCAATGAAGGGCACAACTCCCACATTCAGCGTGGTCACGCCGGCCTGCAATGTCTCGACATCGCGGCGCAAGTCATACTGTACCTGGCGCAGCTCAGCCCGCGCCGCCAGAAGATCGGCGCGCAGGTTTTCAGCCTCCGCCACCATCTCGGCACTCACCAGGGCTGATCCGTCATCGCTGTCTGGCGCAAGATCACGCAATGCGGATTCGGTCTGTGAAATGCGGTCGAGCAGCGCTTGTTCGGTTGCGCGATACTGCGCCTCGGCTGCGCGTTCCATGGCATCAATGCGTGTCAATGGACGCCAATCCACGGCACGACCGCGCAGATCCGCCAAAGCCGCGCCACCTGCCATTTGCTCTGCCGCGTTGAGGAAGAAGTCGCCATTATTGGCGAAGGCCTGCGGGATTTGTGCGCCGAACAGGTTGCGTTGCTGAATCCAGTTACGGTCCATCAGCATATCGGCATCCCCCGAAAGCAAAACATTGGCCGAGGCCGTCTCGGCGATGTGCTCGGCTGCCCATTCGGACCCCTCTGGCTTGCCATCCGGGAAGGCGGAGGCAACCGTGCCACTCATCCGCGCGATGACCACGGGTGCCGTCTCCGGCGCAGTCCCATCCGCCATCAGATCACGTGGATCACCGAACTGATCGGCGGCCTGAGATGCACTTGCCAGAACGGCCTGATCCGAAAGGGTCGCCAAAGGTGCCAATGCCGGGCCGTCCTCAGCGGTGCCAAAGCTGCCCGCAGTCGTCATGACCATGGCTGACAATCTGGCGAGGGCCGGTGTGTCCTGATCAAGCGCACCTGCGTCCAGCCTGAGCCAGGCGGGGTTGCCCATATTCGTGTCACGGCCGCCCACCCGACGCGTTGTAGCCAGCGCATAGGTCGGATCTGCGGCGGCGGTTTGTGCATCAAACGCGATGCCCCATCCATCGAACAGCGCTGCAAAGTCAGACGCCGCGTCCTGTGCGGGCATGCCCTGCGGGCCCATCTGCGTTTCGGCATGCGGGTCAACAAAAGCCATAAGCGCTCCACCCCCCATGACCCACTGGTCCAACGCATAAAGCGTTGCCTCCGACAGGCCTTGCGGGTGCGCGACCACCACGACTTTGGTGCCCTCCGGGAAGGCATTGACGTCACCTGTCAAAACCTCGACGTCATACAATTCGCGCAGCATCGCCACGCTTTGCTGCTCTGGCGTGCCCACCATCGGGTTGCCCGCCAAGCCAATCCCGTCGATCAAGGCGACCTTTGGTTTCACAGGTTGTCCCAGTTCCGCAACCAAACGCGTCAGATCGTATTCCAGCCATGCCTCGCGATCAGGCGAGAACACAGGGATCGTTGCACGGCCATCGGTCGAATTGGTTGCTGCAAGGCCGAAGAACATCGGCTCGGACGCGCCCTGAAGCGTGATCCGGTTGATCCCGAACCCCACCGCGCGGTCCTCCGCGTCTGAGAACGGCTCGGGGTTGATCACCTCCAGTGTAATCTGGCCATCCGCCCTATCGGCGTAGGAGGCCAGCATGCCCCGCACACGATCGGCATAGGACGCAAGCTGCGGTGCCGCCTCTGTCAAACCGTCAGACAGATAAAGCCGCATGTGCAGCGGTTCGTCCAACTCAGATAGCAGCGTATCCGTGCCCTCGGAAAGTGTCCAAACCTTGCTTTCGGTCACATCGGCCCGCCAGCCATCAAGAGCGCGAGAGGCAAAAATGTTGACCGAGACGAACAGCGCCGCTGTCAGCGCGATGGAAGAGCCGATGAGCCGACGGCGCGGCTGGCGACCGATCCAGTTGGTCAAAGCAGTAATCCGTTCCATTGTCATTGAGCCTTCTTGAGTTCCACGAGGAACGTGTTGATGAACAGTGCAAGGACGATCAGCGAACCAAAGAAGATCAGTGTTGGCAGCGCGATCAGACCTTGGGTGAAGCGCTGGAAATGCTCCAGCACGGAAAGTGCCGCGACGCCATCAATCAGCCAGTATGGTGCCCATCCGCGTAACGCACCCAGCACCAGGTCAAGCCCGGCTGTCACCAGCAGGAAGATGAAGATGGCCGCGCAGATGAAGGCGATCACCTGATTTTTTGTCAGGGTCGAGACGCAGGCCGCGATCGCAAGAAACGCGCCTGCCATCAGAAACGTGCCCAGATAGCCCGCAGCGATCACACCGTTGTCGGGGCTTCCAAGCCAGTTCACCGTCATCCAAAGCGGTGTCGTCAGCGCCAGTGCTACGCCCGTAAACGCCCAGCCTGCAAGAAACTTGCCGACGACGATTGTCCAAGACTGGACCGGGAAGGTCATCAGAAGCTCGATTGTGCCGGACCGGCGTTCCTCTGCCCAAAGGCGCATGCCGATGGCCGGTAAAAGCACGAGAAACAGCCACGGCATCCAGGTAAAGAACGATGCCATATCAGCGCTGCCACGGGCAAAAAAGTCAGAGACGAAGAAGGTCATGGCACCCGCAAGTGCGAGGAACACAACCAGAAAAATGGCGGCAAGCGGTGTCGCGAAATAGGCGCGGAATTCACGGCCGAAAACGACGCCCACCGAAGAGAACGCATTAGTCATGATTTCAGTCCTTTTAGGGTTAGTGAATGCGGGTGGTTACATCACGGAAGACATCTTCGAGACGTGGTCGGTAAACACCGACCTCCTCAACCGGCAGATCCGCAGATCTGAGGCGGTTCGCCAGATCTGTGGTATCGTCCGGCTTGTCGCTATAGCGCAACAAGACCCGCGTGGACCCCGCCAATTGCTCCATAATCTCCAGTTCAGCCCCGTTGGCGAGCGGTCTTATCTTGTCAAGAACGCTGCGTTCCTCTGGCGACCCAATACGGACCTGGATGGCGCGCCCGTCATCTTTGCGGTTGAGCAGGTCACGCGGCGTTGCATCGGCCACCACTTTGCCATTGGCGATGATCACAGCGCGCGAACACACCGCCTCAACCTCTTCAAGGATGTGGGTTGAAACGATGATCGACTTGTTGGGGGCGATCTCACGGATCAGGTTGCGCATCTCGTGCTTCTGGTTGGGGTCCAGACCGTCGGTCGGTTCATCGAGAATAAGCACCTCCGGGTCGTGGATCAGCGCCTGCGCGATGCCGACACGGCGGCGGTAACCCTTGGACAGCGCCTCTATCGGGCGTGACCAGACGTCGGTCAGGCGCACACGCTCAGCCATTTCCGCAAGGCGGTTATTGAGACTGGCCTTGCGCAGCCCCCGCATCTTTCCGCAAAATTTCAGGAAATCCGCGACCGGCATATCGCCATAGGCGGGCGCCCCTTCCGGCAAATATCCGACCAGGGATTTGGCCTGGCCCGGGTCTTGCCACACGTCATGGCCGTTGATCGTGGCGGTTCCTTCATCGGGCTCAAGAAACCCGGTGATCATTTTCATGGTTGTTGATTTACCCGCTCCGTTCGGACCTAGGAAACCGACGACTTCACCCCGCTCAACACTCAAGGATACGCCATCGACCGCGGTCATGCCACCAAAGCGCTTTTTCAACTCTTTCACATTGACAAGCATGGGTCTCAATCCAGTTCGGGCTGGCAACACAAAAGATGTGACCTGCCAGCAGGATGAAAATCGACCGACCTTGGAAACGCTCCCTGATAGGCTGGGCCGTCTCTTTTTGGACGGTCACAAGTGGTGACGCAGCTCAAGCCCTGCGTCACCCTGGCTCAGGCATGCGAGAGAGACGCTCTCCCGCCGCGCCTGTCACATCATGCCACCCATATCGGGCATGGCGGGCGCTGCCGCTTCTTTCGCTGGTTTGTCTGCGATCATCGCTTCGGTTGTGATCAAAAGACCCGCCACGGAGGCCGCGTCTTCCAGCGCTGTGCGCACAACTTTGGCCGGATCAATGACGCCGAACTTGAACAGGTCGCCATATTCTTCCGTCTGTGCGTTAAAGCCGTAAGACGTATCGGTGCTTTCGCGGACTTTGCCGGCAACAACTGCGCCGTCGACGCCCGCATTCTCTGCTATTTGACGCAGCGGGGCTTCAAGCGCGCGGCGCACAATCGCGATCCCGGCGTTCTGATCAGGGTTCGCGCCCGTCAGCCCATCAAGCGACTTGGCACCCTGAACCAAAGCCACGCCACCACCGACAACGATGCCTTCCTGCACGGCCGCACGGGTCGCGTTCAGCGCATCATCAACACGGTCTTTGCGCTCTTTCACCTCGACCTCGGTCATGCCGCCAACACGAATAACGGCGACCCCACCGGCCAGCTTTGCCACACGTTCCTGCAGCTTTTCGCGGTCATAGTCAGACGTCGTTTCCTCGATCTGTTGCCGGATTTGCGCAACGCGCGCGTCGATCTCTGCCTTTGCGCCGGCTCCATCAACGATGGTTGTCTCATCTTTGGTGATCGACACGCGTTTGGCGGTGCCGAGCATGTCGATCGTGACATTCTCCAGCTTCATGCCAAGGTCTTCGCTGATCACCTGACCGTTTGTCAGGATCGCGATGTCTTGCAGCATGGCCTTGCGCCGATCACCAAATCCGGGCGCCTTGACCGAGGCGATCTTCAGGCCACCGCGCAGCTTGTTGACCACAAGCGTGGCCAAAGCCTCGCCCTCCACATCTTCAGCGATCACAAGAAGCGGTTTGCCCGATTGAATGACGGCTTCAAGCAGAGGCACCAGCGGCTGGAGCGATGACAGCTTCTTTTCATGGATCAGGATATAGGGATCTTCCAGATCGACCGTCATCTTTTCCTGATTGGTCACGAAGTAGGGGCTGAGGTAGCCACGGTCGAACTGCATGCCTTCGACAACTTCGGTCTCCGTCTCCAGGCCTTTATTTTCCTCAACCGTGATCACGCCGTCATTGCCGACCTTTTGCATTGCATCCGCGATCTGGCGACCGATCTCAGCCTCACCATTGGCAGAGATTGTGCCGACCTGTGCGACCTCGTCACTGTCTTTGACGTCGCGCGCAGCGGCTTTGATT
>CAYGUB010000116.1:0-8482 GCA_964352845.1 uncultured Rhodobacterales bacterium | reverse complement strand
CAGATCACGTCTCAAGGGAATCCCATCGATTCAAGTTCAAGCCGAAACGCTTTAACGTTGAACAAAAAAGCGAATTTTGCTTATGCACGTACATGACGGATGATTAGCGAAAGTTGATTTCGGTCGCTTTCAAAAATTACTGGTGCTCGTCCTCTATAGTCTCAGCTCCGACCATCCAGCATGATCTCTTGGCCGTGGCCTTTGAGGCCAATGAAACAGCCGCTCAGCCTCAGCAATCACGACGTCATTAATCGACGCATTGCGCACGGCGATGCGGTTTTCGCCATGCGACCAGAGTTCCTCGATCAACCGATAGCCGGTCTCTTGCGCCCATTTGCGGGTCGGGAAATTGCTCATCTCGTCCCGACCGTTCAGAAATTCGGAGCGGTTGCGCCAGCTTGTGTCTGGCATGTAAGCCAGCGCCACTTTTTCACGATCACAAGTATTCCACGCATCTGCAGCCATAAGGAATTTCCTGACCGCATCGTAGACAGAAAAGCGAGGCACTGGCATGCGGTCATTGCGTCTTACCAGCTGTTATAGCCGAGGTACTTGCCCGACATCTCGACCTTCACCCGATCACCCTTTGGGTTTTCCACACGGGTCACAGTCATGTCGAAGTCGATGGCGGACATGATCCCGTCGCCGAATTTTTCCTGGATCAGCGCCTTGAGGGTCGGCCCGTAAACACCAACAATCTCGTAGAAACGATAGATGCAGGGATCCGTTGGCACCGCCTGTTCCCAAATCTTGGTGGGGCTTTCTGCCAGGACGCTTTCGGCCTCTTGCGGTAGGCCCATCACGCTAACCATGAGCTTGGCCTTTTCGGCCGGGAAAGCGTTCATGCCCATGGCGGCGGAATGGGTCCAGACGGGGGACATGTCGATCTTTTCGGCGATCTCTTCCCATGTGAGGCCAGCCTGTTTCTTGGCTGATAGGATCATGGCGGTGACGTCTTCTTTGGTCATCATCTCAGTCATAGCGAGGTCTTTCATGTTGGTCTCCTCCGGTCTTAGCTATTGACCGCCTTCAGGGCGGGTCGTTTGTCTTCTGGGTCTTCTGCAGGGTCCGTCAGGTCGATCCGCACAGTTTCGGGTGCATTTGTCTGGTCCGCTTCCGTGGGTTGACCGGCCAGCTCTTTCGAGCGTTTGCCCAGAAACTGCACCAAATGGTTACGGATCGCGTAGTAGTTGGGGTGTTCGACGATTTCGGTGCGGTTGCGGGGGCGTGGTATAGTGATTTCAACGCTTTCCGCCACGCGCGCCTTTGGTCCGTTGGTCATCAAGAGGATGCGGTCAGCTAACAGGATCGCTTCGTCGATATCATGTGTGATCATGAAAACCGTCTGCTCCATCTGGCCCCAGATGTTCAGCAGCTCATCCTGAATTGTCCCCCGTGTCAGCGCATCGAGTGCCCCAAAGGGCTCATCCAGCAAGAGCAGCTTGGGGTGGTTGGCAAAGGCTCGCGCAATTGACACGCGCTGCCGCATGCCACCTGACAATTGGCTGGGTTTTCGATGGATCACATCCCCCTCGAGCCCGACCATCGCCAGGAACTTGGTGGCATGGTCCTCGACCTCACTTTTGGTCCAGCCTGGATTTCGGGCCCTAACGCCAAACATAACGTTTTTCAGCGTCGTCAGCCACGGTAGCAGAGAATAGTTCTGGAACACGACGCCACGGTCAAGACTTGGGCCTTTTACCTCTCGACCATCCATAATCACAACGCCGCTGGTCGGATCGGCGAGACCTGCAAGGATGTTCATGATCGTGGATTTGCCACAGCCTGAATGGCCAAGGATGACGACGAATTCGCCTTTCTCGACCCCGAAAGAGGCGTTTTCGAACACGGTCAGTTCGCCGCCGGTCCCATCCGGGAACCGCTGGGTGAGTTTCTCAATGCTGAGGTACGGTTTCATGGATCTTCCTTTATTCGGCGTAGGTGACACGGCGCTGCAGCAGGCCGAACATTCCGTCCAGCAGCATGCCCACCACGCCGATCATGAGGATTGAGAAAACGACGGAGGTCAGATCGAGATTATTCCACTCGTTCCAGACGTAGTATCCGATCCCGGTTCCCCCGACGAGCATCTCGGCGGCGACAATCACCAGCCATGCAATCCCGATTGAGATACGCATACCCGTCAGGATTGTCGGCGCTGCGGCGGGTAGAATGACCGTGAAGGCTGTCTTCATCGGGCCAAGTTCATGCGTTCGCGCCACATTGATCCAGTCTTCTCTAACGCCCGCCACGCCAAAGGCGGTATTGATGAGCATGGGCCAAATCGAGCAGATGAAAATCACAAAGATCGCCGATGCCTCGCTGTCGCCGATGATAAACAAGGCGAGTGGCATCCATGCAAGCGGCGAGATTGGTCGCAGCACCTGTATGAACGGGTTGAAGGCCTTGTACGCGACCTGGCTCATACCAATCAGAAATCCGAAAGGTATGGCCACCAGCGCCGCAAGAAAATAGCCAGTCAGAACACGGTAGATAGAGTATCCGATCTGAATGCCGATGCCTTTGTCGTTGGGTCCCGCATCATAGAATGGATTGCTGAGTTGTTCCCATGCCTTGGCGAAAACCTGGCTGGGCGGCGGTACGCCAGCCTTGGCTTCACCTGCTCCGGTCAGACGCTCGTATTCGGTCAATTCTTCAACGGCCTTTTGTGCAGGAACGGCGGCCTCCCAGATCAGGAGGCCGACTACCAACATAAACACCGACAACAAAGCCGCGCGTTGGTTCAGGGAAAGGGTGCCCATGGCTTACCCTTTCCCGATTGGGAAGCTGCTGACATACTCTTCCGGTGTCGCTGGGTCGAAGGTTTTGCCCATGATTGTGTGAGACTTGTAGGTGATGTCAGGCGCTTCATAGCCAAGGTCTTCCATGACCTTCTTGCAGTCGGCGGCCAGATAAACCTGTTCGGCGACGCCGCGGTAATCCACGTCACCCTCGATATAGCCCCAGCGTTTCATCTGGGTCAGGATCCACACGCCCATCGAATGCCACGGGAAGGGGTCAAAATCGATCCGGTCGGGAACCCTCTGTACTTCACCAAGACCGTCCGCAAAGGTTCCCGTCAGCACCTGTTCAATGACGGTCACCGGCTGGTTGAGGTAGTTGGTTGGCGCGATTGCCTCTGAAATTTCTTTGCGGTTTTCCGCCGCCGACGCGTACTGCGTGGCGTCGATGATCGACTTGAGCAAGGCACCGTAAGTATTCGGCAGCTCTGTCGCGAAGGACAGAGGTGCGGCAAAGGCGCAGCATGGATGGCCTTCCCAAATTTCCTTGGTCAGCACATGAATGAAACCGATACCTTCATAGACAGCACGCTGGTTGAAAGGGTCCGGCGACAGATACCCATCAAGGTTGCCGGCGCGCAGATTGGCGACCATCTCAGGCGGCGGCACAACGCGGATTTGGATATCCACATCCGGGTCGAGCCCGAATTCCGCGACGTAGTAGCGCAGCAGGAAGTTGTGCATGGAATATTCAAACGGGACACCGAAGGTGAAGCCCTTCCACTGGCTGGGATCACGCTTATCCAAATGCTCGTTCGACAGCACGATGGCCTGCCCGTTGATGTTTTCCACGGCTGGCATGATGTAGGGTTCGGCAATCGACCCCGCACCAAGTGTCATCGCCAATGGCATCGGCGTCAGCATGTGTGACGCGTCGTACTCGCCGTTCAACGACTTGTCGCGCGCAACGGCCCACCCGGCGGTCTTGATAACTTGGGCGTTCAGACCGTAGCGTTCATAAAAGCCCAAAGGCTGGGCCATAATGATCGGCGTGGCGCAGGTGATCGGGACAAAACCAATGTTCAAATCTGTCTTCTCAGGCGGTCCAAGTTCGTCGAGGATCGCTGCCTTTGCCTCATTCAGCGGAAACACCGAGGCCAGGGCAGCGGCCATCGTCGAACCCCCCATCATCCCCATAAAGGACCGGCGGCCGATATCGCTTTGACCGAACACAGACCGGACAATCGCGCTTTCGACGGCACGTTCCATCATGCCCTCAGAGGTGGACAGATCGATGCTGTCCTCAATGTCCGTAGTGGAGGCGCTGCACGTGTGGCAGCTGCAATCAGCGGCGTGCCGCAGATCGGTTTCGGACGAGAATGGGTTTCCTAGTGATTTGACAGACATGAAGCGGCCTCGCTGTTAGTTTCCTCTACACTGGCAGTGGGAAATCGACAGTTGAAGGCAGTCGCCAAGAAGTCAAAAAATTGTTTTTGTGATTAATTTCAATGCAATAAAGCGGAACCTGATTCGAATTGGTTACGAAAATTCGTAAATTACGATATTTCGTATTGCACCCTTGGTACATTTCGGACCGGATTAAAGAATGCTTGATACCGATACATCTTACGATTCTTTTCTTGTCGGTGCATTCGGTCCGACCATCCTGATTGATCTCGGCCAAGACCTAATTCTGGCCGCGACTGCAGAGGCCCGAACACTGCTTGAAGATGATCTCACGGGCGCGCATTTCGCCCCATACATCGCCGCAGGACTGGACAACTTCGTCGTTTTTCTCACCGAGGTCGAGCACCGAGGAACAGCCTGGACCCGGCAAGTGACCCTACAAAGCGCGAATCAAACACCTCTGGACTGCGAAGTTACCGGCCGGACTGTGAGCCACGAGGGTCGCCTCCTGGCGCTGCTGCACCTGCTTGATCTTGAGATCCTCGAACGCCGCGCGGCCGAGGTCGCCACCGGCAACTTGTACAACGGTGGTCTGCTCGAATGGCAAAGGGCACAGAGTTTCTTTTCGGATCTGGAACGTGAAAACCAATTGATCCTCAACGCCGCTGGCGAAGGGATCTATGGGGTCAATGCCGATGGAAAGACGACCTTCGTGAACAGAGCCGCCCAGGAAATGCTGGGATGGACCACCGAAGATCTTCTTGGCCATGACATCCATTCAAAGATTCACCATCATCATCTGAACGGAGAGCGTTACCCCTCGCACGAATGTCCGATCTACCAATCTTTTCGATATGAACAGGTCAAACGGATTGAGGACGAGGTCTTCTGGCGTAAGGATGGAAAGCCGATCCGCGTCGAATATGTCTCAACCCCGATCTATGACGGTGCCCAGTTGGTGGGCGCAGTGGTGATCTTTCGCGACATAACAGAACGCTGGGAGAACGAACGGAAACTGCGCGAGGCGATGGATCAGGTCGCGGCGCTGCGCGATCAGCTTGAAGAAGAGAACGCGTACCTTCAGGAAGCGATCAACATCGAACGCGCGCATCACGACATTATCGGGCGCTCCGATGCGATCCAGAGGATCATCAAGCAAATTGAACTTGTCGGCCCGACTGACACCAACGTTTTGGTCCGCGGTGAAAGCGGCGTTGGTAAGTCTCTTGTGGCGTCTGCTGTTCATGATGAAAGCAGCCGCAAGCGCCGCCCTATGATCCACTTTAAGGCCGGGGCCGTGCACCCTGAGAATATCGAAAGCGAGTTGTTCGGACAGGTGCGAGGGGCTTTCGCCGGAGCTCTCAAAGATCGGCCGGGCAAATTGGAACTGGCGCATGGTGGCACCTTGTTCATTGATGAGGTCGCAGACATTCCTTTGGAGGTTCAGGGCCACCTTCTCGACGCCCTTCAAAAACGCGAGGTCGTCCGCTTAGGAGATGATCGGGCCCGTAGCCTTGACTTGCGCATCATCGCCTCCACGACCCGAGACATTGATCGCGAGGTACAGGCGGGGCGTTTACGGCAGGATCTAATGTTGCACCTTGGGGTCTTTCCTATTCACTGTCCGCCCTTGAGGGACCGCTGTGAGGACATTCCGACCTTGACCGCCCATCTCCTGCGCATCGTCTGCAAGCGCCTAGGTCGCGAGGTACCCGTTGTGACCGAAGGGGCGATGCGCAAGCTTCAAGAGTACCACTGGCCCGGCAATGTTAGAGAACTGGCAAATGTCATCGAACGCGGTGTCATTGTTTCGCAATCCAACAAGTTGCGAATTGAGATCCAAAGCCAAGTTGTACAGGGCTCCATGCCGACTTCCGTCTTACTTACGGAAACGGATGTGGAACAAATCCGTAGAGCGAACATCATTGCCTGTATGAAAGAAGCAGAAGGTCGTGTTTCCGGGGAAAACGGGGCGGCAGCACTGCTTGGGATCAAACCGACCACACTCTATTCACGGCTCAAGAAGCTGGGTCTTAGTGAACTTGACTGGTGAGCAATCAATCGTTCAACAACTCCTTTGGCCGATCAACTTGCAGCATGATACTCCAGGCTCGCGCTTGTTAATCGCAGCAGACTTTTTCGGTGTCATCTACAGACCTCGTCCGGTGAGGGACGATCCCGTCATTAATCTTTTGAAGGCTGTCAAATCATTGCCCGGCCTCCGAAGGATTGTGACGGAATTCGGTAGTGGTCGATGATAATCGGCCCGTTCGTTTGCCACAATACAGCTGCGGCCCTGCGTGCGTTCCGGTCTGCGGATTCCTCCCGCACGCCAAGGCGGGTGAAGATATGCGAAGGCATGTAGAGCGCGTGAGGGCAGCAATTCCGACGTTGTTTCGTAAGGCGACACAAACCTGTGCATATGACCCGGATTAGTCAGAAAACGCCTTAAAAATATAGCGGTTTCGACATCATGCCCCGGAAATTTCATATTCTCACCCCACCAAAAACACCGTCCGGGAGGATAACGAGAGGGTAGCTGCATGGCTTCCCTCGACGCTCCGTTAATCAGCCCCCACCCAGATGCGGGGCGTCGAGGACTACCTTGCCGCAGCTACCCACCCCCACATCGCCCATCCCGATAGACATCGGCGATAATCCTTCTATCGTATCTGTCTGACACCATCACAGGGATGTATTTCATGCGCGATTTTCACCTGCCGGGGCGCTCGACGGTATTTGCAACGAACGGGATATGCGCCACCTCGCACCCTCTTGCGGCCAAGGTCGCCATCCAGATGCTCGAGGCGGGCGGCAACGCGGTTGATGCAGCGATCGCGGGTGCAGTGCTGCTGGGGATCTGCGAGCCGCAGATGACAGGGATTGGTGGCGATTGCTTTGTGCTGCTCGACGGACCACAGACCAACGGGGTTATCGCGCTGAACGGCTCTGGCCGTGCGCCGAAAGCGTCGGACCCTGCGGCGCTAAGAGATGCGGGGCATAAGACGATTCCCCTAGGCTCGCCGCATGCGGTGACGGTGCCGGGCGCGATTGACGCGTTTTGCAAATTATCGAAGGATTGGGGCAAGCTGGGGCTGAAGACCTGTCTCGCGCCGGCTATCCATTATGCAGAGGCGGGCGTTCCCGTAGGCCCCAGAACGGCGTTTGATTGGCACATCGCCGAAGGCACCCCGCAGGGCTCAGCCAGAAACATCTACCTGATCGGCGGAAAGGCCCCGGAACCGGGCACTCTGTTTCGGGCGCCCGGCCAGTCAGAGGTGCTGCGCCGCGTCGCTGCAGATGGGCGCGAGGCCTTCTATGAGGGCGAGATCGCCGAGGATATGGTAAGCGCCCTACAGGCTGCGGGCGGGCCGCACACGCTGGATGATTTTGCGGCCACTGCCTGCGAATACACTCAGCCGATCACCGGCGACTACAAGGGGACCGAGCTGGTAGAACATCCGCCCAACGGGCAGGGTGCCACGGCAATCCTGATGAACAATATTCTGGCTCAGTTTGATCTGCCCTCGCTCGACCCTTTTGGCGCGGATCGCGCCCATCTGGAGGCGGAGGCGGCAAAGCTGGCCTATGATGCGCGCAACAGGTTTCTTGCCGACCCTAATCACATGAAACGGCTGGACCATATGCTGTCTGAGGACACGGCCAAGGCGCTGGCGGGGCTTATTGATCCCAAACGCGCCGCGCAGGACCTGCCCCAGCGGAGTGAGCAGGTACATAAGGAAACAATCTATATCACGGTGGTTGATAAGGACCTGATGTCGGTTTCGCTGATCTATTCCATCTTCCACAGTTTTGGCTCGGGGATCGCGTCGGACAAGTTCGGCATCCTGTTTCAGAACCGTGGCGCGGGTTTCACGCTTGAAGAGGGCCATCCGAACGAGCTTGGCGGCGGCAAGCGTCCGATGCACACGATCATCCCGGCCATGCTGCGTCAGGATGGCCAGACGGTGATGCCCTTTGGCGTCATGGGCGGCGCCTATCAACCGTGCGGGCACGCGCGCTTTATCACCAATGTCGTTGATTTCGACATGCATCCCCAAAAGGCCATCGACGCGCCACGGTCCTTCGCGGATATGACGTCGATGCTGGTCGAGCGCGGCTATTCCGATGCTGTCCGCCAGGAGCTTGCCGATCGGGGTCACCCGGTCGAGGTACCGCAGACGCCGATTGGTGGCGCGCAAGCGATTTTCATTGATCGTGCGGCGGGCGTATTGCACGGCGCGTCTGACCCTCGCAAGGATGGCTGCGCGCTGGGTTACTAAAGCGTCATGCGAAAAACCTGAATCACATAACGCTGCCTGAAATCAAAGATT
>CAYGUB010000115.1:0-8508 GCA_964352845.1 uncultured Rhodobacterales bacterium | reverse complement strand
ATCCGACCTGCAAGCGCCGCGAGATCGCCCAGCCGCGGCGCAAGGCTTTCTTCCAGCTTGGGCTTGATCTGACGCGCCAGCACCGGGGCGGTGCCTTCGGTTCCGATCGCGACGACCACCGGATCGCGGTCCACAATCGACGGCGTGATCGCGTCGCACAGCGCCGGTTGGTCCACCACATTTACTGTCGCCCCCGAAGCTTTGGCCAGCGCGTGCAGCGTCATATCGATCCCCGGACAGCCGGTTGCTATGAAGACAAGCGCCGTATCCGCAAAGCTCTCGGGTGTGATCGGGCCTGCACAATGGGTCACGCGGCCTGCCTCAGCGAGGTCCGACAATTCCGGGTCGAGACTGTGTGCCAGCACGATGATCTGGGCTTGCGTCTTGAGGATCAGACGCGCCTTCTGCGCGGCCTGTTCGCCGCCGCCGGCAATGACCACACGGCGACCCGCCATTTGCAAAAACATCGGAAAGGTTTTCATGCGGAGAGGCTTTCTGTCTGGTGGCGGGCATCCCAAAGGTTGCAGGCCATGTGATCGGCGTCGGTCAGGCTCGGCGCGGCCTTCAGGGCCCATAGCGCGAGAGCGGCCGTTCCCGTTACTGTCGCCACGGCGAACTCATCCTCTATGGACCCGTGCCACAGACCGCGCAGATCAACGGCCTTTTGCACGTCGTGCAGACGGCGGGTGTCGTGCAGGAGGGCGTTTGCCGTTTCATGGATATGCAAGCCGCCCTGCAGGCCAAAGACGGCGATTTCCTTGGAGGGATGACGTTCAAACTCGCCTCCGCCGCCCTTGATAATCGCCAGCTCGCGCTGGCCCAGCTGGTCGGCGGCTTGTGCCTGCAGGCTGCGATAGGATGGATGGAACACCCCCTGCACGCTGACCGGCGCCTGCGATGGGTTCCACATGCGCAGCACCGTGTTGATGCAGGACCTCAGCCCGAAAGTGTCACGCAGGTTCAGCAGATCGAAGGCCGCAGGGCTGAGGTTTTCGAGTGGTGTGTACGTGACACCCGGACCGGCCAGATCGATGGCCTCGCGCAGCGATGCGCTGGCGGACTGATGTGAGTTCCATCCATGCATGGACACGCGATACCCGGCCCGCGCCACCAGCCGCGCGGCCAACAAGAACAGCGGTGCCCCACGGGTGCGCCCAGCCGCATAGCTCGGCCAGTCCAGATCCGCCTTCGGCAGATTTCCCGAAACCCGGGCGCGCAGAGCGGCCGTGAACCCTGCGATTTCCTCAGCCGTCTCGCCGCGCAGGCGCAAGACCATCAAAAGGGCCCCGACGGCTTCCGGCGCGGCTTCGCCCTGCAAGATGAGCGTCATGGCCTCCTGCGCCTCGGGCAGGGTGAGTGGCCGCGCCCGCCCGGCGCCGCGGGCGACGATGCGAACGAAAGGAGCAAGACTCACTCGGCAGCCATCGGCATCGATGCCTCCGCAATGAGGGATTTCAGCTCGGGTCTGCAGGATCCGCAATTCGTTCCCGCGCAGGTCGCCTCCCCAAGGGCGGTGACAGAATGGGCTCCGGCGGCGATTGCAGACTTCAGCGTGTTGCGCCCCACATTGAAGCAGGCGCAGATCGTCGCTCCGGGATCGCGAAGGTTCGCGGCATTGCGCCCGGCAAGGGCTGCAAGCGAAGGTGTGTCGGTGCCGATCAGACCGATGATGGCGCTGCGCGCCACAACAACGGGACGCGGCGCGACAAACATGAGCGCCTCGATCACCCCAGCTTGCGTCAGGGCAATGCGAGTGGTTCCGCTGGCGGCATCCGTTTGAATGGAGATATTGGCCTTTGGCATTCCAACCAGCTTCCGTGCGGCGGCGGCCCAATCCTCAGGCGCGTCAAGCACTGCCAGTTCCGCTTGCCAGCCGGTCGCCGTGCGCGCGACCGCTGCATAGGGTGCTTGCGGTTCGGGCTGGCGGCGGCAGGCGAGAAAACCGTACCACGCAGCGCGGAATAGCTGCGCTGTCACCAGCCCGGACTTAAGCGCAGGCTGGCCCGAAACGGGATCGACGACAGGGGCCGTCAAAGCATTTACCACGCCGGTACTCGTGCGTTGGCGCGTCCAGTGCATTGGCACAAATAACTGGCCCGGTGCGCCGCTATCGGTAATGAGCGCGCGAAGCAGCGCCTTGCCATAAATGCTTTCGACGGCAACGATCGCCCCCGGCTCAACCTCCAGCTCTGCCGCGTCATCCGGGTGGATAGCGACATAGGGTTCCGCCAGATGCGCCCCCAGCCGCGCGGATTTCCCCGTGCGAGTCATGGTGTGCCATTGGTCGCGATTTCGGCCCGTGTTCAGCGCGAAACGCGGCTTGCCCAGCTTGGGTGGGGTGACAGCGACCATCCGCGCCTTGCCATCCCCGTGATAGAACTGCCCATCAGCGAAAAAGCGGTGGCCGTTGCGCGGCCATTGGGTCGGCACCAGCGCGGCGTAATCGGCATCGGTGAAGATGCTCAGGTCGAGGTCACGCGGGAAGCGGGACGTGGCCGCGTCGAGGGCGACATATTCGGCGAAGATGTCCTTTGGGCCGTCGTAGTTGAATGCCGCGTCATGGCCCATGCGCCGGGCCACATCGCTGATGATATCCCAGTCGGCGCGGGCCTGCCCGGGCGCGGGAAGAAACGCCCGCTGGCGCGAGATGCGGCGCTCGGAATTGGTGACGGTGCCGTCCTTTTCGCCCCAGCCCAGAGCGGGCAGAAGCACTTGCGACAGATCGCAGGTGTCGGTGCGTTCCATGATGTCGGAGGTGACGACAAAGGGGACGTTCTTGATGGCAGATGCGACGCCATCGGCGTCTGGCAACGAGACGGCCGGGTTGGTGGACATGACCCACAAGGCCTTGATCTGCCCATCCGCGCAGGCCTGAAAGAGCTCGACAGCCTTCAGGCCAGGCCGGGTGCAGATGCTGGGGCTTTGCCAGAAGTCCTGCACTGCGGCGCGGTGGTCCGCGTCGCTGATCTCAAGGTGGTTGGCCAGCATGTTGGCCAAGCCACCGACCTCGCGCCCGCCCATGGCGTTGGGCTGCCCGGTGGCGGAAAACGGCCCCATGCCCGGCTTGCCGATCCGCCCGGTGGCAAGATGGCAGTTCAGGATCGCGTTAACCTTGTCGGTGCCGCATTTGGACTGGTTGACCCCCTGGCTGTAGACTGTCACGACCTTCTCGGTCCCCGCCCAGAGCGCGTAAAATGCCGCGAGCTCTTGCGGCGAAAGCCCCGTCGCGCCAAGCTTGGAGGCGCGGGCAGCGGCCAGCGTCTGCGCGACGCCCGTCACGTGAGCGTCAGTATAGGCTTTGTCGATCGCGCCATGATCGGCCAGATAGGCCAGCAGGCCGTTGAACAGCGCGACATCCCCGTCCGGCGCGATGGAAAGGTGCAGGTCCGCCAGATCGCTTGTAGCGGTGCGGCGTGGGTCAATGTTGACAATGCGCAACTCCGGACGCGCTTCTTTCGCCGCGACGATGCGCTGATAAAGCACCGGATGGCACCACGCGAGGTTTGAGCCGACCAACACAATCAAGTCAGCCAGCTCCAGATCTTCATAGGTTCCCGGCACCGTATCCGTTCCAAAGGCGCGTTTGTGGCCCGCCACGGAGGACGCCATGCACAGGCGCGAATTCGTGTCGATATTGGCCGACCCGATAAAGCCTTTCATCAGCTTGTTGGCGACGTAGTAATCTTCGGTCAGCAACTGGCCGGAGGCGTAGAACGCGACGCTATCAGGGCCGTGTTCTTCGATGGCCGCGCTGAATGTCTCGGCGACAAGCTCCAGCGCCGTGTCCCAATCACTGCGCGCGCCGCGCACCATGGGGTGGAGCAACCGGTCCTCAAGATCAATCGTTTCATCCAGGGCGGCGCCCTTGGAACACAGCCGCCCGAAGTTTGCCGGATGATCCGGGTCGCCCTTGATGGTGCCGTCCGCGCCCGCCAATACGCCGCAGCCAACCCCGCAATAGGGACAGGTTGTACGGGTCAGGCTCATGCAGCTGTCCTCGCCCGCAAAAAGGTGCGGTCCAGCAGGATGCGCCCGTCTTCCACCCGCGCAGGATAGGTCGCAACGCGCCCCTCGTCGGCGCCCTGTGCCTCGCCGGTCTCCAGCGAAATGACCCAGTTGTGTAACGGGCAGGTGACCGATTTGCCATGCACGATGCCTTCGGCCAGCGGCCCCGCCTTATGGGGGCAGGCATTGTTCAGCGCGAACACCTCGTCATCTGCGGTGCGAAAGACGGCGACGCAGCCAAGCGCGGTCTTGACCATCCGTGCGCCGCGCCTGGGGATGTCGCCCAGGGCGGCAATGTCGATCCAGTTGCTCATTCGGCGGCCTCCAGGGACAGGTTTGCGAGGGGCTGGTAGCTTTGCGCCTTGTCGCGGGCGTGCTCCGCCCACGGGTCGCGGCGGTAAATGGACTGGCTGAGCTCGAACCGCTCCACCAACGCCATGCGCTCGGCCGCGATGCGCTCCTTGATCCAGTCGAGCCCGACCTTGTTCATCCATTTGTAGATGCGGTCCAGATATTTCGCGTTCTCGCGGTAGAGCTGCGTGACGGCCTTGATCGTATCGATGGCCTCCTGCTCCGAGGCGACCTGAACCAGCAGCTCCGTCTCCTTGACATCCATACCAGCGGCCCCGCCGATGCTGACCTGATAGCCACTATCGACGCACACGACGCCAATGTCCTTGCAGGTCGCCTCGGCGCAGTTGCGCGGGCAGCCGGAGACGGCAAGCTTGAGCTTGTGTGGCGTCCATGAACCCCAAAGTTCCTTCTCCAGCTTGATGCCCAGACCGGTGCTGTCTTGGGTGCCAAAGCGGCAATGATCGGTGCCAACGCAGGTTTTGACCGTGCGCAGACCCTTGGAATAGGCATGGCCCGAAACCATGCCAGCGGCGTTCAGATCGGCCCAGATGTCGGGCAGGTCCTCGCCCCGGACGCCCAGAAGATCAATGCGCTGGCCGCCGGTGACCTTGACCGTGGGCACCGCATATTTATCGGCGGCGTCGGCGATGGCGCGCAGCTCGTCCGGGGTGGTGATGCCCCCCCACATGCGCGGCACCACCGAGAACGTGCCGTCTTTCTGGATGTTGGCATGCTTGCGTTCGTTGATGAAACGTGACTGCGGATCGTCTTGGTATTCCAGCGGCCAGTCGGCCAGCAAATAGAAGTTCAGCGCCGGTCGGCAGATATGGCAGCCGCAGGATGTCTTCCAGCCACATTCCTGCCAGACCGCAGGCATGGAGGTCAGCCGTTGCGACTTGATCATGCGGCGCACGTCCTCATGCGTCATGTCGGTGCAGCCACAGATGCTTGCCGCAGCGGGCAGGACGAAGTCGTCGCCCAAGCTTACGGCCAGCAGCTGCTCTACCAGCCCGGTGCAGGTCCCGCAGGACGCGCTGGCCTTCGTCGTGGCCTTGATTGCGCCCAGATCACAGGCGCCTGCGGCAATCGCATCTTCGATTTGCCCCTTGCAGATTCCGTTGCAGCCACAGATCTCCGCGTCACGCGGTAAGGCTGCAACAGCTGCTAAAGGGTCCAGGGGGGTCCCCCCTTGGTAGGCGGGGCCAAAGATCAGCGTGTCGCGCATGTCGGAAATGTCGGTCTTGTCGCGGATCAGGCCGAAGAACCAGTTGCTGTCTGCGGTGTCACCATACATGACCGCGCCGATCACGACATTGTCGGTGATCACCAGCCTTCGGTAGACGCCGCGGCCCGGGTCTCGGAACACGATATCCTCGCGGCCCTCGCCATCTGCGAAGTCGCCCGCGCTGAACAGATCGCACCCGGTGACCTTCAGCTTGGTCGACAGCTCTTTTTGCACGAAGGTGGCGTGTTGGCCCATCAGCGTCGCGGCGGCGACCTTGGCCTGATCATAGAGCGGCGCGACGAGGCCGAAGACCGCGCCGTCATGTTCCACGCATTCGCCCACAGCGAGGATGTTGGCGTCCGATGTCACCATCTGGTCATCTACATGGATACCCCGCCCCACGGCCAGCCCGCTGTCCTGCGCGAGCGTCACGTTGGGGCGGATGCCCACGGCCATCACCAGCAGATCGCAGGGCAGTTCCGTTCCGTCATCCAGCAGCAGGGCGCGGACATGGCCGTCCTTGCCGAGAATTTCGCTGGAATTGGCGGAGCATTTGACCGTGATCCCCTTATCGACCAGCGCCTTGCGCAACAGGTAGCCCGCAGCCTCATCCAGCTGCCGCTCCATCAGGTGGCCCATGATATGAACGACGGTGACGTCCACACCGCGCGCGGCCATGCCAGCGGCGGCCTCAAGCCCCAGCAGCCCGCCGCCGATCACGACGCATTTGTGCTCAGGGCCAAGACCCATCATCCGCTCCGTGTCCTCCAGATCGCGGTAGGCGATGACGCCTTGCAGCTCATGGCCCGGCAGCGGGATCATGAAGGGGTTTGAGCCGGTTCCAAAGACCAGCCTGTCGTAGGCCAGCACCTCGCCGGTGGCCAGAGTGACGGTCCGGGCCTTGCGGTCGATGCCTTGCACGAAGCAGCCGAACCGGGTGGTGATGCCGTGCTGTGCGTACCAATCGTCGTCATGGGTGACGATCTCGTCATAGGTCTTGTCGCCGGCCAGCACGGGCGACAGCATGATGCGGTTGTAGTTCCCGCGCGGCTCGCCGTTGATCAGCGTGATGTCGTAGTCGGCATTGGCCTCGACCAATGTCTCCAACATCCTGCCTGTCGCCATGCCTGCGCCGATGACGATCAATTTCCGGGTCATATCAGTCACTCCGCTGCGATGGCTTTGGGTTTCGGGGTCGCGCCGTGTTCGTATTCTTCAAGGAAGTCGAGCACCTCTTGGCGGTAGGTGTAGTAATCTGGATGCTCCAGCAGCGCCTTGCGGGTGCGGGGGCGGGGCAGGGCCACGTCGGTGATCTTGCCGATGGTGGCCTGCGGGCCGTTGGTCATCATCACGACCCGGTCGGCCAGCAAGATCGCCTCATCGACATCGTGGGTGACGCAGATGGCGGTGACCTTGGTGCGCGACCAGACCTCCATCAGGACTTCTTGCAGCTCCCAGCGGGTGAGACTGTCGAGCATCCCGAAAGGCTCATCCAGCAGCAGCAACTTGGGGGACAGGGCAAAGGCGCGGGCGATGCCTACACGTTGTTTCATGCCGTTGGACAGGCTTGCGGCGTTCTTGTCCATGCTGTCGGCAAGGCCCACGCGTTCAAGGTAGTATTCCACGACATCCTGCCGCTCGGCCTGGCTGGCCTTGGGGTAGACCTTGTCCACGCCGATGGCGACGTTCTGCTTGGCGGTCAGCCATGGGAACAGATTGGGCGACTGGAACACCACAGCACGCTCCGGGTCGGCGCCTTCGACATTCCAGCCGTCCAGCCGGATCGCGCCCTTGGAGATCGGGTTCAGCCCGGAGGCCATGGTCAACACTGTCGATTTGCCACAACCGGAATGGCCGATCAGCGAGATAAACTCGCCCTTGTTGATCTTGAGGTCGAAATTTTCGACCACGGTGAGCGGGCCCTTCGGGGTCGGGTAGACCTTGTCGAGCTGCGAGAAGTTGAGGAACCGATCTTCGATGGTGCTTTCCTGTGCCTTGGCCACGGCCGCAGGCACGCCATGGATCGGCGTCACATTGGGCAGGATGCGCGAGCCCTCGACCTTGGCGGCGATGCCCACATCCATCAGATAGCTTGTGACCTGCGCGCGCAGGGATTTGAAGGTGGCGTCGCTGTTCATGGCGATGCGGTCGCGGGGGCGGGGAATGGTGACCTTGAACGCGTCACCCAGCGTGCCGTCCGGGTTCAGGGCAATGATGCGGTCCGCGAGGATGATTGCCTCGTCCACGTCATTGGTGATCAGCACGCAGGTCTTCTTGTCGGCCTCCCAGATCGCCTCGATCTCGTCTGCGAGGTTGGCGCGGGTGAGTGCGTCAAGCGCCGATAGCGGCTCGTCCAGCAGCAGCATTTCCGGGTCCATCGCCAATGCGCGGGCGACGTTGACCCGCTGGCGCATACCGCCGGACAGCTCTGCCGGGCGGCGGGTGGCGGCGTGGGACAGGCCCACCATGGCCACGTAATGATCAACCTTGGCGGCTCGCTCGGACGCGCTGAGGTTGGGGAACATCGTGTCCACCGCCAGCGCGACATTGCCGTTCACCGTGAGCCAGGGCATCAGCGAATAGCTTTGAAAGATGACGCCACGCTCGCGCCCCGGCTCGGTGATGGGGGCGCCCTTGAAGGTGACGGTGCCGCTGCTTGGCTGCTCCAGCCCCGCCATCAGGTTGATCAGCGTTGTCTTGCCGGTCCCGGAGAAGCCCAGGATGACCACGAACTCCCCTTCCTCAACGCTCAGGTTGATGTCCTTCAGGACGGGAGTGTCGCCGTAGCTTTGGCAGACGTTTTTGAACTCTAGGATGCTCATCTGGGTCACCGGTTGTTTGAGAAGGTGAACATGGATTGCAGGGCATACATCACCCGATCCAAGAGGAAGCCGATCAGCCCGATGGTGAAGACCGCCACCATG
>CAYGUB010000114.1:0-8544 GCA_964352845.1 uncultured Rhodobacterales bacterium | reverse complement strand
ATCCTGACCTTCTCGCTGTCGCTTCTGGGCACGTTCATTGTTCGCTCGGGCCTGTTGACCTCGGTCCATGCTTTCGCGGTCGATCCGGAACGCGGCGTCTATATACTCGGGCTGCTCTTTGTCTCCATCGGCGGGTCGCTCGCGCTTTATGCGTGGCGGGCACCGCAACTGGAGGGGGGCGGGCTCTTCGCGCCGATCTCGCGGGAGGCGGGGCTACTGATCAACAACCTGCTGCTGGCCACGGCGACCGCCACAGTTCTTTTCGGCACGCTCTACCCGCTGATCCTGGAGGCTGTAACCGGTGACAAGATCTCCGTAGGCCCGCCATTCTTTAACGCAAGTTTCATCCCGATCACCCTGCCGCTGATCATCGCCATGGCCGTCGGGCCGTTTCTCAGCTGGAAACGCGCCGATCTGCCCGGTGTTCTGTCGCGGCTGAAATGGGTGCTCTGCCTTGTGGTGCTGGCAATGCTGGTGATCTGGTATCTGCGCACCGGTGGGCCTGTGCTGGCCGTGATCTCCATGGGCATCGCACTTTGGTTGTTGCTGGCAACCATTCAGGAATGGGGTCGGCGGATCAAGCCTTTCAAGCCGGGTGCTTGGCGGCGCCTGAGCAATCAGCCGCGCGCAAGCCACGGGATGACAGTCGCCCATATCGGACTGGCGGTCGTGATGATGGGCGCGATTGGGTCCAGCGCCTGGAAGCAAGAAGAGATCGTGTTTGCCGAGCCCGGCACAGAGCTCAGCCTCGCCGGGTTCGATCTGCTCTTCACCGGGGTTGAGCGTGTGCGCGGTCCGAATTACGTCGCTCAGGTCGGAACACTGGAGGTCAGCCGCGATGGCGTGCCTGTCACTGTTTTATACCCGGAGCGGCGGATCTATCCGGTCGCAGGCTCCTCGACCACGGAAAGCGATATCCGCCAGACGCTGGCAGGCGATCTCTATGTCTCTATAGCTGAGCCTGCGGCAGTCGGGGCAGAGGGCAAATGGACCTTGCGGGTGCTCTATGAGCCGCTGGTCAACTTCCTGTGGATCGGGTCCGGATTGTTGGTTATAGGCGGGCTGTTATCGCTGTCGGATCGTCGCCTGAGGGTCGGTGCGCCACGCAAGGCGCGCACGCGGCGCAGCCCGGTCATCTCGCCTGCGGAGTAGTCATGAAACGTCTTTTGTATTTCCTGCCGCTGCTGATTGCGGCTTTGCTGGGCGTATTGTCCTATTGGGGCCTCTCGGGCGGGCGTGATCCCAATGCGATCCCGTCGGTTCTGATCTCGCAGCCGGTTCCCGAGACCAATCTTGAGCCTGTTGCGGGGACAGGCAGCCCGGGGCTGAGCACGGCTGATCTGAAGACCGGCGAGATCATCTTGCTCAATGTCTTTGCCTCCTGGTGCGGGCCGTGCCGGGCCGAGCATCCGATCCTGACGGAAATGGCCGAGCAGGACGGGATCACGCTGGTCGGCATCAATTACAAGGACCAGCCCGAGGCGGCGGCACAATGGCTGGAAGAGCTGGGCAACCCCTATGCGCGGATCGGTTCTGATCTGTCGGGCCGGGCGGCGATTGAATGGGGCGTGACCGGCGTGCCGGAAACCTTCATCATAGATGGCGCGGGTACAATACTCTACCGCGAGGCCGGACCGGTTGTGGGCGATGGCCTTCGGCGGTTGACCGAGGCTCTGGAACAGGCGCAGGGGGCCTCATGAGACGGCTGCTGATGATCACCGCGCTTGTGCTGGCAGGCCCGCTCTGGGCTGTGGAGCCAGACGAGGTGCTTGACGATCCGGCCCTTGAGGCGCGGGCGCGGGTGATCTCCGCGCAGGTGCGTTGCGTCGTGTGCCAGAACGAGCCGATCGACACATCGAATGCCGGTGTTGCGCGGGACCTGCGCCTTCTGATCCGCGAGAGGCTGATGGCAGGCGACAGCAATGAGGAGGTCTATGACTTCCTCGTCGCGCGCTACGGCGAATATGTGTTGTTCAAACCGCCCTTCAAGCCCGCGACCTACGCGCTCTGGTTTGGCCCTTTCGTGATCCTGGGCTTCGGTGCTTTGGCCGTGTTCGTGGCCCTGTCGCGACGGCGCGGGCAAGTGGCTGCGGTGCAGCTGACCCCGGCCGAGGAGGCGCGGATCGCGCGGCTGATGGATGACAAGGACAATCCCGGATGAGTTTTTGGTTATCGGCGCTGGCCCTGATCGCAACAAGCGCTGTTTTTATCCTGTGGCCGCTTCTGCGCCGCTCTGAGCACCGTCTTGAGCGCGGGGAGCTGGCGATGGCGATCTTCAGGGATCAACTCGCAGAGGTGGATCGCGACATGGCGCGGGGTCTGATCTCCGACGGTGAGGCAGAGGCCGCACGCGCCGAGATCAAGCGCCGCATGCTGGCGGCCGACAAGGATGGCTCCGGGCGCGTGGCTGTGGGCTCCGGCAATTGGGCCGTCGTGGCTTTGGCCGCGCTGATCCCACTGGGGGGCGCGGGGCTTTATGCATTAGTAGGCCAGCCCGGCATGCCGTCCGTCCCCTTCGCCCAACGAGAGGCTTTGGAGCAACAGGAAGCCTCCGAGATCAACGCGCTGATCACCACGCTCAGGGAGCGGCTTGAGGCGGAACCCGATGGCGGCGACGCGCGGGGCTGGGAGCTTTTGGCCACGACCCTGATGAACCAGAACCGCTACGCCGAAGCCGCAGAGGCCTGGGCGCAGATTGTGGATCGACCGGGTACGGGTTCGGCCAGTTGGTCGCAATATGCCGAGACGCTGATTGCCTCGGAAAATGGCGTTGTGACCGAGGAAGCCGAACGCGCGATCGCGCGCGCTCTGGAGGCCGATCCCAGTAACCCGGCGGCGACCTTCTTTCGGGCGATCGCGCTCGATCAGGCCGGGCAGACGATAGATGCGCGGGTTTTGCTGTTGCGCCGGATCGAGCAGGAGCAGCGAGAGGCGCCGTGGATGCAATTCTATCTGCGAGAGATCAACCGCATGGGCGAGGGGTTTGGCCTCGATCCTGTGGGCCTGCCGGATTTCCCTCAGAGCGGTCCGTCGGCTGAGGATATCGAGGCTGCTTCGCAGATGAGCCCGGAGGAGCGGCAGGAGTTCATCCGCTCCATGGTGGACGGCTTGGCCGCAAGGCTGGAGGAAGAGCCCGCCGATTTGCAAGGCTGGCTACAATTGGCGCGCTCCTACATGATGCTTGGGGAACGCGATGCGGCGCTGGAGGCGCTGCAATCCGCCCGGCTTCTGACTGCCGATCTGCCCGCCGATGATCCGCGCCGCTTGACCGTCGAAAAGGGCCTGACGGAGTTGAGCCAGTAAGCTCAGCCGCGCGCCTTTGCCAGCGCGTCCAGAACCGCATCGCGGGTCAGGATCTCGGGCAGGGGGATGCCCTGCGGCGCCCCGGGGCCATAGACGATATTGAAGGGGATCCCAAACCGGCCATAGCTTTGCAGATAGTTTAGGATCGCCGCATTGGGTTTTGTCCAATCGGCTTGCATCGGCATGACATCATCTTGGATCAGCGCGGCTTGCACCACGTCTTGATCCAGCACCAGCGCCTTGTTGGTCTTGCAGGTCAGGCACCAATCCGCCGTTACATCGACAAACACGACCTGACCCGTGGCGACATGGCCGGGGATCGCGGTTTGATCAAAGGCGGTCCAGTAGCTGTTTGCGGCTGCGGCAGGCGGCGTTGGCGGGGTGATCAGGACAGGCAGAATGACAGCCGTGGCGATGGCCGCAAGCGAGAGCATGGGCACGCGCAGCATCGCCAGAAGGGCTGTGGCCAGCAAGACCCCCACGCCTGCCACGACCACCCAGCCCGCCACGGATGACAGCAACCAGGCAAGCCACAAGGCGGTCAGCGCAAGGAGCAGCCCCATGATCCACTTTACCACCAGCATCCAGCGCCCCGGTTTTGGCAAGGCACGGATCAGGCTCGGGCGCAAAGCCACCAACAGATAGGGCACCGCGAGTCCGAGCCCGAGCGCGGTGAAAATGACCAGCACATCAAAGCTTGACCCGGCCAGCGCAAAGGCCACGGCGGTGCCCAGAAACGGGGCAGAGCAGGGCGTGGCCAGAACGGCTGCAAGAGCTCCGGTCATAAAATCGCCCGCCAGCCCCGGTTGCCCATCGATGCCAGCCAGCCGCGTGTGGAGCCGCTGCGGCAGCGTGATCTCGAACAGGCCCAGCATATTGGCGGCAAAAAGCGTGACGATGGACAGCATAACCCCCAGAAAGACCGGGTTTTGGAACTGGATGCCCCAGCCGATCTGCCCGCCTGCGGCCCGGATCGAGATCAGGATCACCGCCAGCGCCCACATGAAGCTGAGCACGCCCAGAGCAGACATCACAAACCCGGCACGGATGCGCGGCAGGCTTTGATCCCGCGCCTTGAGCGCTGAGGTCAGCTTGATCGACAGCACCGGCAGGACGCAGGGCATGACATTGAGGATCAACCCGCCCAGAAGCGCCAGCACGATAACGCTCCAGAGCGTCTGCCCGCCACCCGGCGGGGTTGGGGCTGTGGCCGACCAGTCCGGCAGAAAGCTGGCGGCTTGAGCGCCGTTCGCAACCACCAGCTCCAGCTGCGGCAGGCTCTCGGGGAGGGCGAGCACAGGCAGATGCACCCAGGCGCTCAGCCCGTCCTGCGCTATATCCCATTCCGGCGGACCAAAGGCTGCATCGAGGCCGAGATCGGGGAAGATCTGCGGATCGGAAAGCGGCGTCAATGAGGTAATCTGCGCGCTCAGCGCGTTGTCATCGCGGCTCAGATGCACGGCATCGAGCGACAGGCCGCTTTCATCGCTGTCCTTGGGCAGGCTGTCGAGCGCGCGCGCGATCAGCTCGGCTTCCTGCGGGTCCACGCCCGCATCATTGAACAGCGAGAGGGTCAGCTCAAATTCCTGCGGGACGCAAATCTCCTTGCAGACCAGCAGCGACACCCCGGCTTTCAGATCCGTGGCCGCGCCGCGACTTTCAAGCAGTATCTGCACCGGGTAGGTCACCGTATCGGAATAGCCGTAATTCTCGATATCGAAGGCATTGAAGCGTTCAGGCGTCGGAAACAGCATCTGGCCGCTGAACAGATTTTGCGAGCCGTCCCAGCTGATCTCGGGCGGATAGCCGACCTGCCCGGGCGATTTCCAGTAGGTCTTCCAGCCGTCTCGCAGCTCTATATGCAGGGCGGCCGAAAGCGCGCCCGCATCCGGCGTCACGCCACGTTCAGCCGTGATCAGCCGCGCTGTTATGTACTCATTCTCATAGACCGGAGAGCTCGCCGCATTGGCCGCAGCAACCGCAGAGGCGATCCACAGAAAAACAGCGGCTATGATACGCAGATAGGGCATGATCCTCACGGACTTGCAGACAGACTGACCCGAGTGATGGCCGGAACCGTCTCCCAATTCAAATAAGTTCGCTGTGATCGTGCGGAAATGGCCCAATTTTCACCGGCTCGTGATGATGATGCGTTTGACATTACAGTTTGCGAGCCTCACCAAGAGTTATCATTCAGTAAAAGGGGCGGGACCTATGAGCTTCCTGAGAATCGCTGCAACATCGTTAATCGCCCTGAGCGCGCCGGTTTCGGGCCAGACGCTTGACGGGACGCCCAACGCGATGCCCGACGAGGCGCGCATCAAGGAGCTGGTTTTCGAGGCGATCCGCGAAAATCCCGAGATCATCCGCGAAGCGATCACCATGCTACAGGCACAGGACGCGCAAGCCGAGGCCGAAAGAGCCGCAGCTGCCCTTGCCGAGAGCCGGGACGCTTTGCAAAACGATCCCAACGCGCCGGTGCTCGGCAATCCAGACGGGACGATTACGATTGTCGAGTTCTTTGATTACAATTGCGGCTATTGCCGCCGGGTGTTTGGCGACGTCAAGACCTTGGTCGAAGGCAATCAGGATGTGCGGTTGGTGATGCGCGAATGGCCTATTCTGGGTGAGGAATCCGTCTATGCGGCGCGGGCGAGCCTCGCGTCCCGCAGGCAAGGGAAATATGAGGAATTCCACAACGCGATGATGGCCAATCAGGGACGGGCCACCGAGGCGGCGGTAATTCGGATAGCCAAGGAGGTCGGTCTGGACGTGGATCAGCTGAAAAGCGACATGAACCTGCCGGAGATCGATCTGCATATCGAGGGCAGTCATGCGCTGACGCAATCGCTGGGGCTGAACGGAACGCCCGCCTTTGTCTTCGGCGACCAGCTTGTGCGCGGCGCGATCGAGCTGGAGCAGATGACAGCGATGGTCGAAGAGATACGCGGCTAGAAGAGGCGCAGCGCGCAGGGCTCCATTGCGCCAGAGCCGCGCGATGACAGGGGGCGGGACGTGGCACGGATAGCGATAAATGGTTTGGGTCGGATCGGACGCTCGATCCTGCGTCTGCTGAGCACGACCCGGGCGGGCGAGGGGCTTGAGCTTGTGGCCCTCAACGATATCGCCCGGCCCGAACTTTGCGCCTATCTTCTCAAACATGACAGTGTTTTTGGACTTTTCCCCGGCGATATTTCCTTTGGCGACCAGCGCTTGTCCATCAACGGGAAGGATTACCCGCTGACGGATCGGGCTGATCTGTCTGAGGTGGCATTGCCGGATGTCGATCTGGTGCTCGAATGTACCGGCAAGGCCAATACGCGCGGCTTCGCGAAACGCGGGATTGCGGCGGGGGCCAGGCGGGTGCTGATCTCAGGCCCATCGGAGGCGGCCGATATCACCATTGTAGCCGGCGCAAATGACGCGAGCCTCGCAGCGCAACCCCTTGTTTCTGCGGCCTCTTGTACCACCAACGCACTGGCCCCTTTGGCGCGGATCATTGACGATGCGTTCGGGCTGGTCACGGCGCATGTGACAACGATCCACTGCTACACCGGCTCTCAGCCTACGGTAGACGCGCCGCGTGGCGATCTTGTCCGCTCCCGTGCTGCGGCCCTGTCCATGGTGCCCACCACGACAAGCGCGGGGCGTCTGACCGATCTGGTCCTGCCCGATCTGGCGGGGCGCATTTTTGCGACCTCGGTGCGGGTGCCGACGGCCAGTGTTTCGGCAATTGACATGAGTTTTCAGACCGTTGCGCCTGTCTCTTCAACTCAGATAAACGAGGCCTTGATTGCAGCGCGCGGTCCGGTTCTGGGCACGACGGAAGAGCTGTTGGTCTCCTCCGATCTGCGTGGCCGCTCGGAGAGCATCATCATGGCACTGCCGGAAACCCACGTGACGCAGGCCGGGCTTGCGCGGGTATTTGGCTGGTATGACAATGAATGGGGCTTTTCCAACCGGATGATTGATCTCGCACGTCGCATGGTGTGACGCCGCGCGTGCTTATGGCGTCTGACGAAATACCTGAAACATCACATATGGCGCCCAAAACCTTTGATTTCAGGCAGTTTTACGTGACTGAAGCTTTTCGCATGATGCTTTAGCTGTTTTCTTCTTCCTCGCCCTGTTCGGCGATCCAGGCGACCGAGACGACTTCCTCGCCCTTGCCGGTATCAAACACCTTGACCCCGCCTGCACTGCGCGAGCGGAAGGAGATACCGTCGACCGGGCAACGGATGGACTGGCCTTTGGAGGTGGCCAGCATGATCTGGTCATCCATTTCGACCGGGAAGGAGGCCACAATATCGCCGCCGCGCATGGCCTTGTCCATGGCGGTCACGCCCATGCCGCCACGCCCGCGCACGGGGTAGTCATGGCTGGAGCTGATCTTGCCTGCGCCGCCCGAGGTGATCGTCAGGATCAGATCCTCGGCCGCTGACATCTCTGCATAACGCTCGGGGCTGATGGCGCCTGCGACAGCCTCTTCATCGTCGCTCTCTGTATCCTCTGTCAGCCCGGCCACGGCGCGGCGCATCTTGAGATACCCGGCGCGTTCCTCGGGCGTGGCCTCAAAGTGCCGGATCACGGCCATGGAGACGACTTTCTGCCCCCCTGTCAGTTTGATCCCGCGCACCCCGGTGGAATTGCGGCTGGAGAAGACACGCACATCGGTGGAACGGAAGCGGATCGCGCGGCCTGCATTGGTGATCAGCATCACGTCATCATCCTCGCTGCAGATCCGGGCATTCACCATCTCTACCCCGTCGGGCAGTTTCATTGCGATCTTGCCGTTGCGCATGACATTGGTGAAATCGCTCAGCGCGTTGCGGCGCACATCGCCTGCGGTGGTGGCGAATACGATCTGCAGATCGCCCCAATCTTCCTCGTCGCGGTCCACCGGCATGATGGCCGCGATCGATACGCCCGTGGGGATAGGCAGGATATTGACAATCGCCTTGCCCTTGGCCGTGCGTCCGCCTTGCGGCAGGCGCCAGGTCTTGAGCTTGTAGACCATGCCGTCCGTGGTGAAAAACAGAAGCTGCGTATGGGTATTGGCCACGAAAAGCTGCGTGACGACGTCGTCTTCCTTGGTGGCCATGCCCGACAGGCCCTTGCCGCCACGCCGCTGCGCGCGGAAATCGGCCAGCGGAGTGCGCTTGATCCAGCCCGATTGCGTGATCGTGACGACCATATCCTCGCGCTCGATCAGGTCCTCGTCTTCCATGTCGCCGGACCAGT
>CAYGUB010000113.1:0-8547 GCA_964352845.1 uncultured Rhodobacterales bacterium | reverse complement strand
AAAAGTGTGATGGCAACGGGGATGTAATTGGCAAAGCGAACTCGGTGGGCATTTTGTCCATTGCGTTATAGATATCAGCCACCGTTAGCTTGGTGACGTCCCGCTTACCGATCTTTTCCTTCAAATAGTCAAAAGATGTGTCGAACCCATTTCCAAAATCACGATACTCAGATCACCGCGCCAACCTCACCACAAGCGCCCCTGCCGCGGCAGCGGCTTCGTCCTTGTCCCGCTTTGCAGAGATTTGAAAACATGCCTCTCGCCAAACCAGCACTGTCGCGTCTCGGGCGTTAGGCTCACTTGGCTCTAGCTGCCCTTCAGACCAATCGTCTGTTCGCGCAGCCACGCCACGAAGCCGCGGGGGTTGGACGCCCATTTGTCAATTTCATCGGGTGGCAGGGGCTTACCCACGATGGGGGCTTGCGGTTTGTAGAGCGCGTGTTTGACCTCATAGAGCAACAGCCCCTGACGCAATGTCGCGGAGAGTTTATTGGCGATCTGATACCAGCGCGAATTCTGGCCCTGAAAGTATATCGGCACCACAGCCGCTTTTGATCGTTGGATCATCTTGGCCGTGAAGGGGTTCCAATCGGCCTCTACCACATCGCCGAACCAAGTCTCGGAGGTGGCGACGACGCCCGACGGAAACAGCGCAATCGCTCCGCCATTGGACAGATGCTCCATCGCCTTGCGGCGCATCTCCAGACTTTGCTTCTGGGCGTCCTGCTCATGCGGGAAGGGCACGGGGATCATGAACTGGTCAATCGCATGCACGCCAGTTAGAAGCGACCGGGTCAGGATCTTGTAATCGGTCCGCGCGCGCCCGATCAATTCGGCCAGAACCATGCCATCGACAAGCCCATGCGGGTGATTGCAGACGATCACCAGCGGGCCGGTCTTGGGGATGCGGTCAATCTGTTCCTGTGGGGTCTGAAGCTCTATCCCCATCGTGTCGAGCGCCTGCGCCCAGAAACCCTGACCAAAGGCCACGCCGTAGCGCTCAAACTTGCGGATCAGGCGCAGCAGGTGCAGCTTTGCTGTCATCCATTCCATCGCCCGGATCGTGTTGGCCTTCCATGGATTGGTGAATGTATTGGCATAGGACAGGTCCCGCTTTGGATAGGGGACATGTTCGGGATGATCTGCCGGCGGATCAGCCTGAGGGACGTCTTTGGATGAGGTCTCTGACACCAACATACCTGCTTAGAATTCTTCGCCGAACTTGTCTGAGATCAGCGCCTCAAGCGCATCCATCAGGGCCTCAGCCTCGGCTCCGGATGTCCGCACATCAATATGAGTTCCGCGCGAGGCCGCCAACATCAAAAGTCCCATTATACTGTCGCCCGTCACGTCGCTTCCTCCCTTGGAAACGTAGGCTGTTGCATCAAACCGCTCGACCACTTCAACAAACTTCGCGGATGCCCGCGCGTGGAGACCCTTTTCATTGATGATCTCGAAATTGCGCCTAACCATTCCCGGTCATACCGCCAAAACTCTGGATATACTTTCGCCCTGCATCCGCTGCCATGTCAACGGCCTGGCCTACCTCCAGCCCCCGCGATTTGGCGAGTTTGATCAACATGGGCAGGTTCGCCCCGCACAGAATACGACGATTTGCCATGCCGCAGGCCTTCAGTGACAGATTGGAGGGGGATCCGCCAAACATATCTGTGACGACGACAACCCCGTCACCCTCATCGACATCATCGGCCGCGGCGCAAATCTCGGCCTGCTTGCGGCTCCTGTCATGATTTTCCTCGATCAAGATTGCCCGGACACCTTCCTGTTTGCCGACAACATGCTCCATCGCCAACAAATACTCAGTCGCCAGTTTGCCGTGGCCGACAATAACGATACCAATCACAGGACGCACACTCCCGCCTTCATCCCCAGGCGCATCACGCGCGCCTTTCCAGTTCCCGGTGGCGTTTAGACACCTGCCACCCCTTGTTGGCAAGACTGCAAACCAGCATTTCCGTAACGGCAACGGATCTGTGACGCCCGCCCGTACAACCAAAGCTGATCGTCAGATGCGACTTGCCCTCCCGCTTGAAGGCCGGCAGCAGAAATTCGATCAGACCGCGCGAACGGTCGTAGAACTCTGCGAAAACTGGATCGCCCGCGACATAATCGGACACGGGCTGATCCAGACCGCTCAAGGGGCGCAGATCGGCCTGCCAATGCGGGTTGCGCAAAAACCGGCAATCCAGCGCGATATCGGTGCCCGAGGGCACGCCGCGCTTGTAGGAGAAACTCTGAACGGTGATCGACAGATGGTCACCACCATCGTGGCCGAACCGCGCGGCAAGCTCTGCGCGAAGCTCATGCGGGCTAAGATCGGAGGTATCAAGCGTGAGATCCGCGATATCACGCAAGGGGTGAAGCAAGACGAGCTCTTCGGCGATGCCATCCTGCGCAGAGCCCGTCCGGGCAAGCGGATGACGGCGCCGGGTCTCCGAATATCGCAAGTCCAGCACCTCGGTTTTGGCATCCAGAAAGATCAGGGTCGGCTGCACGCGCGGGTCATGACGCAGCTCGCTGAGCAGTGCCTCGACCGCCGCGCCTGAGAAATCGCGATTGCGCGCGTCCAGCCCAAGCGCCACAGGCCGATCCAGATCAGGCGATTGGATCAGACGCAGCACGAAAGAGATCGGCAGATTGTCTATCGTCTCAAAGCCGATATCCTCAAGCGCATGCAGAGCAGTCGAGCGTCCGGCACCGGACGGCCCGGTGACCAAAACAATATTTGTGGCAGGTTTGGTGGTCATTCAGTTATCGACCTGATATCTTCCCTTGCCCCCCAGATAGGCCAAAATTGCAGCAGGAAAATGAACAGCATCAATTTTTGTCATCACTTCCACGCGACAGCCAATGACAGTCTCGTAGCTTGGGTCGGTATATCTGCTTTGCGACACCCGCGATAGGTCGACCAACAGCGCCAGCCGCGCGGGTTCCGCGCAAGCCATGTCGATCATCCCAAAGCCGCGCGCTTCAATGGCCTGAGGCAAATCAGAGGGGCGCGAGACTATGACGTGATCGCCCGAGCGGTGCAGCATCACCTGATCATCCGCAATCAACTGCGCGCCCAGCGCCACAAGTTGCAAGGCAAGGGCGGATTTTCCCGCCCCCGATGGGCCACAGATCAGAACGCCCGCATCGCGGTAGCGCAGGGCAGTTGCGTGGAGTTGGGTCGCGGCATCCAGAATATGACCGAAACGCGACCCCATCGATCAGGTCGGAATACCGACGACAAACCGCGCGCCAAGCGGGTCAGACGTCAGATCAGCATCCGTGGGGCGGATATTTTCGGCCCAGATGACACCGCCATGCGCCTCGATAATCTGTTTCGAGATGGCCAGACCGAGGCCCGAGTGATTGCCGAACTGGCGTTCCGGGCGTTCTGAATAGAAACGATTGAAGACCTTGTTCAGGGCCTGATCGGGGATGCCGGGGCCTGTATCCTCGACCACGACCAGCACCCGGTTGTCGCGCCGCCGCGCCCAGATCCGAACCGCATCCCCATCTTCGCAAAAGGAGGTTGCATTGGTGATCAGGTTGACGAAAACCTGCGCCAGACGGGCTTCGAGACCGTGAATGATGATGGGCTCAGTGGGCACGTCGCGTATGAACTCCACGCCCTTTTCGGCCGCCTGCTGGCTGAGATATTCTGTTAGGTTATTGAGCATGCGCATCAGATCGAAGGGCTCTTCATCCTCTTTCACCAGCTCACTGTCGAGCCTGGAGGCGTTGGAGATGTCGCTGACCAGCCGATCCAACCTGCGCACGTCATGCTCAATCACGTCGAGCAGGCGGATGCGCTGATCGCTTGTCTTGGCAACATGCAACGTACCTACGGCAGAACGCAGCGA
The DNA here is from genome assembly GCA_964352845.1 of uncultured Rhodobacterales bacterium. Lineage (GTDB taxonomy): Bacteria > Pseudomonadota > Alphaproteobacteria > Rhodobacterales > Rhodobacteraceae > Litoreibacter. Next base: position 4,678 of record CAYGUB010000113.1, on the reverse strand, counting down.
GGCCAGCGGGTTCTTGATCTCATGGGCCACGTCGGCTGCGAATTGTTCATTGGCGTCGATCCTCTCATAGAGGGCCGAGACCATGCCGCGCATCGCGCCTGATAGTCGCCCGATCTCATCAGGGCGGGCGGTGAGGTCGGGGATGCGCACACGGCTCGGACTGACCTTCAGCGCGTTTTTGTCGCGCCCAAGCTCTGCTGCTGCGGCCAGATCCGACAGAGGGTTGGCGATGGTGGAGGCAAGAACTAGCGACAGCCCGATAGAGACCAGAATTGCAATGACAAACATCTGCAGGATCTGCTCGCGCTCTGCCCGGACAAGCTGATCTATATGGCCTGCCACGGTGGTCATCGCCACGGCCCCGACGATCTTGCCATCGACCTCTACAGGAGAGGCCACCGAGAAAATGCTCTTGCCGACCGCATCGCGGCCATTACGCAGCTCGGTCACACCGGCCAGCGCGGCATCAAGCACCTTGCGGGCTTCCTCTTCGCCCGTATTCTTCGAGATGTCCGTATCGGTCGAACCGAATATACCCGCAATCCCGTTCCAGATCGCATTGAGGAAATCGGTGATCACCGTATTCCGCGTGTCATCCTGCAACCGCTTCAGCGCCGGGATGTCGTTGCGCTCAGTCCCTTGTGATCGGGCCAGAAGACTGCCCGCAGGCGAGAACAGATATACATCGACGCCCGGCGCGATATCGAGCCCGTCGAGCAGAACGGACGGGTCAAACAGATCTGTGAAGGCCAGCCCCGTCACCGCAGGCGATTCAAGCTTCGCCTCGAAGACTTCCGCAATCAGCTCGGCCTCTGACACCAGCCCGGCCTCCCGCTGAATGACGAGGCTGTCGCGAAACGGGTTGAGAAAGAGAACGCCCACCACCAGCACGATCAGCGCCATAAGGTTGAACGTAATGATCTTGCGCGCCAGAGGAGAGCGGTTCAGCGCAATGAAATTGCGCTTCTCACGCTTCGATTGCAGTTCCGCCTCGATCGGGGTTTCCGACGCGGTCCAGTCCTCGCCCATCACCAGATTGGGATTTTGGGATGCTCGATTGTCGGCCACGCTTTCCCCCGCCAGAAGCGACATATCTACTCTTCGTTATACCTGTAACCAATGCCGTAAAGTGTCTCAATCGCCGAAAAGTCGTCATCGGCGGTCCGCATCTTCTTACGCAGGCGCTTGATGTGGCTGTCGATCGTCCGGTCATCGACGTAAACCTGATCATCATAGGCAACATCCATCAGCTGATCGCGGCTTTTGACGAAGCCGGGGCGTTGCGCCAGCGCTTGCAGCAGCAGAAATTCCGTGACCGTCAGGGACACGTCGCGACCGCGCCAGCTAACCGTATGCCTCAGCGGGTCCATCACAAGATCACCGCGGGTCATGACCTGGCTGACCTCGCCCTCACCCGCATCATCCTTGGCGATTGCTTCCTTGCGACGCAGGATCGCGCGAATACGCTCCACCAGAAGACGCTGGGAAAACGGCTTGCGCACATAGTCATCTGCACCCATGCGCAGACCGAGAACCTCGTCGATCTCATCATCTTTCGAGGTCAGGAAAATAACAGGCACGGCTGATTTCTGACGCAGCCGCTGCAGCAGGTCCATCCCATCCATGCGCGGCATCTTGATGTCAAGAACAGCCATATCCGGCATCTTGCGGCTGAACGCGTCCAAAGCGCTCTGCCCATCATTATAGGTCTCAACTTCGAAGCCCTCGGCTTCGAGGGTCATTTGCACAGATGTCAGAATATTTCTGTCATCATCAACCAATGCGATCTTAGACATTCGGATTTCCTTCCTCACAGATCGGCACCACTGCTGAGCACCGCTTTTGCCGTTACCCTTTGGCCAATAACCATCAGAATCAACGGAATTATGGCGAATCAGCCTTAGTCTTGACCCAATTGACCCTTTTTGACCCTAATAGTTGACTAATTGGATACCGAATTGGACATGATAACGCTAACTGTGGCCGATAGGATCATTCCAACACATCTTGGGCGTGGTATAAACCAATAGCTGCTCCACGAGGCGCAGTTGTTGCGAGAACTTTATTTACGAGTGCGAAATCGATACCGATTTTCAACCGCGCACGAGGAGCTTGAAATGATCAAAGGCCGCGTCAATTCCAATCATACACTCGAAACCCAGGGGATCCACGGGATCGGTCGCGTCTATTATAATTATCTCGAGCCCGCGCTGATCGAAGAAGCGCTGAAGCGCGACGAAGGCACTCTGGGTCAGGGCGGTACGTTTCTTGTCACCACCGGCAAGCATACCGGCCGGTCCCCAAAGGACAAGTTCGTCGTCAAAACCGACGGCGTTGCCGACAGTATCTGGTGGGAAAACAACCCACCGATGGAGCCAGCCGCTTTTGATGTGCTGCATGCCGACATGCTCGCACATATGAAGGGTGGCGATTATTTCGTGCAGGATCTGTTCGGGGGCGCTGACGCGTCCCAGCGTCTCGACGTGCGCGTTGTCACCGAGCTTGCATGGCACGGGCTTTTCATCCGCCATCTGCTGCGTCGCCCCGAGGCGAGCGAGCTGGAGACCTTCGCACCTGATTTCACCATTATCAACTGCCCCAGCTTCAAGGCTGATCCGCAAAGACATGGCTGCCGCTCGGAAACCGTGATCGCGCTGAATTTCGAGAAGAAGCTGATCCTGATCGGTGGGACCGCCTATGCGGGAGAAAACAAGAAATCGGTCTTCACGCTGCTCAACTATCTGTTGCCGGAGAAAGGCATCATGCCGATGCATTGCTCTGCCAACCATGCAACAGGTAACCCGGCCGATGCGGCGGTGTTCTTCGGGCTTAGCGGCACCGGAAAGACAACCTTGTCGGCCGATCCCGCCCGCACGCTGATTGGCGATGATGAGCATGGCTGGTCAGACCGTGGCATCTTCAATTTCGAGGGTGGGTGCTACGCCAAGACAATCAACCTGTCGCGTGAAGCCGAGCCGGAAATCTACGACACGACCCAGAAATTCGGCACTGTGATCGAGAATATGGTGTTTGACGAGGACACCAAGGAGCTTGATTTCGAAGATGACAGCCTGACTGCGAATATGCGCTGCGCCTATCCGCTGCACTATATCTCAAACGCCTCCGATACGGCGCTTGGCGGCCATCCCAAAAACATAATCATGCTGACCTGCGATGCGTTCGGTGTCCTGCCGCCCATAGCGCGGCTGACCCCCGCTCAGGCCATGTATCACTTCCTGTCGGGCTTCACCTCCAAGGTTGCCGGCACGGAACGTGGCGTGACCGAGCCGGAGCCCACATTCTCCACCTGTTTCGGTGCCCCCTTCATGCCGCGCCGGCCCGAAGTCTACGGCAAGCTGCTGCAAGAGAAGATCGCCAACCACGGCTCGACCTGTTGGCTGGTCAATACCGGCTGGACCGGCGGCGCCTATGGCACCGGCTCGCGCATGCCAATCCGTGCAACCCGGGCGCTGCTGAGTGCGGCTCTCGACGGCTCGCTTAACGCAGGTGAATTCCGCAAGGACCCGAATTTCGGCTTCGATGTGCCGGTTGAGGCGAACGGCGTTGCGAAAATCCTGCTTGACCCGCGCCGGACCTGGGACGACACAGAAGCCTATGATGCGCAGGCTCAGAAACTGGTCGATATGTTCTCGGATAATTTCGAGAAATATCTGCCCTATATCGATGAGGATGTTAAAGCTGCCGCGATCAGCTAGCATCATCTTAACAGCTGTCCTTGCGATTACGGCCGGGGTCGCATGGGCTCAGGACACGGCGCTGCCCTACTACAACGCGGCCCGTGTCACGAACCTGCAATATGGCATCGTCTGTTACGGATCAGAATCCATCCGCGTGCCTGCGCCCGACACGATCACCGGTTTCATCAATCAGCGCCCCGGCGAAAGCAATTTCATCGTCGAAACCCTGACCGTGCCCGTCATTCCCGGCCTGTCCTTCGGCGTCCGGGTGGAGCCTCTGGGCAGCCAGCCGCTCGACAATGTCACGCTGACCGTGATCCACCCGCCGCAGACAGACGCGGGCGTGACCACGGAAAGCTGGACCTCCGATTTCGACCCCGGCGCTGCCAGCGGTGGCTCCTTCACCTTTGAATATCCCTATGAAGAAACCCCGGGCCCGTGGATCATGGAGGCAAGCCACGGCGGTGAGCTTCTCTATCGCGTGAGGTTCGATCTTGTCGATCCCGCATCGTTAAGCAACCTGCCGGACCTGTGCGAGGACGAGGCGCTGATCGGCTGAACCCGGGCGGTTCTGGTCGCCACACCTATAGCGATCAACAATCAAGTCATTAATGTTCAAATTTACTGTGATTTATGAATTATTATTGCGCTGCACCTGCGAAAAGACTATCCCACTGAAAAGGTGTAAAAGAGGATTCGGATAATGGCTCACGATGGACAAGATATGCCGCTTGAGACGGCCCAACAGATCGTTCTTCCCGACCTGCTCGCGCTGACGCGCGACACGCTGGAGCCGTTAGACGATATTCTCGCCAAGGCCAAATCCACCCTGCGCAACCTGACCGTAGAAAATGACCGGATATCAGGCGCTTTGCTGGAACAGAACCAGACCGCCGCGCATGGGTTCGCATGGCTCGCAACCTATGTCGAGGCGCTGCGCCAGATGCAGAAATGGGCGGAAAAGCTCGATAGTAAGGGGA